>JAFGVP010000073.1 GCA_016937945.1 Pontiellaceae bacterium | reverse complement strand
TTGAAAAACAGCGATCAAAGACTCTTTCCCCGAGAGAAATCAGCAGGTCAAACCTAACCTATTTGCTGTTTTGGACAGCAGTGAGTCCCAATAAAACACTGGCCGGAATGCTGGGAGCCATGTCTGGAACGGTTGTGCTGGTTTCCGTTATGGGATCGGCGGTTTTCCGCGGTACCGAGATGGATCATCTTTCCCGCTTGATCGGGCTGGGGGTGATTATCAGTCTGGCGGGTCAGTTGGGCGATCTGGTGATTTCGTCGATTAAGCGCGATCTGGGCGTCAAGGACATGGGGCATGTGCTGCCGGGGCATGGCGGCCTGCTGGACCGGTTCGACAGCCTGCTGCTGGTGGCTCCGGCGTTTTTCCATTATGTCGGTTATTTCATGGGAATCGGCCTGGATCAGCCGGTCCGCATCTTCCATGGAGGCGGATAGTGGAGGCGTGGCATTATAAAGCTGCGAAGGATCAGGATCTTCCTCCAAAAGAGCGATTTAGGAGCATTCGGCGCGAACATGGTGTAATCGGGGCATCCACCTGCGCGCTTCGCTGGGGGCTGATGAGAACCTACCTGCATACGGTTCATCGATTGCGTATCTCCGGGAAGGAAAACCTTCCGCTTCATCCTCCGTTTGTGCTGGTTGGTAACCATTCCAGCCATCTCGATGCATTGGTTGTCGGATCACTCCTTCCGGTTTCCATGAATCACCTGATCTTTCCGGTGGCTGCCGGCGATACGTTCTTCCGGTTCCGGACGACAGCCTATCTGTCGGGCATGTTCCTGAATGTACTCCCCATGGCGCGCGACGGGAGCGGCGGCGTGCCGCTGATAACCCTTCGTGAGCGACTTCTCTCCGACGGCTGCGGGCTGATTCTGTTTCCGGAGGGAACGCGATCTCGAACCGGGGAGATTGCGCGTTTCAAGTCCGGTGTCGGAATGCTGGTGGCGGGAACCGATGTGCCGGTGATTCCGTATTATCTGCGGGGAACCTTTGAGGCGTGGCCGGCATCGCGGCGTTTGCCTCGACCGCATCGTGTAACCGCGATTATCGGGAAACCGCAGAGATTCCGCAACGTGGAACACCATCGCTCCGGCTGGAACAGGATTGCCGAGACTCTTGAACTGGCTGTGAGGCTGCTCGGGGAACAACCATTAAAACTCCCGACAGATTAGTTGAATTTTGCTCAAAGGGCATGCATAGAACAGACGTATCCTCCATGAAAAATGACGATAAAAAGGATCAAGGAATGATCGGACAGGTTTCCCCATCCGCCGAAATCCGGCCGGATGATCAGACGATGGAGGAGGTTATGAGCCAGTATCAGGCTGCTTTATTGCGTTATGCCACGCGGGTGCTGAACAATGCGGATGCCGCGCAGGATGTGGTGCAGGATACATTTATCCGATTCCACAGCAACTGGAGCCGGATCACGCAACGCGGGCTGCCTGTGAAGGGATGGCTTTTCCGGACGGCGCATAATGCCGCGGTGGACCTGATCCGCAAGGAGTCGCGTCTTCGTTTCCTTCATGAACGCAAGGGGCAGGAGCCGGAACCGCCGGATCCGTTCGATGAGGAACGTCAACGCGAACGCGAGGAACGGCATGCGCTGGTGATGGAGCACCTGGAGGCCCTGCGTCCGAAGGAGCGGGAGGTGCTGGTGCTGCGTCTGCAGGAGGAGATGTCCTACAAAGAAATTGCCGGAGTGATTAACCGGTCGGAGGGGTATGTCGGCTCCCTCATACATACTGCAACCAAGAAGCTGACCCAGAGCCTGCGACACGCGGGGGTGATATCATGAAAAAGTGCAGACAGTTTGAAAAGCAGCTGGTTGCCTATCTGCATGGCGAGCTGCCGGAAGAGCAGGGCCGTATCCTGCAGGAACACCTGAACGGATGCGCCGCCTGTGCGGCCGAGCTGGAGGCGCATCGCCAGACCGTTGAGCTGCTGGATGCGGCGTTGGTTGACGCACCGGCACCTGCAACGCTGAGTCCCTGGTATGCCGTGCAGCGGCGTTCGCGGGCGTATGAGAACGGTACCGGAAATTTCTGGTTCAGTCCCCAGTTGAAGGGGGCACTGGCCGCAGGGGCCATTTTCGCGTTGTTTATTGTACTCTCCGGCAGTGTGGTGGTTATCAAACTGTTGCCTCAGGAGGCGCCGGCCCCGGTGGTGGTCACTTTTCAGGCAGGTGATCCGGATGAGCCGGAGGTGGCCGTGCGTGCCCCGATTCCGGTGAAACGCCCGGTGCATTCCGAGTTGCCGGACCGGATTGATCATGATCCGGATGTGGATCCTGTTCTCGCAGATTCCGGAGCGGTTATGCCGGATCGATTCCTTCCTGATTTATCGGGATCCGGCGCCGGACTGATCGGGGCAGCTCCGGTTGGCGGTTCCGATGGGCTGGTGCGGTATGAGCGCTATGCCATGACCGGTTTGCGCAACGCTTCAGCCGGGCATGATACCGAACAGTATAACCGGATTCCTGAAAATGCGTTTATGATGTCGATGAATAATCCGTTGTCGACCTTTTCGATTGATGTGGATCGGGCGGCCTACGCGAATGTTCGACGCTTCCTGAATGAAAACCGGATGCCGCCGCCGGATGCGGTCCGGATTGAAGAGATGATCAACTATTTCGTGTATGACTATCCGGAACCGGAAGGCGATGACCCGTTTTCGATCTCGCTGGAAGTGGCGGAATGTCCGTGGAATGCGGGGCATCAGCTGGCGATGGTTGGTCTGCAGGGCGTCAAGGTGAATACGAGTGATCTTCCTCCGAACAATCTGGTGTTCCTGCTGGATGTTTCGGGGTCGATGGAGGAGCCGGACAAGCTGCCCTTGCTCAAAGCCGGAATGAATCTGCTGGTTGATCAGCTGCGCCCGGAGGATCGCGTTTCGATTGTGGTCTATGCCGGCGCCGCCGGACTCGTACTTGAGCCGACGGCGGATCGGGACCGGATTGTTGATGCCATTGAACAGCTGCAGGCCGGCGGATCGACAGCCGGCGGCGAGGGCATTGAACTGGCCTATAAGGTGGCGCGAAAGAGTTTCATCCGCAACGGAAATAACCGGGTCATTCTGGCGACGGACGGCGATTTTAATGTGGGCGTCAGCTCTGACGGTGAGCTGGTCCGGCTGATTGAAGGGCAGCGGGAGTCCGGCGTCTACCTGACGGTGCTCGGGTTCGGGAGCGGAAACCTGAAGGATTCAAAACTGGAGCAGCTGGCGGATTGCGGTAATGGGAACTATGCCTATATCGACGATATTCTCGAAGCCCGCAAAACACTCATTACGGAGATGGGCGGAACGTTGCTGACGATTGCGGAGGATGTGAAGGTTCAGGTTGAGTTTAACCCGTCGCAGGTGAAGGCCTACCGTCTGATCGGATATGAAAACCGCCTGCTGGCCCAGGAGGATTTTAATGATGATTCGAAGGATGCCGGCGAGTTGGGTGCGGGCCATTCCGTGACGGCGCTCTATGAGCTGATTCCGGCTGGCTCCAGCGAAAAGGTGCCGGAGGCGGATGATCTGATGTATCAGAAAACCCAGCTGGTTGAAAGCGATGACCTGATGACGGTTAAGCTGAGATATAAGCTGCCCGGCGCAGACAAGAGCCGTCTGCTGGTCCGGTCCGTTGAAATGTCCGATCTTATCAGTGATGCGCCCTCGCGGAATTTTCAGTTTGCCAGCGAGGTGGCGGAGTTCGGGCTCCTGCTACGCAATTCCGAATACCGTGGCAATGCGGATTATTCCCGGATTATTCAGCGGGCGCGCAGTGCCCGCGGTTCCGATGATGAAGGCTATCGTGCCGAGTTTGTACGGCTCGTGGAAAAGGCAAGATTACTGAAGCTTCGTGAGGAATAGTCACGGCTCGGAAGGTATTTGCATTTGTATGTTCCGATCTTCGCTGGCACCGTGTCTCTGACACAGACATGGAGTTGGGTTGATGCATTGGAACATGCGAGTCGTAAGCGTTTTTCTCGGACTGTCTGCCGTTCTGGCGGGCTGTTGCCATCGGTACCCATCCGAAAACGTCGGATACCGATATTATTCCTTGATGCATGAGGTTTTTAGTGAATCTCATTCCCGTGCACCGGTAAAACCGTATTTTGACGAGTTCTGTCTCAGTTCCGACTCCAATATGGTCGCTGCCGCGGAAACGCTGCTGCTTCATTATTCGCAGCATCCGGATGCCTCGGTGCGTTGTGATGCGGCCCATTTTCTGGCCCGATTCGGCACGGAGACCGCGCTGGAGCGGGCGCTTGAAATGGGACGGACAGAGTTGTCAGCCGAAGTGCGTGCAGATGTCTGGGATGACATTGTGGCGCTGCTGCAATCTAATCCGTCCGTGCAGGTAAATTGGTCGTTTACCAATAATTCCGATTCGGTCAGTAATGATTTCAATGCGGTGGTGGAAGAGCTCCTCGCTGCGATGGGCGGTCCCGTTCTGATCTGCGGGACCGGGTGTGGATATGATGAGCATCTGCTGCCGGATGGAATCAGCGTCGGGTATATCGAGAATGCGATCATACAGCAATATGCCCGGGATGATGGCCAAGAGAGCTATGAGGTGCAGGACCGGATTCCTTTTGTTCCATTCTATGAAAGCAGGTCCATGCGGACACTCAATGTGCGGCGGGAGATTGCTTATAATCTGTCCTTTCTGGAACCCAGCGAGCTCCTGCTGAATGCCTTCACGCAGTTCAGTCAGGATAAGGATGAGGCTATCGCCGGTCCGGCGCGGGAGCTGCTGGATGCCTGGAGCGCGTACTGCGATTCAGAACCAGCGTGTGATTAAAAGCTTTCGGTTCCGCTGCTTGATCAGTCCGGATGGTTGATCAGCATCTGCCTCAGTTCGACGATTTTGACCGGCTTATTCAGGTAGTCATCCATTCCTGCCGCGAGGGCCTTGGAACGACTATCGCTCAAGGCGTGTGCAGAGAGTCCGATAATCCGGGGCTTCGTGGAATCCGGCAGCCTGCCTCGGATTTCGCGGGTGGCTTCCAGCCCGTCCATATCCGGCATCTGAATGTCCATGAGGATGAGATCATAGGAAATATTCAATGCGGCCTCGACGGCTTCCTGCCCGTTGCTTGCCAGATCGGCCTGGTATCCCAGTTTGGAGAGTATGCGCAGGGTGACCATCTGATTCACCTTGTTGTCTTCAACTACTAGGATGCGGATGGACGGAGGAGGCATTTCTTCGTTCGATGGATCCGGCTCGGAAGGTTGTTGCCGCAGCGATTCTCTATTTGTGGCGAAGAGCTCGAAAATTGCGTCCCTCAGCATCTGGCCTTTAACGGGTTTGGTCATCCATCGGTCGACCACTTCGGCATCCTCGTCCCGCGGACAGCCGCTGGAACTGAGAATCATAATCGGCCGAGCAGCAAAGTTTTCCTGTGTTCGCAGACGGGCGGCCAGCATGCCGCCGCTCATCTCCGGCATGTTGTAATCGAGAAGGGCCATATCGACCTGAGCACCCGAGTCCAGCCGGCTGAGGGCTTCCTTTGCCGAAGAGCAGAGAATCGGGGTAATCTGCGCCTTGTTCAGCTCGTGCCGGATAATCTTCAGGTTGGTATCATTGTCATCAACCACCAGAAGTCGACGCCCTTTCAGAATGTCGTGGCCCTGTCGCGCGGTGTTTCCGGTTTCCGATTCCTGAACCGTGATGGAAAAGAAGAAGCGGGATCCCACGCCTTTCTCGCTGCTCAGGGTCAGCTCTCCGCCCATCATATTAACGAGCCGGCGACAGATCGAGAGGCCCAGTCCGGTCCCGCCGTATTTCCGGGTCACGGAAGAATCAGCCTGTTCAAACGGGCGGAAGACGCGCTCAGCCTCTTCTTGACTCATGCCGATTCCGGTGTCCTGCACGGATATGCGGATTTCAGACTGGCCATCCTGTTCAGGAATACATTCAACATCGATCAGGATTTCTCCTTTGGTCGTAAATTTAATGGCGTTGCTCAGCAAATTCAGCAGGATCTGCTGGAGTCGGACGGGATCGCCGATCACCATATGGGGCAGCGTTCCGTGAAAATAGTGCATCAGCTCCAGATTGCGGTCATCGGCCAGCGGAGCAACAATGTCGACGGCTTTTTCAATGATCTGCACCGGGTTGAACGGGACGGCTTCCAGCTGGAGTTTTCCCGCCTCAATCTTAGAGATGTCGAGAATATCGTTGATGATGTCGAGCAGGATGGTGGAGCTGTTGCTGATGGTTGCCACGCATTCTTTCTGTTCATCGGACAATTTCGTTTCCGCCAGCAGGTCGCTCATCCCGACCACGGCATTCAGCGGTGTCCGGATTTCATGGCTCATGTTGGCCAGAAAGGCACTTTTGGCTACGGCCGCCTCTTCCGCCTTGATGCGTGCATCATGCAGCTCCGCCTCCATCGCCTTGCGCTCGGAAATATCGCGCGAAACGCCGAAGGTCCCGATAATCTCTCCCATTTCATTGCGCAGAGGAAGCTTCGTCGAGGAAACCCAGCTGGTTCGTCCATCGGGCCAGATCTCTTCTTCCTCGACGGAAATCAGCGGATTTCCTGTGGCGATAATTTTCTGCTCATCCTCAAAGGCTTTCCGAGCGTGGGCCTCGGCAAACAGATCTTCATCGGAACGGCCGGCCACGGTCTCCGGATTGGCTCCGGTTCTTTCGCAGAAGGCTTTGTTAACCATGATAAAGCGCGACTGGGTATCCTTGAAATAGATCATGTCCGTCATGTGTTCCATGAGGTTCATGAGCAGGAGGGCCATGGTGTCTTCTGATTTCAGTATCTCTTCCACCCTAGTAACGATGGAGTCGCAGGAGGGGCGATGGCGTAAAATATGACGAACAAACCGCATCCCGGAAAACTCGACTTCATTCCAATGCAGGTCGGCGTAGTGGTGCGATCCGTCAACGCGGGCCAGCTTGGTTTTCAGGAACTGACCATCGTTTTTATGCCGGGTCAGCTCAGCCGCTTCGGGGAGCAGTTTGCGGGATGTAACGCGACCGGTTTCATCCACGCAGTAGCCGGTCAGAGAGGCGGCCGATGGATTCATGTAGATCACATTCCCTTCCGGAGTGCTGACAAATACGGCATCATGAATGTCATGAAAAACAATTCGGAAAAAATTGGCTGCCTGTTTCATTACTCCCTATACCCCAACACTTACGATTCTCAAATAGAGAGGGTGTGCTACCATATTCACGGGGGAGCAGAAACAACTAAATCGATAAAACTTCGAAATGGGAAAATAAAATTTGCTTAAGAAAAAATGAATAAAAATATTAAAATGTACTTGCGGCTTGTGTTTGGTGCCGGTTGCGTGGAGTGCTCGACACGTCAGGCCGTTTCTGTACACTCCTCAGCGATTATTGAAATGAGGAATTATGAAAGTTTTATTGGTAGGAGACATCGTGGGGCGGCCGGGGCGAAATGCCTTTAATCAGATTGCCGGTCGGATGAAGAATGATGGCGAGGTCGATTTCGTGATCGCCAACGGTGAAAATGCCGCATCGGGCCGCGGGCCGTCGCCGGAGATCACTCAGGCCCTGCTCGGTGCCGGCGCCGACGCGGTCACGCTGGGCGACCACTGCTGGGACAGCCGTGAAATGGTTGCGGGGATCGACATGGAATCGGCGGTGGTGCGTCCGGCGAATCTGCCGAAGGGCGCGCCCGGACGCGGTTATGTACGCGTTGACACGCCGGAGGGAACCGTGACGGTTGTTCAGCTGATCGGCCGTGTTTTCATGCAGCCCAACTATGAATGCCCCTTTCAGCAGATTGAGCGGATGCTCAAGGGCGAGCTGGCAAACGATAAGGTGATTTTTGTGGACATGCATGGCGAGGCGTCGTCGGAACGCATGGCGATGGGGCGCTTTCTCGATGGTCGCGTTTCCGCCGTTTTCGGAACCCATACCCACTGCCAGACATCGGACGAAACCGTTTTTACCAAGGGAACCGCCTATATTACCGATCTCGGAATGACCGGCCCGAAGGATTCCGTACTGGGCCGAGAGGTGGAGCCGGTCATCAGAAAATTCCTGACCGGTGTGCCGCAGAAATTCGATGTCGCCAAAGGTGATCCGACCCTTGAGGGTGCGATCGTGGATGTCGATATGAAAACGGGCCATGCCCGGAGTATTGAGCGGGTACGCATCCGGCTGGAGGACTGATCGTTTCGATGGGGGCTGATCGCAAAGTTTATTCCGTGGCGGAGGTCAACCGCAAGGCGCGCATGGTGCTGGAAAGCGGCGTGGGCGACGTGTGGGTGGAAGGCGAGCTTTCGCGCGTGACGATCCATTCCAGCGGCCACTGGTATTTTACGCTCAAGGACGAATCCGCCGCTGTATCCTGTGCCATGTTCCGCAACGACAATGCTCGGGTAACCTTTCGCCCGAAAGATGGAATAAAGGTCCAGATGTACGCTCATCCGAGCGTTTTCGAAGCGTCGGGCCGTTACCAGCTGATCGCATCGGAAATGGAGGAGGCCGGAAAAGGCAACCTTCAGGAACAGTTTGAAAAGCTTAAGGCCCGGCTGGCGGCGGAGGGATTGTTTGATTCGGGCCGGAAAAAGCCGCTGCCGCTCATGCCGCGTAAGATCGGCGTGGTGACTTCGCCCACCGGTGCCGCCGTTCGGGATATCATAAACGTGCTGACGCGCCGTTTTCCGAATATCGCGGTTCTGCTTATTCCGGTGAAGGTGCAGGGGGCCGGCGCCGAGTTGGGGATTGTGAAGGCGATTGATTATCTGAATACCCGCGATGACATTGATGTCATGATTGTCGGCCGGGGCGGCGGCAGCATCGAGGATCTGTGGAACTTTAATGAAGAGGTGGTGGCCCGGGCCATTGCGCGTTCCGGGATTCCTGTCATTTCGGCCGTGGGCCACGAGATCGATTTTACCATCGCGGACTTTGTGGCGGATGTGCGGGCGCCGACGCCGTCGGCCGCCGCCGAGCTTGCCGTGCGTGAAAAAAGCGAGCTGGAGGAACGCATTGCGTTGTATGACCGGCGGCTGCGCCAGGGCCTGAAAGGCATGGTGCAGGATTTCCGGCTGCGGCTGAACCGGCAGGCGCACAGTTATGTATTCCGTGAGCCGGAAAATCTGGTGCGGCAATATCGGCAGGCCGTTCGGTCGGCCGACGTGCGTATGGCCGATCTACTGCGTTTTGGGGCCGGCCGTCAGGGGCAGCGGCTTGATGCGGCGCGCGTGAAGATATCGCATCTGCTGCAGTCAGCGACCCGGCAGAGCCATCAGCATATTGATGAGATGGGCATGACCATGCGGCATCGAATGGAATCCGAGCTTGAGCGAAAGCGGCAGGTCGTCAGCAGGCTGGAGAGTCAGCTGCGCATGCTGAATCCGCTGGCGGTGCTGGGGCGGGGATACAGCCTGACACGCACGCCGGATGGCAACGTGATTCGCAGCGCGGCGGCGCTGAAGCCCGGAGATCGGCTGGTTACCCAGTTCGCAGAGGGTAAAGTGATTTCCAATGTGGCGGAAAAAGAGTAAACGAAGATTTTACGGAGGCGGATATGGCGGAAAAAAAGAAGGTGGACTTCGAGCAGTCGCTTGAGCGGCTGGAGCTGCTTGTCGAGGAGATGGAAGGCGGAACGCTGAGCCTCGAGGAGATGATCCGGCATTTTGAAGAGGGGTCCGGTCTGGTTGATGTGTGTACGAAAAAGCTCAACGAAGTTGAACAGCGGGTCGAAAAGCTGGTGAAGAAGAACGGCGAATTGACCGAAGTGCCGTTTGAGGTGGAGGAATGAGCGTGCGTTCCCGCTGGCTGCTGATTGTGCTTTGCGGTGGTCTGGTGTTTCTCGGCGCTTATTCGGCGTGGCACCGGCACCGGGGTGAACCGCTTTCGCAACCGCAGGAGGAGCCGCCGATCAGTCTTTTTGCCCCGCGTCAGCTTCCGGCATTGGAAAAAAATGTGGCACGCGACCTCAGCAACGCCATCGCCGATGCCGTTGAAAAGGTGATGCCGTCGGTAGTCGTGATTCGTACGGAGAAGACCAAGATTGTCCGTACGGTTGTCCAGCGCGATCCGTTCGGGTTTGTTCGGGAATATCGCTACGTGCCGGAACAGCTGGCCGGCGAAGGGTCGGGCGTAATCATCGATGAGCGCGGCTATATCATGACCAGTTATCATGTGATTCAGGATGCGCAGTGGATTGAAATTGTCCTGCAGGATGGGACCAAACTTTCGGTAACTGAAGTGGGACATGACGAGGCAACCGATCTGGCGGTCCTGAAGATCGAGGGCGTGGAGAATCAGATCTTTCCGGCAGTACAGTTTGGCGATTCCGATGCCTTGCGGGTGGGCGAAATGGTGATCGCCATCGGTTCTCCGTTCAGCCTGCAGAGTACCGCCACCGTCGGGCACGTCAGCCAGAAAGGCCGCCGGATCGAAGTGCTGCCCTATGAGGATTTTATCCAGACCGACGTGGCCATCAATGAAGGCAACAGCGGAGGACCGCTGATCGATGTGGATGGACGGCTGGTGGGCATTAATGCGGCGATTCTATCTGAAGCACAGGAAAAGGGTATCGGGATTGCCTTTGCTGTTCCTTCCAATCTGGGCATGGTCATTGCCAAGTCGCTGATTGATAACGGTAAGCATGAGTGGCCCTGGGTGGGCGCCTCCTTCGGAACCTACGGAGTCGACGGGGACAACCGCCTGAAGGTCACGCGTGTCTGGCGCGAAACGCCGGCGGCCGAAGCCGGTCTGCAGGTCGGCGATCGCGTGATTTCGGTCGATGGGCAGCCCATGAAGAATGAATATGATGTCCTGCGGGCCATCTTTAATCATTCCGTTGGTGACAGCCTGTTTTTTGTGATTGAGCGCGAGGAAAAAAGGCAGGTCAGCGTGGAGCTGCCGCTGGTCGAGTTTCCCGGCCAGATCTTTTAGGAATCACAGTTGATTTCCCGTCCGGTCATTGAAAAACGCCAATGGCGGGCCGGCAGATGTTTCATTGCGCTTACACTTGGCTTTAGCTTTCCAATCCGACGGAAACCGATAGAGTGGCGCCGCATTTTCAGGAAAGGATTCCATGGCCGAAAAAAGAAACAGTCGTTTGACGGCGGCACGTATTGTCGCGGAATGGTTTGAACTGGGAAGTTTTCCCGACCGCCAGCTTGCCCGGATCACACAGGATCACGCCTTCATTCTGGAAGTCGTGAACGGAGTTGTTCGTAATCTGGCCGTCCTGAACTGGCTGGAATCGCGCTGGGTTCAAAAAGAACCCTCTGCCTTTGTAAAGGCCGTGCTGCATGTCGGGCTCTACCAGTTGCTGTTCATGGAGGTCGAATCCTATGCCGCCATCAATGAAACCGTAGATGCTGCCAAGGATCGATCCGGCGGAACCGGCGCGGCCAAAATGGTGAATGCTGTTCTGCGCCGGGCGCAGCGTGAGCGTGATGCGGTTTTGAAGGATCTCGAACAGCAACCGGCGCATATCCGGCTTTCTCATCCGGAGTTTCTGTTGAAGCGCTGGGAAAAACAGTATGGGCGCGACGATGCCCAACGTCTTGCCGAGTGGGACAACCTGCCGCCGGCCACGACCTTGCGGGTCGACCAGTCAGCCGTCGATGCGGGGGAATTTGTCGATAAACTGCGTGAAGCCGATATTGAGCCGCTGCTGCACCCGTTTTCCGATCGTGAAATCTTTCTCGTGCTCCCGCGCGGCATTGCCGTGAAAAAAGTGCCCGGCTATGCCGAGGGCTGGTTTACCATTCAGGATCCGGCTACATCGGTTTCGGTGGATCTGCTGGCGCCGCGGGCCGGCGAAGCAGTGCTCGATGCGTGCGCTGCGCCGGGAGGCAAAACCGCGATGATGGCCGGTCGGATGGCCGGCCGGGGATCGCTGGTGGCGATGGATCTGCACGCGGACCGTATCAAGGTGCTGGAGGAAAACCGTCAGCGGTTGAGGATGGATTGGGTGGAAATCGTTCAGGGCGATGCCCGCCGCCCGGAAGAAGCGCTGAAAGACCGGCGGTTCGACGCCATCCTGTTGGATGTACCCTGCCTGAATACCGGCGTACTGCGCCGGCGCGCCGATGCCCGCTGGCGGATCGACTCGGGGCGCATCGAAAAAATTGCGGCGCTGCAGTATGAAATTCTGACTGCATGTGCGGGAATGCTGAAGGAAAAAGGCCGGCTAGTTTATAGCACCTGCAGTCTTGAGACCGAGGAAAACGAAGATCTCATTGCGCGTTGGGTCAGCGATCATCCCGGATTCCGGATGGTGAAAACCGGGAAGTGCTTTCCTCCGGAATCCGAGACCGACGGCGCCTTTGCCGCGCTGATCCGCAGGAAGTGACTACGCCTCGGGGTCGAGGTGGCCGGCCAGCAGGTTGCGCAGGGTTGCGGCGGCGTTTTCCACTTCTGTTGCAAGATCGGGGTGCGCGGTGAGCCGGATTTCCACCTTGCCCATGCCCGGATAGAATCCAAGATCAATATGTCCTGCATCGAATTCGGCGTCCTCCAGCATGGTGACGATACTTGATTCGCCGATGCCTTTGGTTTTAATGATGCGGACGAGTTTTGGGCGGGCTCCGGCATAGCGGGTTTTCAGCCAGGGAATGATTTCCTCGTCGAGGATGGCGTTAAACTCATGGGGCGGGCCGGGGAGAACGAAGAGGGTTTGGTTGTCGGGCAGGTCGAAGCGCTGGCCGGGGGCGCATCCGGCTGGATTCGGGAGTACTGCGGCTCCTTCAAGTACGAGCGCCTGGCGCTCGGCGGCCGGCGTCATGGGATAGCCGCGCAGCTCAAAGCGTTTGGCAATGGCGTCGACGCTGGGGCGATCAAGTATGATTTCCTGTTTCAGCAGGCCGGCAACGGCGTCGCGCGTGATATCGTCGATCGTCGGGCCGAGACCTCCGCTTATAAAGATGAGGGCGGTTCGGTCGAGAGCTTCTTTTGCGGCGCTTTGGATGGTGGCAATATCGTCGGGAATGGTGGTGTCGCGAACGAGTTGGAGACCGATGGCTGAAAGGGCGCCGCCGAGATCCTGTGCATGGGTGTTGAGCGTGCGTCCGCTGAGCAACTCGTTGCCGATTGAAATCAGTTCTGCTTGAATATCCACCTGTTTGCTCCTCAAAGAAAATTACAATCCACAGACTACGCAGATTTACACAGATTGAAATCCTGATAATGTTGGAAATTCAGGGATGAAAACACGTCAGGAAGATCGCGATGGATGGACAGATTACAGTGGATGCGGGGCAGGGGAATGTCCGGTTGGATGCTTTTATGGGGCAGAGGGTGCCGGAGCAGTCGCGCTCGCAATGGAAAAGCCTGATTGATGCCGAGATGGTTCGGGTTAACGGGAAGCCCTGTAAACCAAACCAGAAGCTGAAGTCCGGTGATGAAATCCATTGGGCGCTGCCGGAGGAGCGTTCGGGTGAAATTCTTCCCGAGGAGATTCCGCTTAACATTCTCTATGAGGATGAGTCGGTGCTGGTTTTGAATAAGCCGGCCGGACTGGTTGTTCATCCGGCGGCCGGCAACGAATCGGGAACGCTGGTCAATGCGCTGCTGTTTCATGATGCGGCTTTCGGCGCGATCGAGCGGGCCGGCATTGTGCATCGGTTGGATAAGGATACGAGCGGCGTAATGGTTGTGGCCCGGACAGAGGCCGCCATGACTGAACTGCAGCGTCAGTTCAAGGCCCGCGAGACCGAAAAAGCCTATCTGACGCTGGTCTGAGGCCAGCCGCCTGCGCGCGGACGGATCGAGACTCTGCACGGGCGCCATTCGAGGCATCGGCAGAAGATGGCGGTGCTTAAAGAGGGCGGTCGCGTTGCGATCTCAAACTACTGCGTACTCGAACGGTTTCCCGAGGTGTCGCTTGTTGAAGTGGGAATTGAGACGGGCCGGACCCACCAGATCCGCGTTCACATGGCGCATCTGGGGCATCCGGTTGTCGGCGACACGGTATATGGCCGCGCGCGGCAGCATAAGCTGCCGGTAAATCCTGAGCGCCAGATGCTGCATGCCGCCCGGCTGGCATTCAATCATCCCGTATCCGGGAAAAGGCTTTCTTTCGAGGCGCCGTTGTTTGAAGATATGCGACAGCTTTTAGACCGACTGAGGAACGAGTGATGGCGGAACCGACATTTCAAAGCCTGATCGAAGATCTGGAAAAATATCTGGAATACCAGCGCGACGAGGGTGTCCAGCGCCTGGAGGTGGAGCGCGCCGTGCTCGAAGAACTGGCCAGTGAGCCGTTGACCGAGGCTCCCGAAGAAAAGATCGTCGAAGCGGTGCCCGTTCCGGCCGATTTTGCGGATATTGGGCAGCTTGCTGCGTATATCGGGCAGTGCCGGAGCTGTCCGCTGTGCCAGACCCGCAATCTGACGGTGCCCGGCGAAGGCCGGACAGACGGGCCGGATATCATGTTTGTCGGCGAAGGACCCGGAGCCGATGAGGATGAGCAGGGCCGCCCGTTCGTAGGCAAGGCCGGCCAGTTGCTCGATAAGATGATCGAGGCGATGGGATACTCCCGCGGCGATGTCTATATCGCGAACGTGGTAAAATGCCGGCCTCCGCAAAACCGTAAGCCGCATCCGGAAGAGATGCAGATGTGTCTTCCCTACCTGCGGCAACAGATCCGGATGATCCGCCCCAAAGTGCTTGTCGGGCTCGGCGGAACCGCGATGGAAGGGCTGCTCGGTCGACCGGTCGGCATTACCCGGATCCGTGGGGTCTGGCAGGAATATGAAGGCATTCGCCTGATGCCGACCTTTCACCCTTCCTACCTGCTTCGAGATGCATCGAAGAAAAAGGATGCCTGGCTGGATCTCAAGGCCGTTCTGGCCGAGCTGGGAAAAACGCCTCCGCCGAGAAAATAATTGAACGTTGCCGAACATCGGTGCGTCTTGATACTCTTTGATATTGAAAAGGGGGATGACGCCCGCAAAGGCGCATTAAAATGGTATTTGATACTGGCAGAGAATCGGACACGGAACCTGAAGAGGTGGATGTCCCGGAAGAGGCGAACGATGGTCCGCCGGATGATGATTTAGTGCTGAAAGCCCAGCAGGGTGATGTTCATGCATTTGATCAGCTGGTTAAACGATACCATGGAAAAATCTATGCGCTGACCTATAACATGACCTCTAATCGTGAAGATGCCGAGGACCTGACACAGGATATTTTTGTTAAAGCCTATCAGGCACTTCCCCGCTTCAAGGGTAAGTCATCCTTTTACACCTGGCTCTACCGCATTGCCGTCAACAAGACGATCAATTACCGGAAAAAGAGGAACCGCAAGCGGACCATGAGTCTGGACCAGTTCGATAACGAGATTAAACTCGACGATATTTACCACGACCTGACTTCCAAGGGATCGCCCCTCCGGAACCTGAGCCTTTCGGAGCTACAAAAAAAATTGAACGAGGCTATGCAGAACCTGTCTGACAAGCACAGAACGGTTGTGGTACTGCATGATATGCAGGGTGTTCCTCACGAAGATATCGCAAAAATGGTGGGTGCATCGGTCGGTACAATCCGTTCGAGATTATTTTATGCCCGGAGGCAGTTGCAGTCCGAATTGGCGGAGTTCATGAAATGACGGATCAGGTTAATCATACAGACGGAGGCAAGCGCCTCTGCAGCGAAGAGCTGCTGGACAAGCTATTGCACCTCAAGCAATACGAAGTCCCTGAAATCGCGCGCATGACGCGCAACCGGCAGAACATCATGCGTGAAGTTCGCTCCGCGAGTCGTAATCAGCGCAAGAGTTTCGGCGATCTGATTGAAGGTTGTTTCCCTTGGCTGTTTGCCGAGCCTAAGTATGGTGTGGCTATGTTACTGGTGGCCTTTGCCGGTCTACAGTACCTGAGTGTGAATGCCCGTCATGCCGCCCTGAGCGATACCGGCATCTACACCTCGCCGAACCGGTTTGCTACCTATGCGCAACCCGCCGTCACCTCGACCAACGCTGTACAGTATGACGAGATATCTCCCCACCTGCGCCTCTTCCGTGAGCGCCAGAAAAATGAAAACGTTAAGTGGGTTAACTATCTCGAAAAAGAATAGATTTCTCCTCCTCAAAAAGAAAAGGCGCCCTCGCGGAAGCGGGGCGCTTTTTTGATTTCCGGCTGGTGGGGTCCGGCTTACGGAATCGGGAACTGAGCCGTCAGCGCGAGAACCTCTTCGCGGACCTGGGCCAGTACTGCATTATCATCCGCATGGCGCAGGGTGCGCTTGATGAAGCCGGCAATTTTTTCCATCTCCGGTTCCTTCATGCCGCGGGTTGTTACCGCCGGCGTTCCGATACGAATCCCCGACGTTACGAACGGGCTCTTCTTGTCGAATGGAATACCGTTCTTATTTACCGTAATAGCGGCTTTATCGAGGGCGATTGCCGCATCCTTTCCTGAAATATCGGCCGCGGTCAGATCGACGAGCATCAGGTGGTTGTCGGTGCCTCCGGACACTAGACGGATGTCATCATCTTCCAATGCCGCTGCGAGCGCCTGAGCATTCTTGACGACCTGTTGCTGATACTGCTTGAACGAGGGTTGGAGTGCTTCATGGAAGCAGACGGCTTTACCTGCGATGGTATGCATCAGCGGTCCGCCCTGAATTCCGGGAAACACCTGTCGGTCGATGTCGGCCGCAAATTTTTCCTTGCAGAGAATCATGCCGCCGCGCGGTCCGCGCAGGGTTTTGTGGGTCGTGGTGGTGACAAAGTCGGAATGCGGAACCGGGTTGGGATGGCAGCCGGCAGCAACGAGTCCGGCGATGTGCGCCATATCAACCATCAGGTAGGCGCCGACGCTGTCAGCGGTTTTGCGCAACTTCTTGAAATCAATGATGCGGGAGTAGGCACTGGCGCCGGCCACGATCATTTTCGGCTTATGCTCATCCGCCAGTTTCTGGACGAGGTCATAGTCGATCTGTTCTGTTTCCTGATCCACTCCGTAGGGCACGATGTTGAAAAGGCGACCCGAAAAATTCATGGGATGACCGTGCGTCAGGTGTCCGCCTTCGGCTAGGCTCATGGCAAGGATCGTATCGCCGGGGGTGAGCATGGCAAAATAGACGCCCATGTTGGCCGAAGACCCGCAATGGGGTTGCACATTGGCGTGTTCTGCCCCGAAGATTTCCTTGGCGCGGTCGATAGCCAGTCGTTCGGCTTCGTCCACCCATTCGCAGCCGTTGTACCAGCGCTTGGACGGATACCCTTCCGCATATTTATTCGTCAGGCGGGAGCCCTGCACTTCGCGGACGGCCTTGGAGACAATGTTTTCGGACGCGATCAGCTCCAGATTTTCATGTTGGCGCTTGTCTTCCGCCTTCAGGACCGCGTAGATTTCCGGATCGGAGTCATAAACCGCAATGGTGCCTGCGGTTTCGGAGGCATAGTCCTTGATCTTCTTAACGCGGCGCTCGTGGCGCCCGCCTTCGAATTCGGCACTCAGCCAGGCATCAAGAATCTGTTCGGCCACGTCGTTTTCGGTGAACTTGCCGGAAAGGCAGAGCACGTTGGCATTGTTATGCTGACGGGTCATGGTCGCCATTTCGGGATTCATGCAGAGGGCGGCGCGCACACGCGGGAATTTGTTGGCCGTAATGCTCACGCCGATGCCGGTGGTGCAGACGATAATGCCCTGGTCAACGGACGCGTTGGAAACCTTTTCCGCTACGGCGGCGGCATAATCCGGATAGTCCACGGATTCTGCGCTGTCTGTTCCCATGTCTTCTACGGTAATTCCTTTTTCCTTTAAAATATCAATCAGGCGGGTTTTCAACGCAAAACCGCCATGGTCAGCACCAATTGCAATCTTCATGATGGGCCTTTCTTTCTATTTAACTCCCGTGCGAATAAAAAGGATCAGGTCCGAAAGGGCCCGATCGATCTCATCCCGAATTCGTTTGTAGGTGTTCAGCGATCCGCCGAAGGGATCGGAAACATCGGCGGGCACTTTTGAGGTTCCGAACGCGTTAATCAAGAAAACTCTGTTGCCAACCGCCGGGAAGGCATCGAGAATCTGAAAGCGGTGTCCGGCGGTCATTGCAAGGATCAGTTCGGCGTCTTCAACCAGTTGAGCGGTAAGTGGTTGGCTTCGATGGGCGGAGAGATCGATTCCCAGTTCCTTCAGGGCCAGCACGGCATTCTGCGATGCGGGGCTTCCGGCCGCAGCATAAACGCCGGCGGAGGCGGCGTCCCACCCGGAATCCGGCCCGATCCGATGGCGGAACAGTGCTTCGGCCATCGGGCTCCGGCAGGTGTTTCCTGTGCAGACAAAAAGTACCTTCTTCATGATTCAAGTCCTCTCTCGAAAAGGTTCTTTACCTCGCGGAACGGCAGGCAGCCTTCGCGCAGGCATTCGATGCGCGACCCGTTCACCTTGATTACCGTGCTGGGAACCGCCTGCTCCGCCGACGGCCCGCTGTCCAGTACCATGTCCGCCTGTACGGATTGCATGGCCGATTCGGCGGTTTTGGTATCGGATTCGCCGCTCAGGTTGGCGCTGGTCAGAGCCAGCACGTTTCCGCAGGCTTCGGCGAGCGCCAGCGCAACCGGATGATTCGGAATCCGGTAGCCGGTCCAGCCCTCATTCGTTTCCAGCACGATGGTCAGCGCACCCGGCCAATACGCTTTGGCGAGGGTCTGAAGTCCGGCATTCCAGTTTTTTGCGCCGGCGGCGACCTGTGCCGGATCCGATGCCAGCCGGGCGATCGGCTTGTTGCCGTCCCGACCTTTTGCCGCGATCAGCCGGTCCATGGCGCCCGGCACCGTCGGATTACAGGCAATGCCGTACACCGTCTCTGTCGGGACAATCACCAGCCCGCCGGATTCCAGTACACCGCGCGCTTCATCAATAATTCCTGCATCAGGATTATTCCGGTCAATCTGTATCATTCGAACCATTCGGGCGATACTACCTGCACGGTCCATCAAATCAAGTGACAGGATGTTTTTTCGTGAGTTTGGGGACGGGGGCAACTACTGTGTCCGGCTATGGCATCGATTGCAAAAGTAGTAGTGGAGATATCGTTGGACCGGGAGTTTGACTACCGGATTCCGGCGCATCTGCAGTCGGTCATCAAGGTCGGAACACAGGTGGTGGTGCCGTTCCATTCACGGGAGCTGCGCGGCTTTGTGGTCGGTCTGGCCAATCATTCTGCCTTTTCCGACAAGCTAAAGGAGATTGCCGGAGTGGTCGGGGAAAAACCGCTCATTCCCGATCCGATCATGAAGCTGGCCTACTGGATTGCCGACTATTACTGCGCCCCGATTGAGCACGCCGTCCGGACTGTTCTGCCCAGCGCTGTCCGCAAGCGCGGCGCCCAGCACAAGAAGCAGTTGGTGGTTTCGTTGGTTAATGACTCCGGCAGGCGGGACGCCTGCGGCACGGAAGCTGTACCGCAGGAGGCTCGCCTGCCGGAGAAGCAGCAGATGCTGATACAGATTTTGCTTCAGCACGGTTCAATGACCTTGTCGGAGCTGAAGGAGCGGGGCGAATGTTCAGATTCGCCGGTCCGGACGCTGGAGAAGAACGGGCTGGTAACGATTGCTGAGTCGACGATTCAGCGCGATCCGCATGCCGGGATGGAACTGCTTCGTACAAAGCCGTTTGACCTGATGGCGGAGCAGCAGACGGCATTGGACATTATCAACGCGGCAATGGATCGCAAAAAGCCGGGCACGGTGCTGCTGCATGGCGTGACGGGCAGCGGCAAGACCGAGGTGTATCTGCAGGCGATTCAGCATGCGCTGGATCAGGGAAAGGGCGCGATCGTATTGGTGCCAGAAATATCGCTCACGCCGCAGACCGTGGATCGCTTCCGATCTCGCTTCGGGAACTGCGTGGCGGTTCTGCATTCGAGCCTTTCCGAGGGCGAACGGCACGATGAGTGGCATCGGATTCGTAACGGCGAGGCAACCATTGCAATCGGTGCGCGTTCGGCCCTCTTTGCGCCGGTGGAGAATCCGGGGCTGATCGTGGTGGACGAGGAGCATGAGCCGACCTACAAGCAGGATGAGTCGCCGCGATATAACGCGCGCGATGTGGCCGTCATGCGCGGACATCTGGAAAACTGCTGCGTGGTTCTGGGTTCGGCGACGCCGGCGCTGGAATCGTTCAGCAATGTGCGGTCCGGTCGGTACGAGCTGGCTGAAATGCTGCAACGTGTTGACGACCGCTCCATGCCGCTGATGCGGGTGGTGGATATGCGGATCGAGGCTGAGAAAGAGGGGCGGCCTCAGATTTTTTCGCGGGAGCTGGTGAATGGAATCTATGACCGGCTGAACTGCCGCGAGCAGGTGATTCTCTTCCTGAACCGGCGCGGTTTTTCGTCGTCGCTGCAGTGCGAGCAGTGCGGCTATGTGGCCGAATGCGAAGCGTGCAGTGTGTCGATGACCTATCATAAGCGGGAGCATAAACTGCTCTGCCATATCTGCGGGGCCGAAAAGAAGGTTCCGGACCGCTGTCCCGACTGCCGCGATCCCGATTTTAAATATGCCGGCATGGGTACGCAAAGGATTGAAGAGGTGCTGGAGCGGCTGTGCCCGAATGCGCGGGTGGCCCGGATGGATTCCGATACCATGCGCCGAAAGGATTCGTATCGTCGGGTGCTCGACGATTTCCGGATCGGGAAAATCGATATTCTTCTGGGTACGCAGATGATTGCCAAGGGGCTCGATTTCCCGAATGTCACGCTGGTCGGTGTTCTTTATGCCGATATGTCGTTGCACGTGCCGGATTTCCGGGCGGGCGAACGGACCTTTCAGTTGTTAACGCAGGTGGCAGGCCGCGCCGGACGCGGCGAAAAGGCGGGCGAGGTGATTGTGCAGGCCTACACGCCGCACCATCCGGCGATTCAGGCTGCCAACAGCCTCGATTATGAAGGCTTTTGTTCACAGGATCTGGAATTCCGGAAGGAGTTGTCGTATCCGCCATTTTCTCATTTGGTGCTGCTCACCTTCAAAGGGGAAAGTGAAGGGGATGTGATTGCGGCTTCGGACCGGTTTTTTGAGCGGCTGGAGCGGATTCTTCCGGAATCGGTGATCCATTCGCCGCCGATGCCGGCGCCGCTGGCCCGGGCGAAGGGCGCCTACCGCTACCAGATCATGCTTCGCTGCGAGCATACCGTAAAGATGACAAAGCCGATCCGCCATGTGATGACCTCCTTCCGGTTGCCGAAAGGGGTGTCACTCAGTGTGGATGTGGACGCATTATCGTTGTTATAACGTAGATGGAGCGCGTTACAGCCGGCACATTTCGCGGAATTCGGAGACCCGTGCGTCGATCTGGTCGCGATCGAGCTGCTTGAGCCGTTCGAGGCTGAACTCCTCAACGCCGAACGAGGCGACGATGCTACCGTAAACCATGGCCTGGCGGATGGCTTCCTTGTCGGTCTTTCCGGAGGCGGCGAGGGCGCCCATCAGGCCGCCGGCAAAGGTGTCGCCGGCGCCGGTGGGATCCTTGAATGAATCCAGCGGATAGGCGTGTAACAGAAAGATGTCGTCGCGGGTGAAGAGCATGGATCCGTTGCCGCCTTTTTTGATCAGGACATATTCCGGACCGAGTTCCAGCAACCGGGCAGCGGCGCACCCCAGGGTCTGTTCGCCGGTAAAGAGCTGGGCTTCCGATTCGTTGAGAGTCAGCATGTGGCATTTGCCGATCACCTTTTCCAGATCCGGCCGGTCAATATTAATCCAGAGGTCCATCGTGTCGATCAGGATGAATTTCGGATCGCGGACCTGTTCGAGTACATGCAGCTGAAGCGCCGGATGAATGTTGCCCAGAAAAAGGTAGGGCGCTTCGCGATAGGCTTCCGGCAAGACGGGCGAGAAGGTCTCGAAGACGTTGAGCTCGGTGGAAAGCGTGCGGCGGTTGTCCATGTTTTCTTCGTAGACGCCGGACCAGCGGAAGGTTTTTCCCTCGACGGTCTGCAGGCCTTCGAGATCGATATTCATGTCTTTCCAGGTGTTCCGGAATTCCTGCGGGAAGTCGGTTCCGACCACGCCGACCATGCCGGTGTGGGTGAAGAACGAGGCCGCGGCGCAGGCATAGCTGACAGAGCCGCCCAGAATGTCCTCCTGTTTTTCGGTCGGGGTTTCGATGGTGTCGATTCCGATGGATCCGACGATCGTCAGGTCAACGCTGGGTTTGGTCATGAGCTTTCTCCTGCGGGTTAGATGGCGAACAGAATGGCGGCCACGCCGAGGGCGCCAACAAGATAAGTGTGGAAGTCGCGGGCCGCAAATGCCAGCGGATCGTCATGCATTTCGCCGCGCCAGGCCAAATGCCAGATGCGGGTGATCCAGTAGAGCAGCAACGGGCAGAAAATCCAGAGAATATCGGGGCGGTCATAAAGCCTGGCCACATTTTCGCTTCCGAGGTACATCGTAAAAACCAACACGGAGATATAGCCGCTGGCAGCGCCGAATCCCAGCAGCAACGGTAGGTCGGAGGCGCGGTAGCCTCGCTCCCGGTGGGCCTGCTGTTCCGGTGCATCTTCAATTTCGCGTAGCTCGGATAAACGTTTGACGAGCGCCAGACTCAGGAAGAGAAAGATGGCAAATTCAATGAACCAGGTGGAAGCGGGAGTACAGGATGCAACGGCGCCGGCGAAGATGCGCATTGAGTATAGAATAGCCAGCGTCAGCACATCAGTAATGGTGAGCTGTTTCAGACGCCAGGAATAGAGCGTCGTAATGGCATAATAGGTCAGCAGTACCCACAGAAACGGAGTCGGAAGCAGGAGGCAAAGCGCGAGGCTGGCACCGGCCAGCAACGGCATCAGGAGCGCGCCGGAGGAAATCGGCAGATCTCCGGATGCAAACGGGCGCCGGCATTTGCGGGGGTGATGCTGATCGGCGCTCAGATCAAATAGATCGTTGAGAACATAGATCGATGACGCCGCAAGACTGAAGGAAAAAAAGGCCAGCAGGGTCTGGATGATACAGGTCGTTTCGCCAAGCCGATGGGCCAGCAGCATGGGGGTGAAGATGAGGACATTTTTCAGCCACTGTTCACACCGCATGGCCTTGATCAGCATCAGCAGCCGCGGCTTGCGTTCTTCAAATACATAGGAAGCGTCTTCTTCGCAGGCGGTCCGGGCTGCGCGGGATGGGTTAACGAGAATAATTTCCTCGGCGTCGTTCCATATCGGGATGTCGTGACGGTCGTTGCCGGCATAGGCAAAACGGTCAAGCCGCGCCTGAATCGCTTCAAGCTTGCTGTTATCGCGCAGGTTGGTTTCGGCGTTGCTGGCAAGAACTTCGTCAAAGATGCCCAGATGGTCGGCGACGGACTGGGCGGTACGATAGTTGGAGGCCGTGGCCAGGATGAGTTTGCGTCCGGCGGTATGCTGCTCGCGGAGCCAGTCGAGAAAGGACCGGTTATAGGGCAGGGCCTCGGCGTCGAGCGCGACGCGCTGCATGACCTGGTCTTTCAGGTGGGCTTTCCCTTTGAGTAGCCATCCCGGAATCCGGAACAAGCTGAAGAAATCGCGTCGGAGCAACAGGAAAAGCGCCTGATGCAGGGTGTCCAGCTTGACCAGTGTGCCATCCAGATCGACGCAAAGCGGAATGGTGACCTCTTTATTCATAGGGCGGTCGGATGTTTACATGGATGGTGCCGTTGCGGAGTTTCCGTTCCAGCACGTTCCGCAGCCACCCCCGGATGCCGGCGCGGATAAAGGGGACGAGCAGGGCAAAGCCGACGGTATCGGTCATCAGGCCCGGGGTAATCAGGAATGCGCCGGCCAGCAGGATCATGATCCCGTCGATCATCTGCGGGGCCGGCAGGTTGCCGGCGGCCATTTCCTGCTGGATTTTAAAAAGCAGGTTGATTCCCTGCCGCCGGACCAGAGCCGCTCCGATGATGCCGGTGAGCAGGACGAGGAGGATGGTGGCACCAAGCCCCATGATGTCGTGGAGCTTGATGAGGATGGCCAGTTCGGCCACCGGAATGCCGATGAACAGTATGATAAGGTAGGCCAGCGGCATTCAGGCACCCGGGTTTAGGAATTGCTGTCGAGCAGATCTTCGACGGCGGCTTCCTCCATCAGGGCATCACGCCATGCTTCCGCCATACGGGAGGCTTTGTCCTGCTGGACGTTAGCCTTGAGCTGTTCGAGAATCATCGGGTCTGCGCTTGCGCGGTCCGCCGGAATACGTTCCGCAATGTAAGCAACCAGGAACTGATTTTCAGAAGGAATCAGGTCAACCAGCGAGCCGGCCGGGAACATGTAGGTTGCGTAGAGCAGCTGCTGGGGAATCGTTTCCGTGGGAGACTCCGCCAGACTGAGCTTCTCTGCCAGAGCGGGTTCGAGGCCAAGCGCCTTGGCGGCTTCATCAAAGGCGGTTCCGGCAGTAAGGGCTTCCTGCAGCTTTCCGTGAATTTCTTCGGCCTTGCTGTAGTAAGCATCTTCTTCGGCCGTAACGCGGGCCGCTTCCATGGCATCCTCGGCAACCACATCAAACTTCGGCAGGAATGAAGGTTTCTTTTCCGCGAGAGCCAGAACATAAACATTATCGCGGCCGGCAACCGGATCGCTGTAAAAGTGGTTCTTATCGTCTTCAAGGGCGAAGGCGGCGCGGGTGAAGGTTCCGGCTTCCGGATCGATGCCGCGCACCGTGTCGGAGATGGCGAACGGAACGGTCAGGGCAATCGTCTTTCCGGCCTTTTCTGCCACTTCCTCAAAGGTTGCGGACTGGCTGGCCAGCTGCGAGACAAACATGCCTCCGGCACCGGCGGCCTTCTGACGGGCAAGTTCGTGGGTGGCGCGTTCGAGAATCTCTTCCCGAACTTCTTCCAGCGGTTTGAACTGGGGTTCGGGATCCGATTCGGTTCCTTCAACGACAAAGTAGTTCTTGTTGTTTTCGTAGATCGCAGTGACCTGTTCATCGGTCACGCTGACTTCGCCTTCGTAGTCCGCAACCGGGAAGGTCACATACTTGACCCGCACCTTGTCCGGATAAGCAAACTGGTTCGGGAAGCTGTTGTAATATTTGAGCGCATCGGCTTCGGTAATCTCAACGGCCGGAGCAAGTGTGCGCGGAACGGCGGCATACTTGATGTTAAGGCCATCGGAATAGAGGTGGAACGCACGATCAATTTCGGCTTCCGTAACCAGTGCGCCCTGGACCGCAGTGCTCGACACCTTGTCGATCAGCATGTTTTCACGCATCATGTTTTCATAGTACTTGTCGGTAATCTGGATGCCCAGACGCGGCAGGATCTGGCTGAAGAACGCGCTGTAGGTGTTGTTGTCGAACTGTCCGGTCTGCGGATTGAAAAAGATGCGCTGCTGGCGGATGTGCTTGACGAGCTGCTCGTCGGTTACCGTCAGTCCTGCGGCTTCGGCCTTCTTCAGGATCGCCAGCCGCTGCCAGGCGCTTTCGCGCAGCATGGCGGACATTCTCGGATCTTCACTGACCGGCTTGCCCGTGCTGAGCAGCAGCATGAGGTAGGAGTTGCGGTACGCGTTGCTGAATTCGCTGCGGGTTACCTTCTCGCCGAAAACCTTTCCGGCCACTTCGTCCGGCGCCGCTTTTTGGGAGTTGTTCGAGTTGCCTCGGTTCCCTGTGTAAAGTCCGACGAATGCGACGCAAACGATTACTGCGAAAATCGCCCAAACCGTTTTGTTTTGGATAATCTTATGAAACTTCGAAATCATCATTGCCATGGTGTTGTCCTCTCCCTTTCCAATCGTTGTAAAAAGAACCCGCAAACCGTACCTATTGTGTCTTTGCGGGTCAATGGGGAACTCATCTGTTTAAACGTCCCCTGCCGGTCTCCGGTTAAAGTATCTTCAGCTTCGGCATGTCCTGAATGTCGACGGCGCCGATAACGCGGTTTTCTGTATCAACCACGATCAGGTCGTCAATATTGTGTTTTTCATAAATATTCAGGATTTCAAGGGCCAGCATATCCTTGTGCAGTGTGATCGGATTGGCGGTCATCACGGATTCCACCGGCTGCTCAATCAGGTTCGGTGTTGCGATCAGGTGCCGGCGCAGGTCGCCGTCGGTCATGATGCCGGCCAGGGTGTTGTCCGCTTCCACGATCGCCACGCAGCCGGCCTTGGCTCCGGTCATGGCGATCAGCGCCTCGCGAACCGGCTTCCCGGTCTGGACCGTGGCACAGCGTTCTCCGGTACGCATCACATCGTCCACACGCAGCAGCAGCGTGCGTCCGATGGCGCCGCCGGGGTGCAGTTTTGCATAGTCCTCAAGCTTGAATCCGCGGGATTCGAGCAGGACCATGGCCAGCGCATCGCCCAACGCCAGAGTCGCGGTGGTGCTGGTGGTCGGGGCCATGTTGAAGGGGCAGGCTTCTTTGTCGACCTTGATGGAGATAATAATGTCGCTGTGCAGGGCCAGCGGGCTGTCGAGCTCGCCGGTCATTGCAATAATCGGGATGCCCTTGCGCTTAACGGGCTGAAGCAGGGCAATCAGCTCATCGGATGCGCCGGAATAGCTCATGGCCAGCAGGATATCACGATCGCCCAGAATCCCGAAATCGCCATGCATGGCTTCAATGGGATGCATCATTACCGCCGGCGTGCCGGTGCTGGTCAGCGTGGCGGCCATTTTGTTGCCGATATGCCAGTTCTTGCCGACACCGGTTACAACCACTTTCCCTCCATTGGCGAGTGTTTTAAGCACCGCGTCAACGGCCTCTGCAAATCCGCTGCCCAGATCGTTACGGACCTTTTCAAGTCCAGAAATCTCAATGTCCAATACTTCGCGTGCGCGTTCCAGATAGTCCAAAACCAATCTCCTCAGGTTGATAAAACACGCGCACGCTACCCCATTTATTCCAGCCAATGGAATTTATTTATTCATTTAATGGAAGGAAGTCTCTATGATGCTTTTTTTATCACATAATCAAGGAAATGGATAAATGTCCAACGCACCGAAAACCGGATACTGGGTACTGTTGATTCTGCTGATCATGCTGCTGGCCGGCAGCGTGGCGACTAATTTCGGGCTGATTGCCTATCTTTTCGGAGGGAATGCGAGCTATGCCGGTCCCGTCGATGAAATGCCGGATTATGAGGAAATCTGGTCGTACGGAAGCTATGATGATCTGGCGCTTGAAAACAAGGTGGTCCGGATTTCGCTCTCCGGCGTCATCATGCGCGGGCGTCAAGAGCGGCTGCTGGGGTCGGATCCCGATATGGTGGAGACCATCCTGACGCAGATTCTCGCGGCCCGCAGTGATCCATATGTACGGGCGATTCTGCTGGAAGTCGATTCTCCCGGCGGCGCCGTAACGCCCAGCGACGAAATCTATGCCGCTCTCAAAATGTTCAAGGAGAGCGATGAAGACCGGGTGATCGTCGTCTTCATTCGCGGCCTTGGGGCTTCCGGCGCTTATTACGCCTCCATGGCCGGCGACTATATTGTAGCAGAACCCACCGCCATCGTCGGATCGGTCGGGGTGATCATGCAGTCGCTCAACATGAAGGAGCTGGGCGATAAAATCGGGCTGAAATCCGTGACCATTGCATCAGGCGACAACAAGGATATGCTCAATCCCCTGAAAGACGTGGATCCGGAACACATGGCCATGATGCAGGATCTGGTCGATGAAATGCAGGACCGCTTTGCTTCGATCGTGATGAATGCCCGGAATTTCGAGAATCCTGAACTGCTGGATGGGCGGGTATTTACGGCGCCGCGGGCGCTCGATCATGGATTTATCGATGAAGTCGGCTATTGGCTTGATGCCGTGGAAGCGCTTAAGGATCTGATGGGCATGGACGAACTCTGTATTGTGCGTTATGCGCAGCCTGTCGGGCTGCTCGACGAGCTACTGGGAGCTCAGGCGCCGAAACTCCCCAGTCTGCAGTCGGTTGAATCGCCCCGCCTGCTTTATCAGTGGAAACCCTGAACCCCGTAAATTTACAAACCCGTTAATGGTGAATGAGATGAAAAAATATATTTGGCTGCCCTGCATGACCGCAGTCGTGCTTCTTTCCGGATGTGAAACCCTGCAGACCCCGCAACAGCGCCAGCAGCAGGCGCAGGCTTATCGCCAGCTTGAGGCGCGTGCCACGGAAGAGCGGTTCTACAAACTGCAGGGACAGCTCAATTCCATCGAGATGGAAAACGGTCGCCTTGCGCAGGAAGTGCAGCAGCTGCGTGAAGAGCTGCGGAAGTCCGGCAGCTCTCTCAGCCAGCTCAACAGTAAGCTGCAGTCCGTGGAACAGAAACATACACAGGATATCCAGGAAGTCATCCGGCGCGTGGAAAGTCTGATTAACCAGGCCGTTGCAACGCGTCCGACGACGACCTCCGGGCGTGGTCCGGGCCGCGAGCATGTGGTCCAGAAAGGTCACACCCTTTCCGTGATCGCCCAGGCCTACGGAACGACCGTCGATAAAATCAAAAAGGCCAACAACCTGACCTCCGATACCATTCGCGTTGGCCAGACGCTCTTTATTCCGGAGTAGGAATATTGAGTCGATGGATTGCATTTCTAATGCCCCGTCCGCGTCCCTGCGGGTAAGTGGTATCTACACCTTTCGACCGCCGTCCCGTAGGGAGGCGGTTTAATCACGGAATCGGGCCTTCTTCCTGTTCCGGTTCCCGCAGTTTTAGTTTGGTCAGGAAGTAGAGCTGGGTGTCGTACTTGGTCATAACAACCAGCGAGAGCACCGCGAGGAAAAGCGACAGCACCATCAGCAGGTATCGTTGGGCGAATGCCGTGACAAAGATGCAGGCGATGCCTGTGAGAAAAAGCACCAGGTAGACATTGCGCCGCAACCGCGTGGCCCGGATCCATTGCGTATTTTTTTCCGGGCTGAAGGCTTCGTTCAGAAAGCGTTCGTTGTTCAGATCTTGAAGTTTCGGCAGCTTCATATCGCATGTCCTGATTCGGAAAGTCGCTCCAAAATAGGGGCTTGGACCGGTAACTGCAATCCCCCGGCATAAAATTCTTCCCGCGGGATTGTGGGGACATCGGCGTTACGCTATTTCTAGGGAATGGCGATGATCGCAAAAGAGGTGATAGAAGAGATACGGGCCCGCTGCAATATTGTAGAGGTGGTGGGGGCGTATCTTCCGCAGCTGCGCCGGCGCGGTTCCACCTATAAATGCAACTGTCCGTTCCATCAGGAAAAGACCCCGTCATTCACGGTGAATGATGCCCGCCAGATTTTTCATTGCTTCGGTTGCGGCGCCGGCGGTGACGTATTCCGCTTTGTGATGGATTATGAAAAGGTCGATTTCGTGACGGCGATCGGCATTCTGGCCGAACGCACCGGGGTTGAGCTGAAATATGAAGGCGGCGCCCAGCCGGAAAAGAGCGGCAATAAGGATGTGCTGTATAAACTGCATACGGATGCCGCCGCATTTTTTCACCGTATGCTGCTTGAAGCGCCGGAGGGCGCCGAGGCCCGGCGCTATCTGGAGGAACGGGATCTGCCGCCGGAGCTGGTAAAGCAGTTTCAGATCGGCTATGCGCCCAACGACTGGGAAGGACTGCTTTCACGTGCGCTCAAAAAGGGCTACACCGCCGAACAGCTTGAAGCGGCGGGGCTTGCGGTCCCGTCCGATCGCGGCGGCCGGACGAGTCACTATGACCGATTCCGGAACCGGATCATGTTTCCGATCTGCGATCAGATGGGGCGTGTGATCGGCTTCAGCGGGCGCATCATGAACAAAGCGGAAAAGGGTGCTAAATATGTCAACAGCCCGGAAACCCTGCTTTTTCACAAGAACCGCGTGCTTTATGCCTTCGACAAGGCGCGCAAGGCGATCGTCGATTCCCGGCAGGCGATTGTGGTGGAGGGGCAGATCGATGCCATCCGCTGTCATCAGGCCGGACTTGAAAATGTCGTGGCCTCGCAGGGAACCGCTCTGACCGAAAACCATGCGCGACTGATCAAGCGCTATGCCGACGAGGTCATTCTTGTACTCGATTCCGATGCCGCCGGACTCAAGGCGGCGCTGGGTTCATCCGAAATTTTTCTGGCGACCGAGCTGTCGGTCCGCGTGGTGACGCTTCCGGAGGGCGAGGATCCGGATTCCCTGATCCGGAAAAACGGGTCGGATGCCATTACCGCTCTTGTTGCCACGGCGCCGTCTGCACTGGATTTCCTGATCGAGGCCTTCCAGAAGCAGGAGGATATTTCCACCGAAGCCGGCCGTATGCGCGTCGTGCAGGCGGTCCTGAATTATATCGGCCATTGCTCCTCGGCCGCCCGGCGCGATCCGATGATCCAGCAGGCGGCGGATCGCCTGAATATTTCTACAGCGGCCTTAAAGCAGGACCTGAGAAGGGCAAAGCAGAGTCAACGTCCGGTCCGCACAACTGAGCCGGAGGCGCCGGCACCGAAACTTCCGCCCAGGAAAACCTATCCGCGCCAGGAGACCGCGCTGCTCGAGCTGCTGGTTCATCACTATCGCGAGGTCCATCCACTGGTACATGACTTTATCCGGCCGGAGCTGATCACGGATGAGACCTGCCGGAAGCTGGCTGAAATCCTGATGCTCGACCCGCCGGAAACCCTGACCGAGGGGTTTCATGAGTATGACGACGAAATGCAGAAGGTAATCACCCGCGTGCAGGTTGAAGAGTCGAGGACGATCGACACAGAAACCCGGCCGGTGGAGCTGGCCCAGCGCTATATCCTGCTTTTCTGGAAACGTTTTCTGGAGCGTGAACAGGCCGATCTGGCGCGCCGGAGTGATCTTTCCAATGAGGAGCGGTTCAAGGAAACCACCCGCCTGCGGCTGGATATTCATGCGCTGACGAAAGGCTGGGAAGAGGCCCGGCCCATGCTCGAAACCCGCCTCCATTCCGATGTGGACTTTTAGCATTGAGAATGTTGAGCAGGCATCCTCGTTCCGTTGCGTCTGATCTTAATTATTACGTAGTCGGATGGAATAACACATAGAGCAAGACGGGTGGAAAATAAACTGGTGGGGGAGCGCATATGAAAAGATTGCTTGTATATTTTTTGATGGGAGTCGCCGTTGCGACGGCCGATGATTTTCGTACATTCACGAGTGTGGAAGGAAAGTCCTGTCAGGCCAAAATGATCCGGTTCAACGCCGTAAAAAAGCAGGTTTTAGTCGAACGGGAAAACGGAAAGCGGTTTTGGGCGGACCTAGATTCTTTTTCCGAAGCCGATCAGGAATACATACTTCAGCAATATGAGGAGCGCCTTAATACAAATGCAGCCGAGGAATTTCTGGCTGTTTCGGCCAAGCAGAAGAAAGAAGCCATTGGCATCTGCTATGAAGTGACTCTCAAGAATCTGCATTGCGAGATGCTGGAAAACCTGTACATGGATTGCCGGGTATATAGCGTCAACAAGTTAACTAAGGAAGTTCATACCTTTGAAGTGGATCAATTTGTTGGCTGCATTGCGCCAAACGAAGAGAAACGGATTCGTTTGCCGGGATATTATGACTATTCCGACCCTATTGGAGTGATCTTTCGCATACATAGTTCCACGATTGGAAGAGATCAATCCGGATATGAAGTCTCTGTGCCTAGGGAGTTGCGACAGAAATACAGCTGGGTTGAGGACGCTAAGGACCCGCAATTCAGGCCGCGACCCGAACATGATTATACAAGTGAATGGCGCAAGGCCCGGTTATTGCATGATCAAGGCAATCGTGAGGAGGCGAAAAAAGAGTACGAACTACTAGGCAAAAAGGGTGACGGATTCTCGTATTATATGCTTGGAGAGATGTATGCGCAGGATGGCGATTATGCAGGCGCGGTAAAGTACTACAAAGAAGGCTTCTCCGCTGGAATGTACGAGTCAGCGGCGAGACTATGCGATCTATACACCAGAGGAGGAAACGGGATAAATAGGAGTGATACCGAGGCGCTGAAATGGTTGGAAAAAGGAGCGGAAAAAGAGGATGCAGAATCGTTACTCTATTTAGCCGAGTATTACGGGGCCAACGCAGATAAATCCAAGCGAAACGGGGCGCTGGCAGCTCAATATGCCGATCGGGCAATCGCTGCAGGAGTTTCCCGATCCGCTCCGGGGAGAACCTCGCTGGCGGCGGCCTACGCTGAAAACGGGCAGTTTGATTATGCAATATACCTTCAACAAACGGTTGTTGATGCTGCCCACACAGATGAGTTGAAAAAGCAGCGCCTGCAGACCCTTGAAAAGTATCGTCGAGGGGAAACCTATTAAATTGTCATCGGTTCCCTCCGAATAGCGGACGCGACACCCCCGGTCCGGAATGGGTTGCATTCCTCTGCCCCGGTGCCATACTCGCCCGTCGTGCGGAAAATGTCGTACGCAATTGCGGGGGAGGGGATTATGCAACGTTTTGGTTTAGTTTTTTCCGGCGGGGCCGGATTTGTTCTTTTTGTGCTCGGGATCCTGTCGGCCGGCTGCGGGCCGACCACGAAGGATCTTTCTGCGGTCAACTATGCCGCTCACTCGAACGGTTTGTTTCAGGTTTCAACGCCGGAAGAAGAAGGCGTGGACCGAAGTCTTCTGGACGATCTCTACTGGAATGCCTCCCGCCTTGAAAATGTTTACGGGGTGCTGGTTTTCAAAAATAACCGGCTGGTGGCGGAGCAGTATTTTCATGGAGGCGCGCCGGACCAGCAGGTGAACATTCACTCGGTCACGAAGAGCATTAATTCGTCGCTCGTCGGTATCGCTCTGGAGCGAGGCGATATAAAGAGTCTCGATCAGCCGATGATGGCATTTTTTCCGGAGCTGGCGGATCAGGTGAAAGACCCGCGTCGGAACGAAATTACCATTCGGCAAATGCTGCAGATGCGTGCCGGCTATCCGTGGGAGGAATCCACAGAGGAGCTGTTCAACCTGCTCATGACCGGTTTTCATAACGATACACTCATCCGTGTTCCCCTCGTGCGCGATCCGGGGACCGGCTTTGAATACAGCAACCTGACCTCTCACATTCTCGGCCAGATCGTAGCCCGGGCAACCGGCATAGACCTGAAATCCTATGCGCAGGAAAATCTCTTTTCACCGCTGGGCATCGAACCCGGGTTCTGGCAACAGGACTGGGATGGTAACTATCTGGGATTTTCCGATCTGCATCTGACTGCACGCGACCTGGCTCGATTCGGTCAGCTTTACATGAACGACGGACAATATAATGGCGTGCAGGTTGTTCCGTCGCAGTGGGTACACGATTCGCTGCAGACCTATTCAAGCAAAGCCTGGAAATTTCGGGTCGGTCGCAACTGGAAGGATAATGCATACGGGTATCAGTGGTGGTCGGTGCAGGCCGGTAACTATCGCTACAACATGGCGTGGGGCCATGGCGGCCAGCAGATTATCCTGCTTCCCCAGCTGGATATGATGCTCGTCATTACCGTGGATCCGCTGCACCTGCAACATGGCGGCGGCCCCTGGAAAAAGGAGAAGGCTGCCCTGAACCTTGTGGCTGATTTTGTGGCATCGCTGCCTGTTCTGCAGAGATAAGATGCCGAACCTCCGATTCAGTGCGCTCGGCAATCACACTCAGCTTTATTGTGCCGTGATCATGTGTTTTCCGGAACCGATGTTGTCCAAAAAGAGATAGCCGCCCTCCGCGAGTGCATCCACCGGCTGTCCGTCCAGCAGGAGTTTCACGGTCGCTTCGGAGCGGCATGGGATACCCACTTTTGCTCTCATGTTGGCGGGAATTTCGACGCCGAGCATAAACTTGCCGCCGGCATTTTTAATGATCACTGTGACCGGTCCGCGAATGGTCGGAACCGTACCGCGTACATCGCCGAGTGACGCCGGCTGCGGCTGGATCAGAACCTTCGCGAATCCCGGTTCAAGCGGTCGGACGCCAAGCAGGTATCGGGCAACAATATTTCCGGGCGCGGCGCCCCACGCGTGGTTCCAGTCCTGATTCGGTTTAAACTGATTATCCCATGCCTCCATCGTAATGGTGGATCCGCAGCGAATCATGTTCATCCAGCTGCGTTTATCCTCGGAAGTCATCAGGTCCAGTGCCGCCTGCGGCCGGCCGGCCCGGTAGAGACCTTCAAGGAGATACTGTGCGCCGTACACGCTGCAGGCCATGCCGCGTGAAATCACAAAGTCGGCTACGGAGTCGATGTGTTCCTTCGGCACGAGGCCCGCGGCCAGCGGCAGCATGTTGGCGTGAAGAGCGGAATGGTTCGATCCTTCTCCGTCGACATAGATTCCCTTTTGGGCATCGAAGAGCACTTCGTTGAATCGTACTTTCACCTGCGCTGCTTTATCCCGATATTCCTGCGCCTCGTCTGTCCGGCTCAACGCGTCCGCCATGTCCGCCATCTGGCAAAGGTTCAGGTAGTAGAATGAATTGATGACCGTGTTTACTTCTCTTCGGTCATAGCTGTCCCGTTCGCCTTCCGGCCAGTCCACGATATCGTTGCGGTTTGCCATGCCGTCGGTTTTCAGCAGGCCATCTTCGCGCGCACGCCATTCAAGCGTTTTGTGCTGTTTCAAGGTGTCGTAGTTTTTTTCGAGCGATTCGGTATCGCCGGTATACATCCAATCGGCCCATGCCAGCATAACAGAGTGCTGCTTCCATTCCGTCGGCCAGGTGGAATGCCTGAGCAGGTATTCATGGCTGTAGCGCGCGATGGAATATTCGCGATCGACGGCATAGTGAGAGAGCTGGTTAATGTAGGCGTCGGCTTCGTAAGGGATGCGCTCGCGGTCGCCGTCCACATAAACGCCGCAAAAACTCGTGGCCTTCATGCTGTATTTACAGAGTTCCCAGACCTGATTCAGCAGGTCGTTTTCGGAGCTGAGGCTGGCGGCCGTTTCGTCGAAGGGATAATGGACCGCCACCTGCCGGATCATGTTGTCCCGCAGCGTCACCGGACAATCCTCGATTTCGACATACCGAAAGGGCGTAATCACGCCGATATTTGCGGGAATCGGAATTGCGTCGCGACCGGTATTGCGTCCGTCGACCGGTGGATGGACATCGATTTTATTTTCCCCTTTGTTCAGTGCCTGGCTTACCTTGTAATAGCGGATCGTTCCGCCTGGATTCGTGTCGATTCCCTTATCGTTGCCCTTTTCCGCAAAATGAATCGTCACCACGTCATCGTTGGCGCGGCCCAGCAGATTAAGGCGCAGATAGCCAAAGGCCACTTTTCCGAAGTCAACCAGATAGCGGGAGTCGGACAGGCGAATAATCCGCGCCGGCGCAATTTCGGTCTGTTCGAGCGGAAGCCGGGAGGCGGTGAATCCGGAATCGGGCTCCGCTGCAGTAAACTCCTGAACGGCTGACCAGTTGCTCTCTTCGCCTTGGTTGGTCCAGGTCTTCACCTTCCAGTAAACCGTCTGTCTCGGCTGCAGCGCCGCTCCGCCATAGCTCACATTGACTGATTGGTCCGATTCCACCCTTCCGCTATCCCACACATCCGCCTTGCCCGATTCCAGTAAATTCCTGCTGCTTGCGACCCGCACCTGATAGGCCGCCTGCATGGCATTCTTCTCTTTGGAGTGAACGACCCAGCTGAATTCCGGTACGGGATCAATCAGGCCCGCGATGCATTCGCCTCGCAGGAACTCAACCATCTGTCCGTCGGGAGAGACGGCCTGCTGAGCCGTGCATGCCGGCAGTACGAGCAGTGCAACGGCGGCGGAAACCGGAAAAAATATCTGTTGTCGCTTCATCGTAAATCCCCTTCTATCGCGTCAAATCAACTCCAAAGGATGCCACGCATCGTGTGTCCGGATCAATACTGCTCCCGTTAAAACAGGTAGTTCAGCGCCATGTATCCTTTATAGAGATAATCCGCATCCACGATCGGACTGTCCGTTGCAGCATGGTCGAGCCATTCAATGCCGAGCTGTCCGACCAGCATCCAGTGCTCCGTAATCTCGGCAAACAGTCCGCATCCGGCTTCCAGACCGAAGGTGTCGCCCGGATCATACGCCGGCCGTCCGATTGCCGCCTGCGCCGGACTCACGCCGAAATCATTCCGTGCCATGCCGCTGTCCATCCAGTTCAGGGCGATGCCGGGAGAGATCCGGACGATTCCGGCCTGCCACGCTTTGCCCAGCCGAATGTCGGCCTCAAACCCGCCGATCCGGTCGATCAGATCGCCTGCGGCGCCCATCGACAGATCCATTCCTCCCGGAAGCTCCGCCTGCAGCGCCAGCCCGGCCATGACCGTATCCTCGGCATCGCCCATGCCGGCAAGCGCCGGACTCCCGCTCTCTTCATACGGGCCGATCCGGTAGGTTCCCGTGGCGGCAAGGCGCAGCCGCCGGCTGCCGGCCAGTCCGAACTGCACCTGCGGTCCGAACCATTGCAGCCGGCTGCCCGTGTAGGTGATTGCCGGAATAAAACGGTATACGCCTCCGTCATAGTCGCGATACGGACTGCTCTGCATGATCAGCCCGGGGCCGATCCCGATCCGGCCGCGCTCGCCCAGCGGACGATACAGTGCCACATCAAAAGACTGCTCCGCCTGATCGGAAAGAACAAATGCCGCGCGTGCATAGCTCGGCGGTCCCTTCGGCGTATAGTTGTTGGAAAATCCGAGCGGTTCGCGGGGAATGCCGACAAAATTTTTGTCGATGGCCCGGTTGCCGTTTTCATCGTGAAATACCAGCAGGGCATATTCTGCCGGCGGCACATTGGTAATGATATATTCGTCCCTTCCGTCCAGCGGTTCGGAAACGGTCAGCGCCGGATCGCGCAGGTCGCCGAAGGTATTGGCGGAATCGTAGAGTACGAAGACCACACGACCTTCGGCCGGCGGATGGTTCAGGTGCACACGGATCTGCGCCGCCTGTCCGGCAGCCAGTGCCGTCATCAGGAATAAGAGGGTTGCGGTAATTTGTTTCATGACCCGCAAAGTATGGCGATTCCGGCAGGAGGGTAAAAACCAATTTATGAATTTCCGCGCCGCCCCGCTGTTTTCACTCGGAATCCGCCATTGCATCAAACAGGCGATCCCGCTATAAAACCCGCTGATTTTCGCCGGCAGGGATCGGCGGCTTTTGTTTTATGGAAAGAAGGTTGTGAAAATGACATCGAAGGAAATCCGCCAGTCGTTCCTGGATTTTTTTGAATCGAAACAGCATACGCTGGTAAAATCGGCCAGTCTGATGCCCGACGCCCCGAACCTGCTGTTCACCAATGCCGGCATGAACCAGTTTGTCCCGATCTTTCTCGGACAGGCCAACTGCCCCTACGAGCCGGGCCGTGCCGCCGACACCCAGAAGTGCATCCGCGCGGGCGGCAAGCACAACGACCTCGAGGATGTCGGCGCCGACACCTATCACCACACCTTCTTTGAAATGCTCGGCAACTGGTCTTTCGGCGACTACTTCAAGCAGGAAGCCATCGATTGGGCCTGGGAGCTGCTCGTCAAGGTGTGGGGATTTCCGGTCGACCGCCTTTACGCCACCTATTTCGGCGGCGACGACAAAACCGCCGCCGACCTTGAAGCCAAGGAGATGTGGCTGAAATATTTGCCCGCCGAGCGCGTCGTTCCCGGCAACCGCAAGGATAACTTCTGGATGATGGGCGACACCGGTCCGTGCGGACCCTGCTCGGAAATCCACATCGACCTGACGCCCAACGGCGACGCCGGCGCCAAAATGGTGAATGCCGACAGCGCCGACCTGATTGAAATCTGGAACCTCGTTTTCATTCAGTTCAACGCCAATCCCGACGGCTCCTATACGCCGCTTCCGGCACAGCACGTTGATACCGGCATGGGCTTTGAGCGCGCCTGTTCAATCATTCAGTGCACCAACGGGTTCTCCGATTTTTCGGGCGTGATCTCCAACTATGAAACCGATGTGTTCACCCCGATCTTCCGCTCGCTGGAAGAGATGAGCGGCAAGAAGTATGGCAGTTCCATGACCGATCCGGCGGATATTGCCTTCCGTGTGATTGCCGACCATATCCGCTGCCTCAGCTTCGCGATCGCCGACGGTATTATTCCGTCGAACGAAGGCCGTGGCTATGTGTTGCGCCGCATTCTGCGCCGCGCCGTCCGCGTGGGCCGTGTGCTCGGATTTAAAGAACCTTTCTTCTACAAACTGGCTGAAACCGTTGCTGCAAACTTTGGCGAGGCCTTCCCCGAGCTGCGTAAAAATCTCGACCGCGTCACCAAGACCCTCAAGGCGGAAGAGGATTCCTTCAACCGCACCCTCGACCGCGGCATCGAACTGTTTGATCAGGTGGCCGGCGGTTTGTCGGATAATCTGTTCCCGGCCGATGAAGCGTTCAAACTGTACGACACCTTCGGCTTCCCGATCGATCTGACCGAAGTGATGGCCCGCGAGCGCGGCATCAGCGTCGATACCGACGGTTTTGAAAAGCTGATGGACGAGCAGCGTGAGCGCGCACGCGCCGACTATAAGAGCAAAAAGTCGGTGGTCATGGCCGACGGCGGGGCACTCGATGTCGATGCCACAATCTTTGTCGGTTACGAATCCACCGAATGCGAAGCAACCATATTGGAAGTGCTCGAATCCGGCGCCGTCATTCTCGACAAAACGCCTTTTTATGGGGAGTCCGGCGGCCAGCAGGGCGACCATGGAACGCTCAAGGCCGAAGGCGTTGAGTTCAAGGTTCAGGATGCGCAGAAGACCGGCGACGGAATCATTATCCATTCCGGCGAGCTGGTGAGCGGAAAGCTGAATGCCGGCGACAAGGTTACTGCACGGGTGTGCCGCGGCCGGCGCGATAAGATCCGCCGTAACCATACGTCGACGCATCTGCTCAATCAGGCGCTTCGCGAAGTGGTGGATTCCACGATCAAGCAGGCCGGTTCGCTGGTGGCTTCCGATTACCTGCGGTTCGACTTTAACTATTTCGAAGCCGTGAAGCCGGAACAGCTGCGCGAGATCGAGCGCGTCGTCAATAAACAGATTCTCAGGAACACGCTGGTCGGCATTCAGGAAATGTCGCTGGCCGATGTGCAGAAATCCGACGATATCCAGGCCGTTTTTGATGATAAATACGGCGACACCGTGCGCGTTGTTTCCGTGGGTGATTTCAGCAAGGAACTCTGCGGCGGAACGCATGTGAGCTCCACCGGACAGATCGGGCAGTTCCGTATTGTTTCCGAATCGTCCGTGGCCGCCGGCATCCGCCGTATTGAAGCGGTGACCGGACTGGCGGCACTGGAATGGTCGGCTGACGAGCATGAACTCCTCAGCGGACTGAGCCAGAGCCTCAGCGTGAAACCGGCCGATCTGCCGGGCCGTATCAAGGCGATGGCGGAGCAGGTGAAATCGGCCGAAAAGCAGCTGAAGGAAGCCCGCATGAAAGCGGCGGTGCATGGTATCGAAGCACTGCTCTCGAAGGTTGAGCACATCACGCTCAAGGATAAGGTCGACAACATGCCGCTGCTGGCGGCAACGGCCGGCGAAGTCCCGATGGATGCTCTGCGCGAACTGATGGACCGCCTGCGCCAGAAGCTTGAAAGCGGCGTGATTATTCTCGGCAGCCATGCCGACGGCAAGGCCTGCTTTATGTGTTCCGTCAGCGATGATCTGGTGAAAGAAGGCATCCACGCCGGCAAGCTGATCGGCGCGGTGGCTAAGCTCGCCGGCGGCGGTGGTGGCGGCAAGCCCGACAAGGCCCAGGCCGGCGGTAAGGACGGAACGAAGGTGGTTGATGCCATCAAGGCGGTTCCGGGACTTCTGACCGACATGCACAGTTAATGCGGCGCGGCCGCAGAGACTCACGATTTGAAGCGGATCTTTGTGAAAGGAGAGCTGAATGAAAAAGAGTAGGTTTGCGGTTTTGGCGCTGGCGGCCATGGTGCTCGCCGGCTGTGCAACGAATAAGGGATATGTCGGGACGTGGGAGTGCGATAATCCTGCGCCGGAGCTTTCGGACGGAACGGTAAAATCGATTACGGTCTATATCATGGAGCAGGGGGGATTCTCGCTGACGGCCGGCGATGCAAATGGAGCCATCATCCACGGCATTAACGGGGAATGGGCGGTCAACGAAACCGGAGGGCTCGAACTGAGCGTCGAGGGCGAATCCGAAAAACCGACCGGACAGTTGCTGTCCGATGATTCGCTGCTCATTACCGGCGATGGGGATACCGTCCGTTTCGTTCGCAGGAAATAGAGTCGATGCTGTCACGCTGCTAGCCGGTTACTAAAATTCAGAAGTGAAAATGGTCTGGTGAAGGAAGGCGGCCACGCAGGCAAGCTGATCGGCGGTGGAGATGGCGGGAAGCCCGACAAGGCCCCCAGACCGGCGGTAAGGACGGAACGAAGGTGGCTGATGCCATCAAGGCGGTTCCGGGTCTGCTCAAAAAATGCATGGGTGATCTATTCGGGCATGCGGTTTCATTTTCACGCGTGTCGAGGTCTCCCTGGCTCTACGCCACATGCAGTTAGTAGTTTCCTTCGGTATCTGTTTTTGATCAGCGGGCTGTGAGTGTTAAAAAAATAGCATTAAGGGTTGATTTGCTTCGTGTGTGCTAATATTTTAGCACAAATGAAAGGATCGCCATGAGCCACTATGCCCCGGAAAACCTGAGCCGCCGCGAGCGGCAGATCATGGATCTGCTTTTTGAGAAGGGCGAACTTTCCGCCTTGGATGTCCAGGAACTGATGGATGACGCGCCGGGGTATTCCGCCGTTCGCACGATGCTTCGCCTGCTGGAGGAAAAGGGGCAGGTCACGCACCGCACGAGTGGCCGTAAATATTTCTACAAGCCTGTGGCAAGTTTGACCGCGGCCCGAAAAGGGGCCATGCGCCGGGTGCTGAGCACCTTCTTTGAAAACTCGACGGAAAAGGCTATCGCATCGCTGCTCGATCTGGACAGCGCAAACCTGACCGATGAGGATTTTGACCGTTTGAGCAAGCTGATCGAACAAGCGAAACGTCGCTGAAGGGGGATGCCATGGACTGGGTGGATCTTGTCGGAATCGAACTGAAGTGCAGTTTGTTGCTCGTGTGTGCCGGGCTGGTGGTTTTGCTGTTTCGCCGCCTGTCGGCATCGCAACGCCATTTGGTTTGGATGCTCGCGCTGCTTGGAACGCTGCTGGTTCCCGTTGCATATGTTGCGATGCCGCAATGGAAACTTGCCGTCGTGCCGAGGGAAACCATACCTGTTCCGTTGCGGTCAGTGCCGACGGTTCGTGTCTCCGTGTCCCCGGTACTTGCTGGTCATTCGGCGTTGGAATCGACTGGTGCGGAAGTTGGGCCCGTAGCGGAAGCCGATGCCGAAAGCTTTCCGGTCCCCGTGGAAGTTCTTCCAGCGGAATTGCCGTCCGTGCCGATCAATGGGTACCAGATTGCATGGATGGTATGGATTTCCGGAGTCTTGCTTGTGCTGTTGCCGCTGCCCATTGGTTATGTTGCGGCGCTACGGATTGCCCGCAAGGCTTCGCCACCCACTGGTGCCTGGTTGGCGACGTATGATCGTTTGAAGCAGAAGCTGGCCCTTCGGCGCTGCGTGGTTGTGTTGGAGCGCGACGGGGGGCAGATGCCGATGGCCTTTGGGATCTTTCGACCGGTTATCATTGTTCCGTCCGTTGGCAGGAATTGGCCGGAAGAGGAGCGGGAGTCCGTATTGGCCCATGAGCTGGCCCATGTGAAGCGGCACGACTGTCTGATCCATTTGCTTTGCAGCTTCGCTACGGCGCTGCACTGGTTTAATCCGCTCTATGTGGTGGCCATGCGTCGGATGCGGCTGGAACGCGAACATGCCTGCGACGACTATGTGCTGGGCAGCGGTGCCGAAGCCACGGCCTACGCGGATCAGCTGCTGATGATTGCCCGGACGCAGCCCTGCCGTGTTCCGCTATATGGTGCCGCTATCACGATGGCGCGCAGGAATGTGCTCGAAGGTCGGTTGCTGGCCATCCTCGATGGGCAGAGGAACCGCAAGGCGTTGGGTGTTGGGGTTGTCGTCGCTACCGTCGTTCTGTTTATGGGTGTCGCCGCGCCATTGGCTGCCGTTACCGTTGCAGAGGAAGAGCGCAATGAACCTTTGGCCGAGATCAGTGCCGAAACGGAAGACGAGATACTGGCCATGCTGGTCGAAACCAACGTTGCCTGGGATGCAATGGATGCTGAGCCGGCCACCATGCCAAACGAGGAACGGGTTGCATCGTCCGCCGATGTCGCCATTCCATTGCTCGGAGAATGGTTTATGCCGTCTATATCTTCCGATGGGAAGCGGCATCTGCTGATCGAGGAGAATGGCCAGGCATTGCTGGAGGGGAGTTCGTTGCGAAAGCGTATGCAGTGGACGGTGAACTATGACGAACTGGTGTTCACCGCTCCCGGCGGGATCAACACGGCCAATCTCGATCCGAACGGCAATCTCATCTTTCGCGAGGACGGCAAGGTTGTGGCGGTATTTGGCCGGAGCGATAGCGACGTTGTATTGCATCCGGAACCTGTGGATGAAGCGACGGCGATGGAAAGCAAGCTTTCGAAAGAGCAGATTGCATTTATTCAATCCATATCCCGTATCGAGAAACAGGATCAAGCTTTGGCGGAAGCCGCCATGATGGCCAGCCGCTCCCGAAACGTTGATGCTGTACTGGAAGCCTTGAACAACATGTCGTCGACTCCAGCAAGGGATGGGATCGTCGGCCAATGCGTGGATCAACTCGTCTCCATTGGTATGTATGATGAGGCGGACCGTGTTGCACGCAAGATATCTTCCAGCGGCGCGAGGATGGAACTGCTCAATCGGGTAGAGCTGTCCAGGAGGCAATGGATGGCTAAAGAGATGAGGACTCGATTACAGATTACGAGGGGGATGAGCAGCTTTTCGGAGCGGGATGATGCATTGGCGAAAATAGCAGTGGATGCGGGCTCGTTGGGCGATGTCGAAATAGCACTGATGGCTTTGGGCAATATGTCTTCTTTTTCTTTAAAGGATGAGGCTGCCAGCCGGTGTGCCGATCAGTTTATTGCGTTGTCCATGAGCGCTGAGGCCGGGCGGATTGCCAATACAATCTCATCGTTCAGCGATAAAGACGATGTATTGGCAAGAATCGCGCAGGGCAAACCGCAGACTTCCCGGCATGTGCCGCAATCGGTACCCGCTCCGGTAAACCAGGTGAGCTATAGTTATTCGACCGATGTGCCGCTCAATAATGCGCAGGCAGCGCAAGTGCAGGCGCAGATGCAGCAGATACAGAAGCAGATGGAAGCGATGGCCAAATCGGGCACAATGCAGAATCAAATGAAGGGCATGCAACAGCAGTTGGAAGCAATGCAGAAACAGATGGAATCCATGATGAAGGCCATGGGCACTCCGTGAATGGATTCAACATGAAAGAGGGTGGGTGTATGAAACCAAAGTACCATTGTATTCTTCGCGGAATGCTGTTGTTTATTGCGATCGCGCTGATATCCGGATGCCAAAGTTTCCGGAATTCCGTTTATTGCCTCGGCGAGGATTTGACCGATATCGTGGTTGCCGATGCGACCTTATCGCTGGGCACGGACATGGGGGCGCATGTCATGGCGACCGAGTTGCTGCAGGTCAAGGCCTACAGCTATGAAGACCTCTATCGACTGGGCGTTGGCCCGCGCCAGATAGGGCTCTGGAAGGCCGAACGCGAGGGCTGGAACGTTTCACTCGTCCATTCCCGGAACATGCGCGTGAACCAAAAAGGTCTACTGACCTTTGCTCCCATCGAATCCTTTTCTGGAAAGGCGGCGTCCCGGAATGGCTACAAGGCCCTGTCGATGGAGACCGGGGATGAATTCGGGATCGGGGCGCATCTGTTCGTGGTCGGCGGACGCATTGGATTTCGTCCGTTGGAGGTGGTCGACCTGTTTGCCAACCTACTCACCCTCGATCCGCTCAACGACAATATGGACTGGTGGCAGCGTCAGGCCATTCGCGCCGCGAAAAAGAACGCAAAAAAACCGAAGACGCAATCTGGAGAAAGCGCCGAGGCAGTCGGGATGAATCCTGAAGAGATGCAAAACCAGGTGATCGACATGCAACGGCAGGTGGAGGATATGCAGCGGCAAATGGAATCCATGATGCGGTCCGTCGACACCTTGTCGTTGCCGGAATAGCAAAGACCGTGATAGATTAGCGCGCTTTTTTATAAAGGAGGTTGGGTGTGAGCATTAAACGGGGTTTGTTTGTTGTGGCGGTCATTACCGCCAGTGTCTTAGTGCAGGGCTGTGCCTTGGTATACGTTCAGGACAGCGACGTGGATGAGACGAGCACGGTTCGGGAAGTCGGGGTTCTCGGGGGCTGCATTCCCATCTTCAGTTATCGGACCCATCGTTCCGAAAAAACCGAGCCGATACCCTTCGGAAACTCCGGCTCTGATGATGAACCCGAAGAAGATGCATACTATTGATTTCCTGTTCTGAAGGGCATGGAAACAATCAGGGAACTGCTGAATCGCATTCGTTGGGACAATGTCTGTGGTCAGGGCTCGTTCGAGGCGGGTATTTGACGACGCTGTTGAATTCCATTGTCTCGAGGAGTTGCATAGCGAAGTGGGCAACCATTTTTCCTTCACCATTTGTGTTCATGGCGAAGTCCTGACGATTCCCTTTCACCGCATTCGTGAAGTTCGTAAGAATGGTCAAACAATCTGGAATCAATGAGGCGGTTGAAATATATTCCCCGATCATGGAATCCATCCACATTGAGAAAAAGCAGATCCTGATCGTCGAGGATGAGCCGTCGATTGCCGAGAACATCGCTTTTGCGGTGAGTACGGAAAACATGGAGCCGATCTGTGTGAATACGGCTGGCGGTGCGTGGCAGGTATTACAGATGCAACCGGTTGATCTGATGGTACTTGATGTCGGCCTGCCGGATGAAAACGGCTTTGATTTCTGCCGTCGCATCCGGACCTGTTCCGAGGTGCCGATCATTTTCCTGACCGCGCGCGAGGAGGAGATCGATCGCATTGTCGGGCTTGAGCTGGGTGCGGACGACTATATGACCAAGCCGTTCAGTCCGCGGGAGCTGACCGCGCGCATCCGCGCCATTCTGCGCCGGACCAACGGAAACCATAATCCCGCGCAGGCGGTCGAGGCGCCGTCCCTTTTCCGCGTCGATGCACTACGCAAGGATATCTTTTATCGCGGAAAGCCGCTCGGTTTGTCGCGCTATGAATACCGCATGCTGGAGCTGATGATTGCTCATCCGGGTCAGGTCTTTTCGCGCGAGCAGCTGATGAATCATGCGTGGGACGAGCCGGAAGCAAGTTTTGACCGGACCGTGGATACGCATATCAAGACACTGCGTTCCAAGCTGCGTGAGATTGATCCCCGTTCCGACTGCCTGCAGACGCGCCGCGGCTGGGGGTATTGCCTGCAGGTGAATGCATGAAGATGCGTACCCGTCTGCTGCTGACTGCACTGGTGCTGCTGTCAGCCGGTTTTTATCTGCTGGTCGACTGGATTGTGCAGGATGTGCGGCTGCACTATTTCATTACGATGGAGGAGTCGCTGGTGGATACTTCGGTGCTTCTTGCGGAGCAGGTGGGCCGGCAGGTGGTAGATGGACGAATCGAGATGGATGATTCGTTTCGCGATGCGCTGGAATCCGCCGGCGAACGGGAACTTGCGGCGGGAATCTATAACCACACCAAGACCAACATGAATGTGCGGGTGCTGGTGGTGAATCGCGATGAGCAGATTGTTTATGATTCTCATCACGACATGATGGCCGGCGATGAATACCACTGGCGCGATACGCGTCTGGCACTCAAGGGCGAATACGGTGCGCGTGCGTCGTATGATGTTCCGGGCGACATGGACAGCTTTCACTTTTACATTGCCGCTCCGATTGTTGTGGATGGTGAGATTGTCGGCGCTGTAACGGTTGGTAAACCGGTGAAGAGCATTGCGCCGTTCATGCAGCAGGCCAAGGCGCGGCTGGTGATTTCCTGTACGGTGGCGTTTCTTGCGATCCTGCTGATGCTGATTCCGGTTTCGCTGTGGATCATTCATCCGGTCAAGGCGCTGACCGGTTATGCGCGGGCCATTCGTGACGGCCGGTCCGTCCGGCGCCCGAAGCTTGGGCATGGCGGCGAAATGAGCGAGCTGGCCACGGCATTCGAAGAGATGCGCGATGCACTGGAAGGCAAGCAGTATGTCGAAGAGTATGTGCAGTCGCTGACTCATGAGATGAAGAGTCCGCTGGCCGCAATCCGCGGCGCCGCCGAGCTGCTGAACGAAGAAATGGCGCCGGAGCAGCGAAAACGTTTTCTGGATAATATCCGGTCCGAGTCGGAACGGATGCAGGGACTGGTTGACCGGATGCTTTCGCTCGCCGCGCTGGAAAAGCGCAAGGGGCTTATGCATACGGAACTGATCGATGCGCACGAATTGCTGAACGATGTGCTCGATAGCCTGATGCCGGTGGCCCGCGCCCGGAAAATCGAAATTAACAAATCCGTGCCGGATGACCTGACGCTGTGCGGCGAATATTTCCTGCTGCGTCAGGCGTTGTCCAACCTGTTGCGCAACGCGCTTGATTTTTCTCCGGATGGGGCCGCCGTTGAATTAGTGGTCCGGCGCGAAAACGAACGGATGATCTTTGAGGTGCTGGATCGCGGTTCAGGCATTCCCGATTATGCCATCGACCGCATCTTTGAACGCTTCTATTCCCTGCAGCGCCCGGCCAACGGAAAGAAGGGCTCAGGGCTCGGGCTTAACTTTGTGCGTGAAATCGCCAAACTGCATTCCGGCGATGTCCGGCTCTCCAACCGTCCCGAAGGCGGTGTCTGTGCCTCGCTCCTTATTCCCGTGGAAGGGTAGGGTGTTCTTCACCATAAGGTAGGGCGCGATCTCCGGGCGCGCCGCAGGTGGAATGGAGTTCATGACCGCAAAGCCGCGAAGAAAGAGAGCCTCTTTGCGTCTGTACGGTTATCCGTCATTTTCCTGTCTTTCCGGCAGGTTTTTACCAACCGCTCCGCTAGAGGGCATAGAGGTCGCGGAGGGTATTCCTCTGTGTTCCTCGGTGTCCTCTGTGGTGAACCCCGGTTGTGGCAATGCCGCGCTGCGTTTCTTCGTCCCGGTTGAGGGGTAGATTATTTTGCCACAAAAGACACAAAGGGTAGCATGGATTACGAATGCCATGTTTTGGGTTTCTTGTGCCCTTTGTGGCTGAATAATCCTTTTTTCACCTCCATTTCACATTCAGTTCATACGGCCTTCAAAAGAGCGTGGCAGTCTCTTCGCATAACCAAGGAGGCTGGGTATGCAATGGAGAGTGGGAATAAAGTTAATCGTGCTTGGCGGGATCGCACTGATCCTGCTGTTCATTCTGTCATCAATCGGCGGACTGACGATGGAGCGGCGTCAGCGACAGTATGAAGTGGAACGGGATATCGCGGGGAGCTATGCCGGTGAACAGAAAATTTCAGGGCCGGTTTTTACACTGGTCTATCGAGAAACCTGGAACGAACGACTTTACAGTGCGAGCAAGGATGGCTGGTACGACAAGGAGCGAAGCGAGGAACGGACGGTTCTCGTCTTCCCGGAAAGCTTCAGCTATGAAGGCGGAATGGCGGTGCAGGAGCGCTACCGGGGCATCTTTAAGGCCAATGTGTTCCAGAGTGAAGGACTCCTCTCAGGAGCGGTGACATTTCCCCTGCTTGAGCCGCTGGCGGAGAAAGAGGCTTCCCGCGTGGAACTGATCTCGGCGTCCGCCGGCTTCATGATTGCGGACCCGCGCGGAATTTCCCATGTGTCCGCGCTGTCGTGGAACAACCGACCGCTCAAAGTCGAAGCGGGAAGTCTGCTGTCAAATGCCTCGAGCGGTGTTCACGCCGAGCTGCCGGACCCGGAATCCCTGGCGGGACAGACCTTTGATTTTTCGATGGATCTGGATCTGTACGGCATGGGCTCGCTGACCTTTGTTCCGATCGGTTCGGAAAATTGCATTCGTCTGAATTCCTCATGGCCACATCCGAGCTTTATCGGCGATTTTCTGGCGACCGATCGCACGGTCTCTGACGACGGATTTGCTGCGGAGTGGAACGTGAACGGACTGGCCTGTTCCGCTCAGCAGGCCATGCTCGACGGGGCGCCCTCCCGGATGCAGCAAATGGGCGTGAGCCTGATTGATCCGGTCAATCCCTATCCGTTGACGGACCGCGCGCTGAAGTATGGCTTCCTGTTTATCTTCATCACCTTTTCTGCGTTCTTCCTTTTTGAAATGCTGGAGGATCTTCGGATTCATCCGGTGCAGTATGGATTTGTCGGGCTGGCCCAGGCTGTTTTCTTCCTTCTCCTGCTCAGTCTGTCGGAGCATGTCGGCTTCGGCATTTCCTATGGCCTGGCCAGCCTGGCAACCATTGGTCTGATCAGCTTTTATCTGTGCAACGTGATGCGGTCGGCCCGCCGCGGTCTATCGTTCGGTGCCCTGCTTTCCCTGCTTTATGCCGCGTTGTTTGCTTTGCTGCAGTCGGAAGACCACGCTCTGATTGCCGGATCGGTCCTGCTGTTTGGGTTGATGGCCGGCGCCATGCTGATTACCCGTAAGGTGGATTGGTACGCCATCGGCGTTAAACCGGAAGGAGTCGTTCGATGAAAAAATGGATGATGCTGGTTTCCCTGTTCGCCACCATGCTCGGTCACGCTGATCAGGAAATTGCCGGCGTGCTGTTTTCGCCGGCGACCACTAACGAAGCGTTGGTTGTGCTGCCGTTGAAAAAGACGGAGGTACACATCGACGTTACAGCAGGGATTGCACGCACAGAAGTGATTCAGCGGTTTACCAATCCGGCGGATCGACCGCTTGAAGCGGTGTATATTTTCCCTCTGCCGTCGGAGGCGGCGGTGGACGGGTTCGAACTGCGGTTAAAAGACCGGGTTGTCAGGAGCACTGTACGGGAGAAGGAAGAGGCGAAGGCGGTTTATGAACAGGCAAAGGCCGAAGGACGCCATACGGCCCTGCTTGAACAGGAGCGGCCCAACCTCTTTACGACGTCCGTGGCCAACCTTATGCCGGGTGAATCGGTGGATATCTGTTTTTCGTATGTCGAAGCGTTGCGGTTTCAAAAAGACCGGTATGACATTACGTTTCCGACGGTTGTGGGCGAGCGGTACATTCCCTTCAAGTATGATGAAAACCTGCAACCGGAAACGGTGGTGGAAGATGCCGCTCGCCTGAATCCTCCGGTTCTGTATCCCTGTCTTGATTCCGGTCACCGGTTGAGTATTGATGTAACGCTCAACGGACTTCCGGTAAGGACGGTCACCTCCAGCACTCATGCTATTCAGGTTCATGATGAAGGTCATGACTGCTATCGCATCATGCCTGGGCAGGACGTGATTCGCCCCGATTGTGAGTTCAGTCTTGCCGTGCAGTTGCGAGCCAATGAGGCACCAGCTGTTACGTTTGTTCAGTCGGTGGGTGACGAGATGTACGGATTGCTGAGCGTATTTCCTCCGATAGGACGGGAGCGAAAGCACAAGGCGTTGCCGAAGGATGTTATATTCCTGATCGACACCAGCGGTTCCATGTCCGGCGATTCCATCAGTCAGGCCCGGGCCGGCCTGCGTAAATGTCTGGACATCCTGAATCCCGAAGACCGTTTTACTGTGGTCCGGTTTGCCGATAACTACAGCGGGTTCAGTCCGGACCTGCGCGATGCCTCGCCGGACAAACTGGCCGGTGCGCGCGAATATATTGCCAACCTGACGGCCGACGGCGGAACGGAAATGCAGTCGGCGCTTTCATATGTGCTTTCGCTGATGGGCGATACAGGCAGTCGCATGCCGTTGGTGGTTTTCCTGACCGATGGCGATGTCGGTAACGAGGAATCGTTGATCAATCTGCTGTCAAAGGAGCTGGGCAATACCCGGCTGTTTACCTTCGGTATCGGCAGTGCGCCCAATGAATTCCTGATGCATCGGATGGCTGAGGTCGGTCGCGGGCAGTCGCGCTTCATTCGATCACATGAAGACATAGGCGAGGTAATGGCCGACTTTTTCCAGACACTGGATGCTCCTGTGCTGACTGATGTGGAACTGGAATGGGAAGGGGCCGAAGTGAATACCTATCCGATGCGGTGCCCGGATATCTTTTATGGCCGTCCGCTACAGGTCGCCGCTTATGCCCCCGGCGGATTTGAAGGACGGGTGAAAGTGATCGGCCAGATCGATGGCGAACATCAGGAATATGTAATCGATCTCGAACACCACGCTACCGAGCAACACGATGCAATCGATACACTTTACGGCCGCATGCAGATCAAAGATCTGATGGTTCAGCTGATGCAGACCGATGATGAGGTGGTGGGCAACGAATTGAAACAGGCGGTCATTCGCATTGCGTTGAAACATCAGCTGGTCACCCGGTTTACATCGCGCGTTGCCGTCGAAGAACAGGTGGTGAACCGCGATGGCGAACTGATTTCTGTCCGCGTTCCCGTGGAGGCACCGAAGGGCTGGCAGATGTACGCCACTGCAACTCAGGAAGCCCTGCAACTGGTTCTCGGGATTTTGATTCTTCTTGCCGCACTGCTGTGGCGAAGGAGCGTACGTGCGGCGTAGGGCATGGCTGCTGTTGCTGATTGCAGGGCTGGCGGTGTCGGCCTGTCCTGTGGGTTCGCGCCTGAAGCGTGGCTGGTTGATGTGGAATGCGGCTGTAATCTGGAATTGTTGCTGCAATGAGCCTGCATTGGGACTGCATGGAGAACCCTCCCTGTGGCTGGAGATTCCTGCTGCAAACATCAGCCAGCTGGTACTGACCGGCGTAGATAGAGAAAACCTGTCCCGGTTTCCGGGGAGTGAGTCGATCGGTTTGGCGACGTTGATCATGGCGCATCGCGACACCCATTTTAGGGAATTGAATGCTATTAAAGAGGGTGATGAAGTCCTGATTGAAACCCGCGATGGATCTGTTGCGGTGTATCGCGTTCGGCGGATTCATATCTGCGCAAAGCAGGAGGTGGAATCTTTTCTTCAGGAGCAGTCAAAACATGAATGCGTCCTGCTTTTGACCTGCTATCCATTCCGCTTCATCGGTCCGGCGCCGGATCGGTTTGTTGCTGTTGCCGAACCGGTCTGAGCTGGTTCGGTGCCGTTACATATTTTTACAAACGTTTTACATGCCTGTGACCATTTCTGCTGTACGGCCGGCTACCTTTCCTTCGTTGATCAGTTGCGGACGACCCGTGACACAACGTCGGGAATCTTCTAGCATGGAGGTGCATGATGAAGGTATTGGCAAAACAGTTTCTGGCGGCGGCGGTCGCGATGGCCGGCGCATGGAGCGCACAGGCGGAGTCGAACGTGGTCTGTCGAGTGGAGATGGATCATCCTGTGGTGCTTTCCGGCAGTCGGCAGACGGCGGTGGTCAAGGTTACGCTGGATGCGCCCAAAGCCCCGAAGCTGAACAAGCGGCCGCCGGTGAATCTGACTATCGTGATGGACCGTTCCGGTTCCATGGGCGGGCAGAAAATTGACAAGGCGCGTGAGGCGGCGATTGCGGCACTGCTGAGGCTCGGGCCGGAGGATATCTTTTCGCTGGTGACGTATGACGATCAGGTCACAACCGTTGTGCCGGCTCAGAGTGCGGCGAATACGGAGTGGATCGAAGGGCGTATCCGGTCGGTAACGGCCGGCGGGAGTACGGCGCTGTTTGCCGGCGTGAGCCAGGGGGCTTCCGAAGTCCGCAAGCATCTCGACGGGCGTTATGTAAACCGCATTCTGCTACTGTCGGACGGACTGGCAAACGTAGGGCCTTCAACTCCGGCGGAACTCGGTCGGCTGGGTACGGCGCTTCGCAAGGAAGGAATCTCCGTGACGACGATCGGGGTGGGTACGGATTATAACGAAGACCTCATGGCGCAGATGGCGCAGAACAGCGATGGAAATACCTATTTCGTGGAATCGAGTGTCGACCTGCCGCGCATCTTTGCTTCCGAGCTGGGCGATGTGCTGAGCGTGGTTGCCGGCAAGGTGACGATTGATGTGGAATTTCCGGAAGGCATTCGACCGCTGCGTATTATCGGCCGGGACGGCCGCGTCGGGAATGATCATGTGGAAGTTTCCCTGAACCAGCTCTACGGCGGCCAGCAGAAATATGCCCTCATTGAGGTGGAGCTTCCCATCGGAGCCGAAGGCGAAGTCCGCCAGATTGCCGCGGCTCGCTGTGCGTATCAGGACATGATCGCCAATCGTCCGGCAAACAGCTCCGGTCAGGCAATGGTACGCTACAGCGCGGACAACGAGGATGTCGACCGGAACATGAACGTTGCGGTGAAGAAAGAGGTGCTGCTGAATGAAGTGGCTGTGGCGCAGGAGCAGGCCATCGATTATGCAGACCAACAGGATTATAAAGCCGCCGCACAGACTCTCTATGTAAACAGCGCAAACCTGGCCCTGTTTGCCGAGCAAAATTCACTGCCGGAGTTGGAGGCACAGGCGGCGGAGATGCAGCAGCAGGCCAAGGATATTGAAAACCAGCAGGAGCTGAATAAGGAGGGTCGGAAATCAATGCGGACCAGCAGTTTCTGGATCTTTAATCAGCAGAAGAGTGAACGGGGGTCCTCCTATTAGGAAGTCACCGGTCATTCTGTACGGGGTGTTGCTGCTGCTCTCCGCGGCGATTATAGCGGGAGTGGCGGCGCGTCTGCTTTCGCGGGAACAGGCCCGGCTCGACAGTTCCGTTCGCGAGACCGAAGAACTCCGTCTGCAGAACCGGGCGGAGCAGCTGGAACTGGCGGTTTCCGCGGTTCAGGATGGACTGATGCGCTCGCTTGAATCGATTCCTGCCTCCGCGTTGCGCGATACCCTGCGCGAGATGGAGCGGACCAATCCGCTGGTCCGCAACGTGTTTGTCTGGCGCGGCGCAAACGATCTTCTGCTTCCGAATGATTCGGAGCCTCTGACGAAGGAGGAGCAGGGATTCCTGATTCGTTACAGCACGTTGTTTGATGGAACGCACGGATGGGACGAGGTGGTTCAGGAAGATGAATATGCGGCGCCGGTTTCGAGACGGCTGTTTTCCCGATCCCGCGGTTGGAACCCGCCGATGCATAGCGGCTGGATTCCGTGGTACTGGGAAAACCGGCTCGGCATGATCGGTTGGATGGAGCGCGACGGCCTGCGCTATGGAGTCGAACTGGAAATGGCCATGCTGCTTTGCGAGCTGCAGCAGGCGATGCCCCTCGATATTGTGGACGGGCGAATGATCCTGTTGCTGGATGGCAGCGGGCGCCGCATCATGCAGTCGGGATCCATCGCCGAGACATCCGGCACTTCCGCGGTGCTGTCGGTTCCGGTGGGTCCGGCGCTTCCGCATTGGGAGCTTGCGCTGCATACGACGGACGGAGCGTTAGGTCCCGCGGCGCAACGCTATGCGCTGCTTTCCGGCCTGCTTGTTTTCATTCTCTTCATTGTGCTCTTTTCCGCCGGCGGACTGCTGCTGCGCGAAACGGTTCGGAACCGGCTGGAAGCTCAGCAGAAAACGACGTTTGTATCCAATGTTTCGCACGAGCTCAAAACGCCGCTGACCACGATCCGGATGTATGCCGAGTTGCTTGGCGAGGGGCGCGTAAGCGATATCGAAAAGCGTGGCCGTTATCTGAAAACCATTGCCTCGGAAAGTGAGCGGCTTTCGCGGTTGGTGAATAATGTGCTCGATTTCAGTCGGCTGGAACAGAACCGGAAACAATACCGGATCAGCCATTTTGATCTGTGCGAGGTTGTTTCGGAAACGGTGGCGTCGCAGCGCATCCGGATTGGCGAGGCCGGCATGGAGCTGTCGGTCGTTCTTCCGAATGTTACGGCCATGGTTAAATCGGATCGCGACGCCGTCCAGCAGGTGCTGCTGAACCTGATTGATAATGCCGTCAAATATGCGGCGGCCGGCGGCCGGCTGACGATTGAGCTTGCCGAGGCATCCGGCGGATTCCGGATTGCCGTGGCCGACGCCGGACCCGGTATTGCAAAGGAGCATCGCCGGAAAATCTATGAACGCTTTTACCGCATTGATGATTCGATCACGGCGAGCAGTCAGGGCAGCGGTTTGGGGCTGAGTCTGTCGCGCCGGCTGATTACGGATCTGGGCGGGGCGCTGGAATATCACGAGGCCGAATGCGGCGGGGCCTGCTTTGTCATGACCGTTCCGGGAGTGGAGAACCGATGAAGAAAATTCTGATTGCAGAAGATGATGCCAACATTCGCGCCGGACTGATTGATCTGTTTGAGAGCGACGGATTTGATGTGTGCGCGGTCGGTGACGGCGCGACTGCGTTGGGGCAGTATGCGGCGGGGCGTTTCGATCTGGTTCTGCTGGATGTCATGATGCCGGAAAAGAGCGGGTATGATGTATGCCGCGAAATCCGCAAGTCAGACAGCCGGGTGCCGATCATCATGCTTACTGCGAAAGGCGAAGAGATTGACAAGGTCGTCGGCCTGCAGCTAGGCGCTGATGATTATGTGACCAAACCGTTTGGCGTACATGAACTGCTCGCCCGCGTGGAAGCGGTCTTGCGTCGCGCCGGAGAAACCAATCCGACATCGTCGATTCCGGATACTTTTTCCTTCGGGGCGGCCACGGTTGACTGCCGGGCCTACACGATTTCCATGGCCGGAAATAGCGAACCGCTGTCGCACCGCGAACTGGAGCTGATCCGTTTTTTCCATGAGCATGCCGGCGAGGTGCTGTCACGCAATCAACTGCTTGATGCGGTTTGGGGCGTCGGCTATTTCGGTACGACCCGTACGCTGGACCAGCATGTTTCCAAGCTGCGCAAGAAAATGGAGGCCGATCCGGCCAATCCATCGGCGTTGCGCACGGTACATGGCGTGGGATACCGCTATTGTCCGTGAGCGGGATTTAAGATTCGGGCGTGAGGCGCAGGATGGTTCCGGGATCGTTCAGGATTATGTAAATAGCTCCGTCGGGGCCGCAGGCGACATCGCGGACACGTCCGGCGCCTTTGAGGATGATTTCCTCGTGCATGACTCGGTCGCCTTCAATGTCGAGAAGCCGGACGTCTTCGAATTTCAGGGCGCCGGCCAGCAGTTTGTTTTTCCAGCGGGGGAACAGGTCGCCGGAATAGAAGTCGATGGCGCAGAGCGCGGTGGAGGGGCGCCAGTACCAGACCGGCTGTTCCATGCCCTCCTTGCGCACGATATCGGTAATGCTCGTCCCGTTATAATTGATTCCGTAAGTGATGACGGGCCAGCCATAATTCTTTGCGGGCCGGATCAGGTTGATTTCGTCGCCGCCCATCGGACCGTGTTCGGCTTCCCAGAGTTGATCGGTTTCCGGATGAATGGCGAGTCCCTGCGGATTGCGCACGCCATAAGCAAAGATGGACGGCATGGCGCTGTCCTGATTGTAAAACGGGTTGTCTTCGGGGATGCTTCCATCGCGCCGGATGCGGTGAATCTTTCCATTGGGGCGCGACAGATCCTGCGCATGCGGGTCGGTGCCGCGATCGCCGATAGAAAAATAAAGATTCTTTTCCCGGTCAAACACGATGCGCGTTCCGTAATGATGCCGCGTGGTCCGATAGGTTTCATGCGGCGCTTCAAAAACAACCTGTTCATCGGTCCATTGATTGTCGACGATCCGTCCGCGTACGATCCGGGTCATGGCTCCGGCGCGTTTACCTTCTTCCGGTTCGAGCCCGTGGCTGTTGGCGAGATAGATCCAACGATTATTCTCCTGCAGGTAATCTGGATCAAAGGCGACCGCCAGCAGTCCTCCCTGTCCTTCCGCGAGCACGGTCGGGGTTCCGTTGACGGCATTCGGCAGAAGGCGTCCGTTTTCAATGATACGCAGCCGGCCGGGACGCTCAGTAACCAGCGCATAGTTTTCATTCAGGAAGGCGATGTCCCACGGAACCTCAAGCCCTTCGGCTGCGATCTCGACCTTGATCCTGTAATCGAGGGTTTCAAGGGTTTCCGGAATTTTTTCCCGCTGGCGGATAGCGGTGTTTTCAGATTCAAGAAGATATCTGGTCAGCGCAGAGATTTCGGCATCGCGCAGCGTCGCCGCGTATGCCGGCATTCCGAGATGCTCGATCCCGTCGCGTATGTTTTTCTCAATGTCTGTCTGTGACGCGCCAAACTGCCAGTGGCCGTCGACCAGGCTTTCCGCATTTCCACCCTGAAAGCGGGCTCCGTGGCAGGATGCACAGTGGGTACGGTAGAGCGCGTCGGGCGACTGTGCCGAAGCAATGATTGTGCAGAAGGAAAGGGCGGGGATGATGATGGATTTTTTCATAATTAACTGGCTCCTTTTCAAGCTTGCGCCGGGCAACAAGTTTAACCCATGTTGAACGCATGACAAGCAACCGTCACTATCTGTTTGGCCCGGTGCCTTCGCGGCGGCTGGGGCGTTCGCTCGGAATCGATCTGATTCCTTTCAAGACCTGCACCATGGATTGCATCTACTGCCAGCTTGGCGAAACTACCTGCGAAGTGAGTGAGCGGGGCGACTATGTGCCGATCCAGGATGTACTGACCGAGCTGGACCAGTGGAAGCGTGCAGACGGAGAGGCTGATCATATTACGCTGGCTGGATCCGGCGAACCGACACTGCACAGCTATTTCGGCGATGTGCTCCAGTGGGTAAAGGATGAAACCGATATTCCGTCGGTTCTACTGACCAACGGAACGCTGCTGCATATGGCGGCGGTTCGGGAGCAGGCGGCGTTGGCAAACAAGGTCAAGGTAACGTTGAGCGCGTGGGACGAAGCCAGTTTTCAGCAGATTCACCGGCCGGCGCAGGGCGTTACCTTTGAAATGCTGATCAAGGGCGAGCGCGCGTTCCGGAAAATGTTCCCCGGCGAATTTTCCGTTGAGGTCTTCATTGTTGACGGAATCAATTCCCAGATGCCCACCGCGAAGCGGATTGCTGAAGTGGTTAAGACGCTGGAGCCGGATCGGGTGGATATCAATACGGTCGTTCGGCCGCCGGCGGTCAAAGGTGTATCGGCGCCGCCGCAGGAGCAGCTGGAAGAGCTCGCCAGACTGTTTGGCGAAAATGCCAGTGTGACCGCCAGTTTCCGCAAGCAGGGATTCACCTCGCTTGATATCACGGACGCCTCATTGCTTGATCTGATCCGGCGCCATCCGGCGACCTGTGAGCAGTTGGCAACCTATTTCAACGTGCCGGGCGACGGGATGTATCGGAGGCTGAAAATGATGAAGAGTTCCGGCCTGCTTGTTACGGAAAAAACGGGCGGGGAAACCTACTATCTTGTTCCCTCCGGTCAGTAAGGCGTCCGGTCGTCTTTCTTTTTCCATGCTTCGAAAACTGCTTGCGCCTCTTTCCGAAGATGGCTCTCCGCTTTCAGGGAACGTTCCTTCATCGGAAGACTGACTTCGCGGTAGAGCAGGGCGTCATCGAATCCGGCGCCGGCTGCATCCTGCCGATCGGCGGCATAATAGAGGATATCGATGCGAGCCCAATAAATGGCGGAAAGGCACATCGGGCACGGTTCGCAGCTTGCATAGATCTCGCAACCCTCCAGCGAGAAGGTTTCCAGATTCCGGCAGGCATCCCGAATGGCTTCAACCTCTGCGTGCGCCGTCGGATCGTTGGCTGAGGTGACGCAATTCCATCCGCGGCCGACCACCCGGTCGTTTTTTACAATCACGGCGCCAAACGGCCCGCCGGCACCGGCTTCCATTTTTTCTTTCGAAAGATTGATGGCTTCGACCAGGAATGTTTCTGAATAACTCATAAGAAGGATTTTCCTCGGAGGATTGGGGGGAGGTTGTAGAGGGCGGCAAGTGACTGGGCGATATCGTAGAACCCTTGACGGATTCCGAGGTTTTGTCCGGCACGGCCGGGTCGATAAACCAGAAGCGGGACAAATTCCCTCGTGTGGTCGGTTCCTTTAAACGTGGGATCGTTTCCGTGGTCGGCCGTCAGAATCAGCATGTCATCGTCGGAGAGCGTATTCAGAAACCGGGCCAGCCAATCGTCCGTCTGTCGGAGGGCATCGGCATATCCCTGCGGATCGCGCCGGTGGCCGTAGAGCATGTCGAAGTCGATAAAGTTGGCAAAGATCAGTCCGTCGCCCTCTCTCTCCATGAACTGTTCGACAACCTGTTGCGATTCCTTGGTACTGCCGGAATGAATGCTTTCGGTGATTCCGCGATGCGCGACGATATCTTCAATTTTGCCGACGGCGTAAACCGGTATGCCGGCATTGAGCAGACGTTCGGTAATCAGAGGTTCTTCCGGCGTGTAGGCATAATCACGGCGGTCCTCTGTGCGGCGGAAGGCTCCAGGTTTGCCGATGAACGGGCGGGCAATGACGCGGCCGACTTTAAGCGGGTCGCACAGCCGGCGGGCGATTTCGCAGCTGCGGTAGAGTTCATCGAGCGGAATAATATCGTTATGAGCCGCCAGCTGCATCACAGAGTCGGCGCTGGTGTAGGCGATCCACGCGCCGGACCGCATCTGTTCTTCTCCCAGTTCCTCAATAATGGCGGTGCCGCTTGCGGCCTTATTTCCGATCACGGCGCGGCCGGTCTCCTTTTCGAAGGCGTCAATCAGGTCCGGTGGGAAGGAGGGATAATCGAGCGGAAAGTTATGGAAGCCGGGATTAATTTCCAACCCGCATATTTCCCAGTGGCCCGTGACCGTATCTTTTCCTTTAGAAACCTCCTGCATCATTCCGTACGACGCCAGCGGCGCGGCCGCAGGAGAAATTCCCGGAATCGGATGGCCGGGATGGATGCGGCCCAACCCCAGTCTTTCAAGGGTCGGCAGCGCGAGCCCGCCTACGGCTTCGCCGATATGCTGGAGCGTCGCACTTCCGGCGTCGCCATAGTCGGAGGCGTCCGGCGCCTCGCCAATGCCCACGGAGTCGAGTACAATCAATACGGCTTTCATGATGCACAGCGTATCGACTCGGTATGCAGAATTAAAGCGGAATAAATTGGTGCCCTTTCTCGGGGAATAGGATTGCCATCACCGGCCGGAGAGTCCAAAAACTCCATAATTCAAATGGAGATGATCATGGCTTTTACTCTGAATATCGGTGATTCCGCCCCTGCATTCAAGCTGCCGGCAACGGATGGGAATACGTATTCGCTGGACGGTTTTGATGACAAGGTGCTGGTGATTTTCTTTACCTGCAACCATTGCCCCTACGTGATCGGATCGGATGAAAACACCCGTTCCGTGGCAGATCGTTTTGCTGATCAGGGTGTGCGATTTGTCGCGATTAACTCGAACAGCAAAAACACCTATGCCGAGGACAGTTTCGAGCATATGGTGGAGCGTATGGCGGAATTTTCATTCCCGTGGCTGTATCTTCACGATGAATCGCAGGAGGTGGCGCTGGCTTATGGAGCACTGCGGACGCCGCATTTCTTTGTGTTTAATGAAGAGCGAAAACTGGTTTACACAGGGCGGGCCATGGATACACCGCGCAACTGGCAGGACGCTTCGACGCACGAGCTCGCTGATGCGCTGGAGGCGCTGCTGACCGGCCAGGAAATTGCTGTTCCGATGACCAATCCGGTCGGCTGCAATGTTAAATGGGATGGGCAGCCTGCCAAATGGATGCCGCCGGATGCCTGCGACCTGATCTGATTTCCCGAAAGATCGGCAAATCGGGTCGGCAAATATTTTGTCCAGAGGTGTTGAATTTCATAATTCCGCTTATATACTGTCTTCATTTCTGGGAAATGTGATTTAACAACCAACGGAGGAAGTAATGCAAATTAAGTCAATTGCTATGCTGGCGGTCGCAGGATGTGCAATCGGTATGCTGACGGGCTGCGGAGTGCCGCAGGAAGAGCATGATGCTATTGTTGCCCAGCTGAACAGCGAACATCAGATGGAACTCGATAAGGTTAATACGGAACTTCAGGACACGAAGTCCCTGCAGAAGGCTGCAGAAGACAGCGTTCGTTCCCTTCGCGCAGACCTTCGCGACTCCACGGCGCTTAACGACGAGCTGAAAGAGACCAACAAGAGTCTCAAGGGCGAGCTGGCAGATGTCCGCAGTGACATTTCCTCTCTCGAATCGCAGCTGAAGAGTGCGAAAGCCTCGATTCAGTCTGCACAGGCCATGGCTTCTGACGCTGAAAGCGAACGTGCCACCATGGAAATGGAAGCCCGCGAAACTCAGCGTCGCTTTGATGAGCTTATTCTGAATCTGGCTCAGCTGAACGGTGTGAAGCCTTCTGATGTTGGGTTCCCGGAACTCGACGGCATGGTTGAGTCCGCTGTTCCCATGGTCGAAGACATGGGTATGGACGTTGAAGTGGAAGAATCCGGCTCCAGTTCCGCTGCAGATCTGCTCGAACAGATGGGTGCTATGTAACCTTCTGAACGATCTGGATTGATAAAGCCCGGCTTATACGCCGGGCTTTTTTGTGCGTCAGACATGGCATGTAACTGGGATGAAAGTTCCCAGTGGGCCGCGATGGAGCGGAACCGGATAGTTGAGAGCAAGGGCGTTGTGGTGATGCCGGGTCTGAAGGATTCGAAGCGAAGCGGAATGGCAATCTGGATAAAAGGCCGACGGGGCGGGGAAGGCGGCATTGGACGCTCACTCCCGATACTTCATCAGGAGCCCTGACGGTAAATCCAGTCCGCACCAAGTGAAAGTTGCATGTCTTATTCTGAGAGACCTGTGCATCTGCCCGGAGGGCTACGACGGTGGTGACATCGTCGGATGGGTGTGCAGGAGTCAGCAGAGGCCATAGTAGTCCGCCCCTTTCGGACGAAGGGCTGAATCTGCCGATTTGGTAACGGAGCATGAAGTTCATGGGCACAAGCAAACAGCAAGAGTCGGCGAGGCTGTGCGTACTGTTCGAACTGCCTGCCGAACAACTGCCTGCACTGGAAACGGGTTCAACTCCTGCTCCGGTGGCGCGGAGGTGTTTGAACTGCCGGTGGCACGGAGTGAAGACAGAACCGTAACCGAACATCTGATGGAGCGGGTCGCCTCGCGGGCGAACCTGTTGCTCGACGACATCGACAAGGAACTGGAACGGCGGGGGCATCGCTTTTGCCGATACGCGGATGACTGCAATATCTACGTTCACTCGCTCAAGGCGGGAGAACGAGTGCTCGAATCCGTGCCCCGGTTCCTTGAGAAGCGTTTAAAGCTGAAAGTGAACCGGCGGAAAAGCGCGGTAGCCTATGTGCAGGAACGCAAGTTCCTCGGCTACCGGTTGCTGACCGGCGGGGCAACCCGCCTGCTCGATAGTATTCTGGTGCGGTGCATTAACAGCAATGCCGTGAGCACGGTGAAGGGAGCGACCGTGACGAGGCCGAAACTGCCAACGAGAATATTGAGGATTTCTGCCGCGACCAGCGGCGTATTAAAGATGATGGCCAGCGGAAGCCCTTTGGCGATGAATAGCATAAACATGGTGATGTGGCTGCCGCTGTAGGCCAGCAGCAGGGTGGTGGTCATCGTTCCGATCACTGCCCGGCCGACGCGCAGTCCGGCCAGCGCGTGCTGCAATATGCCGATTGAAGGGTTCTGTAACTTGATTTCGTGCATCGCTGTTGAGATATCCATGGCCAGGTCCATGACCGCGCCGGAGGAGGCGATGAAAATACTGGCAACGAAAATGTGGGTCAGATTGAGTTCATAATATCCGGAATAGAGCAGGGTTTCGGCAAAGGGGCGGACCGCTCCATCAATATGGAAAGCTTTTGAGAATACGATTGCGAGTCCGCAGGTAAGGAGAACGCCAAGCATAGAGCCGGCAAAAGCAGACAATCCGCGTCGATCCAGTCCACCGACGGCCAGCGTGATGATCCCGGTAAGCAACGCCGCCAAAGCCACCCCGGTGATCAGCGGCGGCCAGCCGCGCAGCAGCAACGGAAAAAAGATTTTCCAGAGCAGCAGGGCCGAGACGATAAACGAGAGGATGGCATTGGCGCCCGTCCAGCCGGCGAGACCCAGCAACAGGATGGCAAACAGACCGATCAGCAGAAACTGTAGATTAAGCCGATAGATACCGCGTGCGACGGCGTTGGCCGGTTTCCCGCTGGAAAGGCCGTATTCCGCCAGAATGACCTGGCCGGGTTCATACCATTCATCGAGTTCCATTTTACCGGTCAGATAATTCACGGCCGCCATCTCGGTGCCTCTGTGCTGGCCGCTTTCGAGCCGCAGCTCCAGAATCTGCTCTTCGGTGCGAACGATCAGGTTGGTGTGTACGTTGCTGTTATCGACGGACAGCACTCTGGCCCGGCAGCGCTCGATATTGGCGGGCTGCCCGTTGGGACGTGCAGTTGGTTTTGGTGAAAGATTGACGAAGAAAAGGCCTGTTGCCGCGGTCAGGAGCAACAGGGAGAGAGTCAGGTTGCGATGGGATGTCTTCATGGTACAGGAATCCGGATGCGGCGAAAGGGCGGCACATCCGTGCCGCCCTCGCCATTGTTATGATAAGGAATCAGTCGCGCTCAACCGGCAGGGTGCCTTTGTAGCGCATGGCGGCGGCAATCTGCTTGGCAATGTCGGTGTTGTCGTAGAATCCGGCGAAACGGTATGCGTCGAATCCGGCCGCGAAGACCGGAACCGGGACGCCGGTGTGGCTGTAAGAGGTCCAGCCGATGCTGGCGCGCTCGTTCAGGATGTGCGTGATGGTCACGACAATCGGTTCGTAGGAGCCGTACAGGTAGCTGTTTTCAGCCGCGCTGTTGTTGTTTGTGCCGGAACGACCGCCGGTGATGGACTTGTCGTAGGCATCTTCCAGCTTTTCCTTCTGATAGTCGTTCAGGTCTGCGTAGACCAGACCGAAGCACTCTTCCATCAGGTTGAGCATGTCGGCGTTGGAAACCAGATTGGTCGGCGTGTCGGTGTAGCTGTCGGCATACGCGGCTTTGTGGGCGGTCCACTGATTGGCTCCGAAGTAGGTGAAGCTGCAGGTCTGATTGGTCAGGCCGGCATAATTTTCGCTGTAGCCGGTGGTGGCATGACCGATGGTAAGTCCGCCGGTTTCATGGTCGCCGGTAACAACGATCAGTGTGTCGTTAGGATGCGCCAGATAGAATGCGATGGCTTCGCCGACGGCGTTGTCGAAGTCGATCATGTCGCCGATGGCAGCCATGGCATCGTTGGCATGGCAAGCCCAGTCAATCTTGCCGCCTTCAACCATGATAAAAAAGCCATCCTTGTCGCTTTCCAGACAGGCGATGGCGGCTTCGGTCATTTCCGCCAGAGTGACGTTGTTCGAGGCCTCCGGAGCATTGAAGTCGACGTGGTAGGGCATGGCCGAAGAATCCTGAAGCCATGCGTTCGGGCAGATTACCTTGCTCTGGGGGTTATTGATCAGGTCCAGAATGGCCGTGCGGCCGGACACCACCGAGTAGCCATTCGTGGCTGCAAGCGCCCACGCGTCAGTGCCGAAACCGGCGCCTCCTTTCGCCATGCTGCCACCGCCGAAAAACTCGTAACCGGAGTTGGCCAGCTGGATGCAGATATCGTTCATTGCGCCGCGGCTTGGTACGCTGGCATAGTAGGCGGCCGGCGTAGCGTGGTCGAGCGAAACGCTCGAAAGCACACCGACGCTCATGCCCATTTCGTGGGCCAGCTGAGCAATGCTCTTATAGCCGGTCGTTTTAGTGGTATCCATATTGATCACGCCGCTCAGCGTTTTGATCCCGCACGAAAATGCGGTGGCGGATGACGCGGAATCGGTCATGAGGGCTCCGGCATCGAAGGTGGTTTGCATGCCGGCAATCGGTAGTTTGGTCATATTGAGCCGGTTGCCGGGATTCAGCAGATCTTCCGCATTCCGGGCGCTACCGCCGTTGGCGGTGGTCAGCCAAGCCTCGGTCGCCTGGATTTGCGTGGCAGACATACCGTCTCCAAGAAAGAAGAAGACATATTTTGCGCCGCTGTTGGCCCGGGTCGGCCGGGCTTCTGTCTGGTTGGCAGAAAACAGCGCTGCCAGTGTGCATCCGAAGACAGCACTTTTCACGATCATTGATTTCATTGTATTGCTCCTTAATGTTTGTGGTTGGTTTACCCGGACTCTCCCCTAGCGCCGGGCACGCTTACGCAGACCGGCAAGGATCACCCCTCCGATCATCATGGAAACTACGGATGCCGGCTCAGGCACGACATCGTAGGAAATGGTGTCGATGGCTACTGCATCGAGAAAAATACCGCCACCGAGGCTTTCGCTGTCTGCGGCGATATCGACAAAGAATCCATCCGCACTGTTGTTTGCAGTAAAACCCCATGCCTCGGTAATGCGTCCTTCGACGTCAAGTTCTTCGCCGAGATAGACCAGTCCGCCGGTCAGGGAACTGCCGCTTCCGCCATAAAGGGAGACCCCCAGATCAAATCCGGCGCGCCAGTCGGCGTCATCCGGATCGTCCCAATAGGTCAGTTGAATGACTGATTCCTGTATGGAATAGCCGCTGAAATTCGGCATCCAGAAACTGAGGTCCCAGTTATCAAGCAGTTCGAGACCCGCGCCGTCGGAATCGGAATAGTATGCTACAGAAAGGGCCTCGGCATCGGGATCGTCCTGTCCGGGAATGCCGGAAAGAAGACTCCCTGATTGATCGTAGGCTTCGAAATAGTCCGCGCCTGAAGATGAGCTTCCGATGCTGAAACCTGCCCAGCTATTCCATTCCGCATAGGCCGATCCGTCGTCTCCGGCCCAATCCGGAGTAAGCGTTGCGTGCGCAGTTCCGGCTGCACAGATCCCGATCGTCAGCCAGTAGGTAAGTTTTTTCATGAAGTTGCTCCATTCATTTAAAGGTTGTTTTTAGTTCTTCTGGATGTGCCAGACGTGACGCAAAGAATTGGGAGCCTCTGTTAGGAGTCGGCGAGACAATTGGTTAAAATACGTAATGATTATATGTATATATTGATAGGTCTGTTAGGAATTCGTGGAGAGGATGTTGCTGGTTGATTAAGTCGGTTTTCGGAACTCGGGAATGACCAGCCCGTATGCTTTTGTTGTCCGCTGATTTAGGAAAAATCTATTTTAACGCGGCGGGCATTGCGCGTAGATTGCGCGGCCTATGCATAAAAATGAAACAGAGCGCCGAACCTTTGGCGGATATCGGGAACTGCTGAAAATTGCGTGGCCGCTGATCATCAGCACCGGGTCATTTTCCCTGCTGAATTTCTGCGACCGCATGTTCCTTGGCTGGTACAGTCCGGAAGCATTCCGTGCGGCGGTTCCGGCCGGGATTCTCTGCTTCACGATGCTGTGCGGTTTTGTGGCGCTTGCGGCCTATTCAAACACCTTTGTGGCGCAATATTTCGGCGCCGGCGAATACCGCAAGTGCGCCGTGGCTACGGTACAGGGGCTCTGGCTTTCGCTGCTGGCCTGGCCGATCATGCTGGCGCTCATTCCTCTCGGTCTGTTCTTTCTGAAAATCAGCGGGCACGGTCCGGCGGTTTTTGAGCAGGAGAGGATCTATTTTTCCATCCTGATGCTCGGCTCAGTCTCGCAGCCGTTTGCCGCCGCCATTTCCGGATTCTTTTCGGGGCGGGGCGAGACCGTGACCGTGATGCTGGCCAATGTTCTGGGAAACGTGATCAACATCGTGCTCGACTATATCTTGGTCTTCGGGCACTTCGGCTTTCCCGAAATGGGCATTGCCGGTGCGGCAATCGCTTCGGTCATTGCCGGATGGGTGAGCCCCGGCATCATGTTGCTCTACTTCTTGTCGCCGAGTACGGATCATCAGTTTTTCACGCGGAAGGCGTTTCGCTGGAATCCATTGCAGCTTCGGCAGATGGTTCGCTACGGCGGTCCGTCCGGCATACACCTGTTTCTTGATCTGGCTTCGTTTTCCCTTTTTGTGCTGTTGCTCGGACGGCAGGGCGAGGCGGCATCCATCGCCAGCAACATGGCGCTGAGCATTAACCTGTTTGCCCTGATGCCGATGATCGGCCTGAGTATTGCGACGTCGATCATGGTCGGACAATATATGGGCGCCCGCCAGCCGGATTTTGCGGAACGTTCCGGATGGATCGCTCTGAAAGCGGGCATGTTCTATACTGTTCCGCTGGTCAGTACCTTTATCTTTTTCCCGCATTTCTATGTAAACCTGTTTGGCCAGAGCTCGGGGATCGCAGCGTCGCCAGAGGTGTTTCAGATCTGCCGCCAGCTGTTGCTGGTGCTGGTGGCATGGGGCATCATGGATGCGGTCAATTTTATTGTCAGCGGCGCACTCAAGGGCGCTGGCGATACCCATTTCGTAATGTATTTCCATACAGGGCTCGCATGGACCTTCTTCGCGATCGGAGAGCTGGTGCTGGTTCTGGTGCTGCACGTCGGCCCGGTGATCGCATGGCTCTGGTGCCTGCTCTATATCATTGTTCTCTCGCTCGGGCTGTGCTGGCGTTTTAAGTCGGGACGATGGAAAAGCATCGACATCCTTGATCGTCATACGCCGGTTGAGGAAGAACGTCTTCCCGTGGATCACTAGATTCTCCAAATGGTTTGCCTTTAAGAAGATATCTTCTATATTTTCCGCATCAACAAGGGGGTATAATCATGAAAAGATACGTAGTGGTATGTCTGGGCGCGGGGGCGCTCTTTGTTCTTCAAAATATGTCTAAGGCTGAAGAGTTCGGACTTGCGGGAGGCCGTGCCGCCGCCATGGGCGGGGCTAATGCGGCATCGGTCCGCGATGCGTCAGCCCAGCTGCTCAATCCGGCGGCGTTCGGATTTTTCGGAAGAGAGGAGTGGCAATCGAATGCGGTCGACAATGCCAACCTTTCCACGCAGGGATTCAGCTGGGATTTTGTGGGGGTCGGTGCCGGCATCACGTTGACCGAAGACATGGGACGCTATCTCGATGTGCTGGCGGATATCGATTTTGATGCCTTCGATGCCGGCAGTCTGTCCTCCAATCCGGATAATTTGAAAAACCTGCTCTCCATGGGAGGGATTCTCGGCGGACTGGATGCTTCCGACGCCCTATATGCCGATGTATCGGCGGGAACCTCCATTCAGGTCGGCCGCTTCGGCGTTGGCCTGCATTTGTTTGGAGAGGCCGCCGCATGGGCGCTGCCGGATACCGCCAATCTCGCACTCGATGATTATGCCGTCGTCGGAGATCTGGTTACGGAAATCAACACGGCCGCGTCCAACGACGGCTTTGTGTGGGACGGCTCCTATCAACTGACTGCCCAGCAACGCAGCGATCTGGCGACGGCGCTGGGAGGAATCGCTGCTGACAGTGATACGATCAAGTATCTGGATGATCAGTTTGGCGGGTTGGCTGCCGACGGAAGCCTGACCTCTACGGAAGTGGCCGAGGCAATTGGTCTGTTCAGCAGCTTTATACCGGGAAGCGGCGGAAGCATTGATGATAATCTGACGACCGTGGTCGGTCGCGGATTTGCGCTGGTGGAAGTGCCTGTCAGTTATGGCTGGGCTATCAACGAAAACCTGGCGATCGGCGCTACGGCGAAGCTGATGTACGGCAGCGTTCTCGGAACCAAGGTCTGGATTTTTGATGACGAAAACGATCAGGTGCTGGAAGAGGTTTCGGATGCCGCGGAAAGCACCATGAATTTCGGTATTGACCTCGGAGTGATGTACCGCCTTCCGAATTTCCAGTTTGCGCTGGTCGGACACAACCTGAACCGTCCGACCTTTGACGGCTTCACGGATACGATCGACTATACCGTAAATGGCGGGGCCACGCAGACGGAAACGATTTCCGTGCCCGATGTGGAGGTTGATCCGCAGGTGACGCTCGGTGCCGCCTTCATGCCTTCGCGCCGGCTGACCCTTGAAGGTAATCTGGATCTGCTTGAAACCGGAACCCTGCTTCCGGGATATGATATCCAGCGCGTGTCGTTCGGCGGAGAAATTGATGTCTGGCTGATCGCTCTGCGAGCCGGGGCGTACCGGAATCTCGCTGCTTCGTGGCAGGACTGGGTGGCAACGGCTGGCGTCGGCGTAAACCTGCTGGGTTTAAAGGTGGATGTCGGCGGCGCGTATGCCCTCGGCGACAGCGTGGAATTTGACGGCAACGACGTACCTTCCGAGGCACGGCTGTTTGCCAGCGTGGCGATGGATTTTTAGAATAGAAGCGATTCCGTTGGGTGTCCCCGTTCTGCGTTTGCAGGACGGGGATTTTTTATATCGGAGGGGTGGTGGTTTCGCTCCGGTCGTGTGGTTGCACGGAACCCAAGGTCCTTTTTAGGACAACCGAGGTTCTTCCCGTATTTTGCATCAAATACACGCTCCGCCAGGCTCCGAGCACACGACATAGAACGCTCGTTATCAATCCTTTGTAGTGGCATCGGAGCGAAGCGAAGATGGTAAACGCGCATAAGTCATACTACTTATTGTTTGGTTTTATTATGTTCGCCGCTTAGAAAGCGTTTGCAGAACACTGCAGGTAGTTGTCAACACCCAGCAATTGCAGAACCTTCCGTGCACTTTCCCGGAAAGGACGTAGTGCCCCGGAGATGTCCTCCTCGATTTCTTCGAGCGTTTCAAAAACCTTATCGGCATAAACCACACCCACTTGATCCCTCAGCTGCTCGATCGGATTGAGTTCCTGCAGGGCGGAAGGTTGATCAGATGAATGTTGTCGGGGACCTCTTCGAGCTGTGTCTTTTGATGAAATCCGGCACCGTCCCACACAATCACATGTCCTGCTTCAGTATTACTATGGGATATCTGATGGAGATATCCGGAGCTCAGATCCAGATTGACCGGCGGGTTTTTGAAAAACTCGCTGCCGCCTTCCATAACCTCAAGGCCGCCGTAGACGTTACTCCACTGGTATTTGGTTTGATAGGGAGCCGAAGGCCGCACTTCCCTCAATGTCCAGAACCGGCTGCCCGCAGTACGATCAGACATGACCGGGCCGGCTCGGCTTCACCGAGACAATCACCTCGTCGTTTTCAATCCTCACGCCGCCTCCCTCAACTTCCCATCTTTGAATGCCGAGCAAATCCGTGCATAGTTCCTTCCGAGCCATCGCTTTTTCTTTCTGTTCACTGGTTCTGGTAAACTCAGTAAACAAGAAATAGAGCGATGCCTCACTTACTCACCCACGGTTTTCGGGAATGAGCCATAAAACCTAACGATTAAGGGTATCAGTGCTCTGCGCTGCTAAGTACCTTTTCTGAATGAGTGGTGCGGACAACCATCCCCTTCACCATAAAAATCTACGTAGATCCAAAATAGAAGCGTATTTTTGTCTCATGCGGAGGGGGGGGCGGATTTAAAAAGTAATGATTATAAATGCGGACTGTAGGTCGTATTTTTCAGTTTTTCGGTGATTTGTCGTCATAAAGCGCCGGGGTGTCTCATTTTATATCGCCTAATTGCTTATGCAACAGTGCTATATGGATTTTGTGGCATGTTAAATGCTAGACTGCTTATTCATATTTTTTATGAAATCAACTCGGGGGAGAAAATGAACAATCAATGTACATTATTGAATGGTTCGGCAGGCGATGGCGCGGAGTTAAAGAACCATGACATGCCGGGTGGACCCAATATGTTCCGGCAACTGACCATGGCGGCCCGTGATGCCATCATTATCATCAATCAGCAGGGTCGTTTGGCCTTCTGGAATCCGGCGGCAGCCGGCATGTTCGGCTACGGTCAGGCTGATCTGCCGGAACAGGATATCTACCAGTGGCTGATTCCTGAACGTTTTCATGAGGCATACAGAAATATGCTGAATTCCGGTGAGCATCCTTCCGATGGGAAAACACGTGAGATCGTAATGTGGAGGCAAGACGGCTCGGAGTTTCCTGCTGAAATTTCCCTGTCGAGTATCCGGATCCTCGGGCGGTGGCATGTGCTGGGCATCCTGCGTGATATTTCCGAACGCAAGCGGGTGGAAGAGGAACTGACAAAAGACCGGAACCTGTTGCATGCGCTGATGGAGCATTCGGATGGCCAGATCTATTTTAAGGACCTGCATTCGCGTTTTATGTGGTGCAGTGCCTCTCAGACTAAATGGTTTGAGAACTGTGACAGCATTGACGATGTCATCGGAAAAACCGATCACGATTTCTTTTCAGAAGAGCATGCCGACAGCGCGCGAAGGGATGAGCTGGAGATCATGCGTACAGGACAGGCGATTTCGGGGAAGGTGGAAAAGGAAACTTGGCCTGATGGACGGGTTACCTGGGTCATTACCAATAAAATGCCCTTCCGTGATGAAGCGGGAAATATCATCGGTACGTTCGGAATTTCAAAAGATATTACCGAGATAAAGGAGGCGGAGATCAAGGTAGAGCAGCTGCACAAAAAGGTGGTTGCGGCATCTCGGCAGGCAGGCATGGCGGAAGTAGCGACCAGCGTACTGCACAATATCGGGAATGTTCTCAACAGCGTGAATGTTTCCTGTTCGGTTATTTCAGAGCGGATCAGCGGGTCAAAGATTTCCGGAGTCCCGAAGGTGGCATCGTTGCTGCGGGCCAACGCAAATGACCTGCCGGGATTTTTTGCCGACGGTTCGGCCGGTCAGAAGCTGCCGGATTATCTCGAACAGCTGGCCGGGCAGTTGCAGCGCGAGCAGGAGGAAATCCTTCGTGAGACCGGTATGCTGGCTGAAAATATCCAGCATATCAAGGAGGTCATTGCGATGCAGCAGGACACGGCCCGTACACTGGGGCTGGTGGAGACGCTTCCGGTGCCGGACCTGGTGGAAGATGCCCTGCGTTTGAATCTTGGGGCCGTGGAGCGGCACGGGATTGATCTGGCGCGGGATTATACGGAGGTTCCGCCCATTTCCATTGAGAAAAACAAGGTGCTGCAGATTCTGGTCAACCTGATTCGGAATGCCAAGTATGCCTGCGATGATTCGGGCCGGACCGACAAGTTGATCACCATCCGGATTGAGCCGGGAGAGGAAGGAACGGTTCTGATTTCGGTCGAAGACAACGGCATCGGCATTCCGAAGGAGAATTTTACGCGGATCTTTAATCATGGATTCACCACCCGCAAGGAGGGGCATGGATTTGGTCTTCACAGTGGTGCGCTTGCGGCCAAGGAACTGGGCGGATGCATTCACGTATTCAGCGATGGCCCAGGGTGCGGTGCACGGTTTACGCTTCAATTACCCATAGAGCCGAAGAGGAAATGATGAAAATCGATCCATCTAAAAACCGGCGAATCCTGGTGATCGACGACAACCGGGCCATTCATGACGATTTCAGAAAGATTCTGGAGGCGCGCTCGAAGGAGTGCAGTGTGCTGGATGAACTCGAAGAGGCATTGTTCGGACAAGAAAAAGAGCCTGAAGCGGTTCGTCCTGAGTTTGAGATCGACTCCGCCTATCAGGGGCAGGAGGGCCTTGAGCTGGTGCGCAAAAGCCTGGCAGAGGGACGGCCCTATGCGTTGGCCTTTGTGGATGTCCGGATGCCTCCGGGGTGGGACGGAATTGAAACGGTGGCCCGGATCTGGGAAGAATATCCCGGGCTTCAGGTGGTCATCTGTACGGCGTATTCCGACTATTCATGGGATGAGATCGTAGGTCGTCTCGGCTTTCCCGACCAGCTGATGATCCTGAAAAAGCCCTTTGACAACATCGAGGTCCTTCAGTTGGCATCGTGCATGAGCGAAAAGTGGCGGCTGAGTCATCAGGCGCAGTTAAAGCTTGAGGATCTGGAGTCTGTCGTGGAGGAGCGGACGTCCCTGCTTCAGAAGGCCAATGCGGAACTGCGGCAGATGAACCATGAACTGAAGGACGCCAACAGCAACTCGGTAAAGATGGCCGAGGAGGCGCTTCAATCGTGCAAGGCCAAGAGTGAGTTCCTTGCCAATATGAGCCACGAAATCCGGACTCCGATGAACGGAATTATCGGAATGACAAACCTGTTGCTTGAGACCCCTCTCTCCGTGGAACAGCAGGAGTATGCCGAAATGATCCGGCTCAGCGGAGACAACCTGCTGAGCATTATCAACGAAATTCTGGACCTGTCCAAGATCGAGTCGGGCAAGATGCGGTTTGAAGAGACCGAGTTTGATCTCCGTGATCTGGTTCGCCTGTCCATCGGTCTTTTTGAACCACGGGCAAGGGAAAAGGAACTGAACCTGAAATACTCTCTGGCGCAGGATGTTCCCGACCGGTTGGTGGGCGATCCCGTCCGGCTTCGTCAGGTTCTGCTGAATCTTCTGGGGAATGCCGTCAAGTTTACCGAAACAGGCGGTGTTTATCTGGAGATAACCAGAACGGCGACCAAGGACGGCAAATGCGCTCTCTATTTCGCGGTTCATGATACCGGGATCGGGATTTGCAAATCAGCACAGGAATCCCTGTTTCTACCCTTTACTCAGGCGGATACATCCACGACGCGAAAATATGGCGGAACAGGGCTTGGGTTGGCGATTTGTAAGCGAATCGTGGATCTAATGGGAGGAATCATCGCGGTGGAAAGTGTTCCGGGGGAAGGAACAACATTCAGCTTCAGCATTTCCTTGCCGCTGCCGGCGTGTTATATGAAAAATGAGCCGGAGGCGGCGTCATATGTCAAGGCGGCCGTGCTCGAGCGGATAGCCGATACAGAAGGGCTGGGCAACCTCGAAGGTTTTCCGGTTCTGCTGGTTGAGGACAACAAGGTAAACCAGCTCGTTGGTCTGAAGCTTCTCGGACGATTCGGTTGCAATGTCGATCTTGCTCGCGATGGGTTTGAGGCCATCGAGGCCTGGCGTCGCAAATCATACGGTCTGATTCTCATGGATTGTCATATGCCGGACATGGATGGATATGATGCGTGTCGGCAGATTCGCAGGATGGAAGTGGAAGGGGATCGCCCCCGTACACGTATCGTTGCCTTAACGGCCAGCGTCATGCCGGAGGATCGTGGGCGCTGTTTTGAAGCCGGCATGGATGACTATGTTTCCAAACCAGTGGATCTCAGTGTATTGAAGGCCACGCTGCAGGCCGCTGTTCAGGCTGCCGATGGAATCGAGGATGCCATGCAGGTTTCGGCGTTGGACGAAGGATCGGTCCGATAGGTTTCAGGACCGCTGCGGATTCCGGGCGCGCAGGCTGAAGATCAGCAGGATCAGCGTCGTAAAAAGGCAGAGGGAAAATCCGGCGCCGTAGCCGTTCGCATGCTCCAGGCTCCGGCTGAAGATGGCCGGGCCGGCGGCACTGGATAGAACCATGCAGGTCATGCAGAGTCCGCTGATCGCTCCGAGATGCTTGCGGCCATAGTAACGCGGCCAGGTGAGGGTCATCAGAATCCCGAACAGGCCGTTTGATGCGCCGTAGGTTGCCGCAATAAACCAGTAGGTGGATCCGGGCCGTAGCCGGATGAATCCGATCAGGTAAAGCGTCATGGTCAGCAGCATGAGCATCAGCATCCAGCGCAACTCGATGCGGCCACTCAGCCAGCCGCCGACAATATTGATGATTACCGCAATTACGGCCGCCCACGGCAGCATGCCGAAGCCCTGCGCACTGCTCATGCCTGCGCGCTGGAATATGGATTCGATATGAAAGCCGACGGCGGTCATGACGAGCGCCTGAACGCAGATCGTCAAGGTGAATGCCCAGAATGTCCACGTACGGCGCGCCTCGGCCAGAGTAAATTCCTTTTGCGGGGGCGGCTTGCTTCCCGCTTTCAACGGAAGGGATTTCCCATCAGGAATCAGGCCGCTTGCTTCCGGATTGTCCCGGAAAAAGATCAGTAGCAGCGGCGCAAACAATCCGATCAGCAACAGGCCCAGGATCAACCATGCGCCGGACCATCCCTGTTTCCCGATCAGACCATTGAAACCCGACGGTGCAATCGAAAATCCGACGGCCGTGGCCGCTCCCACAATTCCGCTGGTTACGCCGCGCTTGCGGTCGAACCATTTCATAATCATGTTGCGCGATGCCATGGTCAGGATGCCCTGTCCGCTAAGGCGGAGTAGGAAGATAAGCAGGCCGAAGAGCAGCAGGACGGCGTAACGGCGGGGCAGCAGTTTGGAGAGGGGGTCAAAGGCGACGGCACACTGGCTGAGCAGCAGCAATACGAGCCCCAGGGAGACGCAGGCGATAAAGCCCATCCAGCGTGCGCCGATGCGATCGAACAGCTTTCCGGCCGGCGTCAGCAGCAGGGAGCTGGTAAAGGTTCCGATCAGGTAGGCATCCGCCAGGTCCACCCGCTCAATGCCGAGGGCGTGCAGCAGCGGCTCGATAAAGGCCGATACGCCGGTAGTCTGGCCGGGAACACTGAGCAGAACACCGACCACGCCCCAGAAGAGCACTATCCAACCGTAGAAGAACGGCCAGCGCGCGGGGTTGAACGGGATCTTTTCGAAGGGTTTCATTCAGGGCTTTTTCAAACCACTGAATACACGGAATACACTGAAGGAAGGATCAGTTCCGTGTTTTCAGTGTATTCCGTGGTTTTCATTATTTCTTGGCAACGGGCACGCGTTTGAATTTACCGATCTTCGGCAGTTTGCCGACAATCGGCGCCGCGTAGTCGATGAATGCCTGAGTCACGTTGTTGCCGTCCTTGTTAATGAATTTTGCCGGCATGTGCTGGGTTTCCTTTGCGACGCTCTTGAGCGGAACGCGCTTGAATTCAACCGCATACTTCTTACCGGGCTTGCGCTTGATGGCGATGGAGCCGTCTTTGTTGCCGCTGATGGCTTCCTTCACGGCCGTTGCGCCGACGCCGAAGGCTTCCTTGGCATCCACTTCAGAAACGCATCCGGCGAAGGAGCGCTGCAGGTAGCCGAAGGTGTCTGCGCGTACGCGGGAGATCCCGGTCTTGTCCTTGATCTCCTGGGCCAGGATATCGCCGAGGGCTCCGGTGCCGCTGAGCTGAACGTTGCCGTGCGAGTCGACTTCCTTGGCGGCGGAGCCGAGGGTGACGATCGGCGTGCCCTTTTCATCGGCAATCCCTTCGGATACGGCGATCACGCAGCGGCCGAGCTTATCGTGAACCGCTTTCACATCCTTGATGAACTGAGTCATGGAGAAGGGGCGTTCCGGAAGATAGATCAGGTGGGGCCCGTCTTCCTCGTCCTGACGGGCCAGTGCGGCGGCGGCCGTCAGGAAGCCGGCGTGGCGGCCCATGATGATGTTGATCTTAACGCCGCCGAGTGCGACGTTATCAAGGTTGTCGCCCATGAAGGCCTGAGCCACAAACTTGCCGGCACTGCCGAAGCCCGGGGTGTGGTCATTCTGGCGGAGGTCATTATCAATAGTCTTGCATATGTGGAAACAGCGAAGCTGGTATTTAGCCTTCTTGGCTTCTTCGTTGATGATGTGCGTGGTTTCAGCCGAGTCGTTGCCGCCGATATAGAAGAAATAGCGAATGTCATATTTTTCAAGCACCTTGAAGATGGCGGCACAGTCTTCCGGAGTCGGTTTGCGCCGGACGGATCCGAGGGCCGAGGACGGCGTGTTGGCAACCGCTTCGAGCGTGGCCTTGGATTCCTTCTTCAGGTTGATGAGGGTTTCATCGAGAATGCCCTGAATGCCGTGGAGTGCCCCGTAGATATTCTTGATCTCTTTGTGCTTCTTGGCTTCCATCACGGCGCCGATCAGGCTTTGGTTGATCACGGCGGTCGGTCCGCCGCTCTGGGCGATGAGCATGTTTCCTTCAATCGTCTTGGCTGCTGCCATTTTTCCCTCCTGTTTGATTTAAATGGGGCCCGAACTTTATGCGATTAACGCCTTAAATCAAGCCCTCCACTCGTTTTGAGTCCGTAAATATTTGCAGGTAAACGGGGTTGACTCAAAAAATCCATCCGATATAAATGCCCGTCTTGTTTCCCGTAAAACGGAATCCCGACCGAAGGATCATCGCCGAAGAAACAAATACCGCATGGTGCGGGGCGAGCGCCCGGATTCGAAACAATCCATAACGGGCGGCCGGTAATGCCGGCTTAATTTGCAGGGGTGCACGCGGGAAATATGAAAGGAATAAAATGAAATATACTGGACCGAAAATCAAGAAGGCGCGTCGTCTCGGCATCGCTCTGACCCCGAAATCTGAAAAGTATCTGGAACGCCGCCCGAATGTACCGGGTCAGCACGGCCCGAACCGCCGTCGCGGCAAGCAGTCCGACTATGGTAAGCAGCTGACCGAAAAGCAGCGTCTGCGCTATCAGTACAACCTGAGCGAAAAGCAGCTCCGCAACGTGTTTGCAAAGGCTGTACGTAAGCCGGGCAACACCGGTGAAGTTATGCTTCAGATGCTCGAGTGCCGTCTGGACGCCGTTATCCTGCGTGCCGGCATGGCGCGTACCATCTACCAGGCTCGTCAGATGGTTTCCCATGGTCATTTCCGTGTAAACGGTCAGAAGGTAAACATTCCTTCCTTCCAGCTGCGCGTCGGCGACAAGATCACCGTTCGTGAAAAGTCCAAGGACCTCGATGTATTTGTTCTGGCCCAGCAGGTTGCCAAGACACCTGATTATGTTACGGCCAACGACAAGGAACTGACGGCTGAGCTGAACCGCCTTCCCTCCATGGAAGAAGTTCCGGTAACCTGCGAAATCTCGCTGGTTGTCGAATTCTACGCCCGCTAATGGGTTCCTTTCGGAACGTAAAAACCGCTCTCTTTCGGGGGCGGTTTTTTTTGTTTTATGAGGATGAGCGGTCGATTGATCATGGAGTCCGCGAGGGAACCAGGTATTATACCGTTTACAGTTAGATTGTAGGATTTAGTTTTTGCAGGCGAAGATTGCTTGCTTGCGCGCAATCACCTGTCGGTACGTATCGCCGCCGGCCTTGAAAATCCAAAAACCTATCAATCATTGGTATTAAACAGCAGAATCTTCGGTCAGCAGTTCGATTACATCATGGAACGTTTCGGCGTTTTTTGCATTCATTCCGCTTAGTTGGCGGTGCGCTTCCAGCAGTATATTGGCCGATGGGCTGCCGGGATCGGAAATATCCTGAAACCGCAGGGGGGAGGAAGCGGATGTTGCTCGACCGGAGGTCATGCGGAAGATTTGCTGAAAACCCATGCTGTCCAGAATCAGATTGATGTTTCGGTTGTTGGAGATCAGCAGGGGGTATGTATTGAATTTTTCATGCGAGACAGTCGCAAGTTTGGCGAGCAGTCCCAGGTTGGTGCTGTCCATAAACTGGGTATCTGCGAGGTCTATGATAATCTCCCGTGCGTTCTCATCCCGGCTGATTCGGTTGATCAGTTTGTCGAGTCCCCGGCTGATGGTATAGCGCACGTTGCCGATCAGCTGAATAAGATAGATGCCGGTCGTCTCGGCATACATGACGCGTCCCTCATCCATGGTTCGCATCCTTTCCAATGGAAAGTATTGAGATATCATCCGGCAGTTCCTCGAGGTTTTTGGCGTGGTCGAAAAATTGACGGATGGATTGTTCGGTGTTCAGGGTCATGAGATATTCGACCTTTTCGTCAAGAGTTGTGTGATCGAGAAGTTCAAGAGCCCCATCCGAGAAAATGTTAAGTCGAAAGGCATCGGGCAGTTGAATCTGTTCGCTGCTGTATTCTGCGGATTCGATCATGCCGATGGGCAGGTTTCTGCTGTTGTCAATCAGTCCGGCTTTCCCGTTTTGGTGGAGAATCGGGTAGGGAAACTGGCCGCAGCTACAATAGTTCAGGGTGTTGTCGGCTGTATTGAGGATTCCGAAAAACATAGCTACATGTTTATTCAGTTTTTCCCGGATGAAAACGGGGTTCAGTTCGGTCATCGCATCGGCGGAATCGAACGTTCCGCTGGGGCGCGAGCAGGCCTTGTTCCGGTAGGTGTTCATGAAGCTTTTCAGCATGACCGTAACGAGCGCTGAGGAAACCCTGTGTCCCGAAACATCGGCGGCATAGAATGCGAGATGGTTCCGGTCCATCTCGAAATAATCAAGGAAGTCGCCGCTCAGCAGCAGGGATGAGAGGATGGATCGTTGAATATGGTAGGGGCCGCATTGGGCCTGTGGCGGCGGCATCAGTTGATATTGGATCCGTCTTGCTGCCGTGGCGTCATCCTGAATCAGCTCCAGTTTTTCTTCCAGGCGCTTTCTGAATTCATCATTCATCCTGATCAGTCGGGATCGCTCCAGACTCCTTTCCAGGGTGTGATGAAGAATTTCCACGTTCGAGATCGGTTTAAGCAGGTAGTCCCACGCACCCAGTCGGAGGGCCTGAATAGCATCATCCATGACGCCTGCTCCGGATGCGACGATAACCGGGGTGTCGGGGGCCTGCGCAGTGATGCGCGACAGCACCTCCAGTCCGTCCATCTTCGGCATGCGCAGATCGACCATCACCAAATCGGGTCGTTCGCGATTGAATAGCTCTAATCCTGCTTCTCCATCTCCGGCCTCGACGACCCTGTATCCCGCGCGCTCCAGATATTTCCTGATAATTCGCCGGACAACGTCTTCATCGTCAATACACAGGATTAACGGCTGATCTTGATTCGGGACATTCAATGTTTATTCACCCTCTTGTCGGTCGTGATTCTATTGAATCGTACGGGAGTGTCAATCTGTGGAGTGTGCAAAGACGTGTGCAGGTCGGATCGGACCGGATTCGCGAGCGGAATTGTTCGATGTGCGGTATCTACAACATTCTCGTCTGTTTCGACCGGTTAAGAGACGCGGTTCGCAGAAAACAGTTACTTACGAACCATCTGTTTCCACGGAGCGGTGTGGTCGGACCGGTAATGATCCAGCACGTTGCGGACAATGTTGGTGATTTCCTCGATCGTGGCCGGCTTTTTCAGGATGCGGTCGATGGTGCGTTCCGGATCAACATCCGCTTCAATGACGTCGTTATATCCGGTGCAGAGAATGGCTGTTAAGTCGGGCCGAAGCGTTTTGACGGAGCGGATCAGGGCAATGCCGTTCATGTCGGGCATCGTCATGTCGGTCATCAGCAGGTCGAAGCGGTCCGGCGCGCGGGTGAAGATGGCGAGTGCCTGGATCCCGTTGGCCGCTGTGGTCACCTGATAGCCGCACCGGCGGAGAATACGTGACTCTGTTTCCAGAACATGGGTGTCGTCATCAACCAGCAGGATGGATTCGCTCCCGGCCATGGCCGTTCCGGTTTGGGTTGCCGGCGCTTCGTGATCCATTGCATAGGTTATCGGAAGATCGATGTGAAATGCCGTTCCTTTGCCTGGAGTGGAGTCCACGGAAATCCTGCCGTGCAGCCCCTTGATGTAGGCGTGAACCAGCGACAGCCCCATGCCGGTTCCTTCGCCGACCTCCTTAGTGGTGAAGTAGGGCTCGAAAATACGATCCCGGATTTCCGAGGGAATGCCGGTACCGGTATCTTCAATGGAAAGCCGGACATAGGTGCCGGGAGCAATCTCATACGGCGTGCCGCAGTCAGCAAGATTGAGTTCCCGGGCGGAGAGGCTGATGCTCAACGTGCCTCCGGTTTCTCGCATGGCATGATAGGCATTCGTGGCCAGATTCATAATGATCTGCTGTACCTGTGACGGTTCGCCCATAATGCCCGGGCATTCCGGCGCAATGTTGAGTCGGATCTCGATAGACGCGGGGAGTGATGAACGCAGCAGTTTGCATGTTTCCGAGGCCAGCGTGGCGATGTTAACCTGAACGTGCTGCTGATCATTCTGTCGGCTGAACGACATAATCTGCTGAACCAGCTCCTTGGCGCGTTGGGCCGCATGAAGAATTTCCGTCAGTTCGGTCTGCAACGGATGATCCGGATCGAGTTCAAGCTGGGCCATCTGGGCATTGCCGAGAATCGGGGTCAGGATATTGTTGAAATTGTGGGCAACGCCGCCGGCCAGTGTGCCGATCGCCTCCATTTTCTGTGCCTGTCGAAGCTCGTTTGCCAGCCGGCCTTTTTCTTCCACGGCCCGGGCCAGTTTCATCATGTTTTCCTGCAGGCTCGCGTTGGAGTTAGAGAGCTCTCGCGACTGCTTTTCCAATTCCTGATTTGTAATGCGTAGTGAACGTTCGGCATCGTCGCGCTTCTCATTGGCCTCAATGAGTTTCAGTGCGCCGATGGCAGTCAGGGCCAGAAAGGAGATGTTGGCGGCGATCAGGGTGAGCAACGAGGCCTTGTGATTAAGCAACAGGGTTTCGCGAGGAATATCCGCCTGCGGTGCCTCCTGCAGGATATGTTCACAGGGCTGTCTCGAAGCCTGCGCTGTTTTTTGCTGGTAGTAGATGAAGAGTGATGAGACCAGAACGGCTCCCGCTACCGCCGGTAGAAACAGTGATAAAAACTGGGGAGCTCGTTTGATTCCTGATTTTGTCATGAGTAATCGCTTTCATGGTATTGAAACGTACATAGCAATCCGTGTGCCATGTAGGGGCGGGATCTTTTATGCAGCATTTCGTTTTTCGCAGGTCCGGCGAGGCCGGCTGGAGCGGATTCCTCCTTACGAATGGCTTGAGCCGTTTTGCGGCAAACGGTATACAGAACGCTCATTTTTGCATGCGGAGAAGAATTTATGAAAGTACCGGTCAGTTGGCTGAAGGAATATGTTGATTTTGAGGACACCATTGAAGGGCTGGCAGATAAGCTGACCTTTGCGGGACTTGAGGTGGAGGCGATTGAAACGATCGGCTCCGATTTTGCCGGTGTGGTGGTGGGCGAGGTGCTGGCCGTTGAGCCCCATCCGGATGCCGACAAGCTACGCCTCTGCACCGTCACCTATGGCGCCGAGGAAACCATGCAGGTGGTCTGCGGTGCACCGAATGTCGACGCCGGAGGAAAATATCCCTTTGCACCGGTCGGCACCACGCTGCCCTGCGGTATTACGCTCAAGAAGGCCAAGATTCGCGGTGTACAGTCGATGGGCATGCTCTGCGCAAAGGATGAGCTCGGATTGGGCGAGGATCACTCCGGCCTATTGGTTCTTGATGCGGCGCTGGAACCCGGAACGCCTTTTGTATCCGTGTGGGGCGAGCCGGAGACGGTGATTGAACTCGAAATCACGCCCAATCGCCCTGACTGTCTCTCCATGATCGGCGTGGCCCGCGAAATGGCGGTACTTTACGGAACCGAACTCAAGTTGCCGGCCATCGAAATCAACGAAACTGAAAATGCGGTTGACGAAGAGGTTTCCGTGGTTGTCGAAGAGCCAGGGAAATGCCCCCGCTACACCGCCCGTGTACTGAAAGGCGCGGAAATCGGTCCGGCGCCGGAATGGATGCAGAAGCGGCTCGAGGCCGCCGGGATCCGTCCGATCAGCAACGTGGTGGACATTACCAACTATGTCATGCTTGAAACCGGTCATCCGCTGCACGCCTTCGACAAAGATCTGGTGGCTGAAAGCACCATCATTGTCCGCAACGCCCGTGCCGGTGAAAAGATGCAGACCCTTGATGATATCGAACGTACGCTTACCGAAGAAATGCTGGTGATTGCCGATGCCGAAAAGCCGTCGGCCGTGGCCGGCGTCATGGGTGGCAACGTCAGTGAAATCAGCGATTCGACCTCGACCATTCTGCTGGAGGCCGCTGCCTTCGAAACCTCGACCATCCGTCATACGGCCAAGAAGCTCGGACTAAGCACCGATTCCTCCTACCGTTTTCAGCGTGGCGTGAATGTTGATTCCGTGGAGTGGGCCAGTCGCCGTGCAGCTGCCCTGATGGGCGAACTGGCCGGGGCAAAGCTTTGCTCCGGCGTGGTGGATGTCTATCCGAAGCCTACGGATACCGTTCGGATACCGTTCAGCTACACCCGCGTGGAGGGAATGATCGGTTCCGGCGTCAGCGTGGATGAAATGCGCCGGATTTTCACCGCCCTGGAAATCGGGCTGGAGGAGGATCATGGCGAAACCGCTGTCGCGGTGGTGCCGAGCTTCCGTCTGGACCTGGAGCGCGAAGTTGATCTGGTCGAGGAAATCGCCCGTATTCACGGGGTTGACAATGTGCCGGCCAAGACGCCGTTGGCCAAGGTGATTCCCGAAGCCGATGATTCGCGCGTACGGGCCGTATCTGAGCTACGTGATCGCCTGCAGGGGCTGGGCGTCAGCGAAATCATGAACTATACGCTGGTGAATCATCCGCTGCTGGATCTCTTTAACAAAGAAAACCGCGATAGCCGCGAAGAGCTGCCGCATCCAATCAGCATGGATCAGTCGGTGATGCGTACCTCGCTGATTCCTCAGTTGGTTGAAAGCCTCGGCCGCAACCATTCGCGTCAGATTCATGAAGCCTGCTTCTATGAACTGGGTCGGGTATTTAATCGTGTTGATGGGGTGCCGGTTCAGGCCGAAACCGTATCGCTTGGCATGATGGGACCGGTCGGCCGTTCACTGCTCAACAAGCGGGCTCCAGTATCCGAAGAGGAAATGTTTGTCTGGATGAAAGGTCTGCTGGAGCAGTTGCTGGCGGCCCAGCAGCTTGAGAATGTCACCTTTAAGGCTGAAGACCGTCCTGAATTCGAAGGCGGCAAGGCGGTGACGATTGAGCTCGATGGTGAAGCCGTCGGTTGCATGGGATTGGTTAACAAGACCGCCCGCTCGGAATGGCGTTTGTCCGGTCCGGTGGCCGCGGCCGAGCTGAAGCTGAATGCCCTGCTGAAAAATGCCTTTACGGTCGCCAAGACGAAGGATCTCGCGCAGTTCCCCTCCATGAGTCGTGATATTGCGCTGGTTGTTGATCAGTCCGTCCGTCACGAAGATATTGCGGTATTGATTCGCAAGGTCGATCCGAAGGATCTGGAAAGCTTCGGGCTGTTTGATGTTTATCAGGGCAAGGGCATCGAGAAGGGCAAGAAGAGCCTGGCCTATAACTTTGTCTATCGCTCGGCTCAGCAGACTCTGACCGATAAAAAGGTGAATAAGGCGCACCAGAAGCTATCGGATTTCCTCTGCAAGCAACTGGATGCTTCCCTTCGCGAAGGATAGCGGCTTTACATCCGGGCGGTTTTCGGTTATCCACTCTGCAAAGGATTGCCATTGAAAGCCGCCCGTATAGCTCTAATCCTGCTGACGTTGGTTGCCGTTGCTGCGGCGTCTTCGAATAGTATTCGTCCGGCAGCAAACACCGCGCCGGAGCCCGAAGTGATTTCGGAGCCGGATCGCTCCGTGCCGGCAGCGATCCCTGTTGCCGATGAAGCCCCTCCTGTGGCACCGCCGGTCGTTGAAGTTCCGGAGCCGTCATCGGTGCAGTCGCTTGAGGAGCGTGGCGATGCCATGCTTTTTGAGATTGATGCACTGGGTAGCACGCCTTTCGATCAGGAAACAATCTCGCCGTTTGATTAATCGGGTTTTTCTGTACCCCGTCTTTCGGGTCTTTTCCGTTTTTTGCTTATTCCGTCCCGCGGGAAAAGGGGCGTCTTAAAAAATTATGAAATTATTCAGACCCATTGTGTTCCTTGTCAGCGGTGCCGCTGTCTTCTCCGTGTCGGCTCAGCAATACAGCACATTTGCTGAAGAACCGTCCCTGAGAAAAGAAACCGCCCGGCAGGTCCGGGAGACCGCTCGAGAACAACGGGAGGCGG
>JAFGVP010000072.1 GCA_016937945.1 Pontiellaceae bacterium | reverse complement strand
CCTGACCGGCGGAGGTGCGGACAACCTGCGCTGGTTCAAAGAGTGCCGGGATACGCTTTCGATCTGCTGAAGTTCCGTTGCTTGATCCGCTCAGTCCCGGCGGGGCACCTGAAATCGCGCTTACGAAGCATCGTGCCTGCCCATGGTGAAAACGGCGGAAACGCAGCCGTTCTAGAAACGATCGACGTCAAAACCGCTTGGGATTGCCTCAAACCGGTCAGGTAGGCAGTCCTTCATGGAGGTGCAATCGTCATCGCGCCTCTTATGAGGCTGAAATCTGCCGATCATGTGGATGCCGTAAGATTGCGGTACAGTGAAATATTGGCATGATTTTACTGTTTGGATGGTTTTGTTTAACAGCACAACGCATCAGTATGCATCCAGGTGATGCAGCAAGAGAGGTGTCTGCACATAGATGCATCGACGGGCACCAGACGGCATTGCCAAGTTGTCGGCCAGCCAGCTACTGCAAGTAGAACACCTCCGGATATGCTGTGAATGGTCTCCATCTGAATCTTAAGGGATATAAGGTGATGGAGCCGTTGGCCAAGGAAGCCATTGATAAGGTATTGTCTGAAAAGAGGTCCGTCCTATAAAGCAAGGCTCATGTGTTGCAGCTCATCGGCCTCATTCATCAGGATATAGGCGTTGATCCAGTCGTACCACTTGCCTGATTCTTCATTACCTTGGTCCCTGATCGGGCCGAGTCCATCGGGAAACTGTTCTTTGACGGCGCGGCTTCCCGTTTCAAATTCCGCATGGGCGGTTTCAAAATGGCTTAACTGATAATGAGCCATGGCCAGCACCAGATGGGTCATGGCGTTTTTCGACTTTGAGGCATATGCATAGGACAGACACTGCTCGCCCCATGCAACCGACTGTTCATAGTTGCCCATGCGATATTCCAAGCAGGCGAGAGCAAACGATCTCCATGCAGCATCCTTCGGTGGTGTATCAGACGGATTATCCATCGACGCGAAAAGAATCTCGGCGAGCGGTTTCAGCGATTGCACGGTAGCATCGTTGCCGGGAATGATGACGCTGATTTTGATCAACTGTTCGGCGGCGATCAGATCTTTGGTTCCTCCGAGTCGGACGAGGGATTCGCTGACAATCTGGTGATAGTTTTCAAAGTCTCCGGCGGCGACCATCATCGGGGCCACCCAAAGCAGGTCGCTCGTTGCCGCCAGCGACATATCGGTTTTATCCACCTTGTTGGCCTGTACCAGTTTTGAGGATCGGTCGGCGGCCTGCTTCCATCGACCCTGCGCCACGTTCCAAAGGCTCAGGCTTCGGAACACTTCGGCGGCTTCCAGAGAGGGCTTTACGGTTGGAACAGGACTGGTTCCCACAAGTTGGTCGGCCTCTTCCGGACGATTTTTTCTCAATAAAACGGCCGCTTGGGCAATTTTTTCACGAACCTCGGCTTCCGCCAGTAGCATGGCCTTTTCGCGCAACAGCTCTTTTTCTTTTAGATAGAGCCAGGAAGAGGTTCCGAAGCCGGCAATCAGTGCAATAGCGATTGCGGAAACGGAAGCGAAAACACCCTTGTTGCGGCGTACCAGTTTCCGGAACCGATAGCGCCGGCTCGGAGGACGGGCAATCACCGGTTCATGGTTCAGGTAATGCCGGACATCTTCAGCGAGTCCGCTGACCGCCTGATAGCGCCGTTCCCGGTCCTTTTCCAGTGCCTTCATCACGATCCAGTCGAGGTCGCCGTTGAGCAAGGCATTGAGCCGGCGCGGTTCGATCCGTCGGCTGTGGGCAATTTTTGATAAAGCTTCCGGCTCCAGTGCCATTAACCGGATAGAGGGGCGCAGTGGTTCGCGTTCACGCAGGATACGAAACATTTCCTCTAGGCCGGTGTTGTCCATCTCTTTCCGGTTAAAAGGCTGTTTTCCTGTCAGTAGTTCATAAAGAAGCACGCCCAGACTGTAGATATCACTGCGCACATCCACATCCACGCCGCCCAGTCCGGCCTGTTCCGGGCTCATATAGGCCGGCGTTCCGACAAACTGCTCACACATGGTCTGGATGGTGTGGTCGAGCGGAAGCGGGCCGGCGATGGTTTTGGCCACGCCGAAATCGATTACCTTCGGTGCCGGAATCCCGTCATGGATGGCAATGAGAATGTTCGATGGTTTGATGTCCCGATGGATGATGCCCTTCTGGTGTGCGTGCTGAATCGCATGACAGACCTGTATAAAGAGCTCAAGTCGCTGTACGATGTCGAGGCGATAAGAATCGCAGTAATCGGTGATCTTTACCCCGTCTACCAGCTCCATGATAAAGTAGGGGAGGTCATCCTCCGTGGCACCGGCTCCCAATACATTGGCAATATTGGGATGGTCCATCATGGCCAGCACCTGACGCTCGGCCTCAAAGCGGTCAATTACGCTCTGCGTGTCCGTTCCGAAGCGCAGAACTTTGAGTGCAACCTGCCGGTGCAGCGGCCGTTCCTGTTCGGCAAGATAGACATTTCCTCCTCCGCCTGATCCGATTTTTTTCAGGAGACGGTAGGGGCCGATACACTGTCCGATTTCCCGTTCCGGAGGCAGCAACGCACGGGTTGCTTCACGAAAGGTCGGGTCCGTCAGCAGGCTGTCGGCGCAATCCTCGGCTGAAATGTGTGTAGGACATCCCTCCTGAAAATATTTATCGGCGCCGGCCTTACCAAAAAGCAGTTCATGAACCTGTGCCAGCATGGCTTCGTCTCCTGCACACATGCGTTCGACGTAGCAATTGCGTTCTTCGACCGATTCAATTTCCAGAGCGTCGCAGAAAATATCACCCGCCCGGTCGATGGGATTTAAAGATTGATCATCATCTTTCATAGCAGGGTTTCATGCGCCGACGGCGAACAAAGGGATCACGTGTGCTTTCCAATGTCATTAAACAGCCAGGTTTTGGCACAGATCCACCAGCGGCTTATGGAGCGTTCGCTGACATTCATGGCCTCGGCAATCTCCTTGTTGAGCATGCCTCCGAAATATTTCATCACCATGATCTGTGCCCACTGCGGATGGACCATTTCAAGTCGGCCCAACGCCTCGTCAACAATCAGTGTTTTTTCATCCGGAATTTCCTGGGCCAGATCGAACATCTCAATATTGACCCGCATCTGGTTTCCGCCATGTTTCACGGCCGATTTCCGGCGGGCGTGATCGACTAGAATCCTGCGCATAGCGGTTGAGGCGACGGTGAAAAAATAGGCGCGGTTATGCCATGAACGGTCGACCTCATTGACCATGCGCAGCCAGGCTTCATGCACGAGTGCCGTGGGATCCAGCGTATGTCCTTCCGGTTCATTCGCCATGCGCGCCGCCGCCAGTTTTCGCAATTCTTCATATACCAGCGGCAACAGGTCCTGAGCGGAATAACCCTCGTCCTTATCAATTGATTCAAGTATGCGTGTGATATCGCTCATGATTCTGCTCTGAACAGACACTACTACTCCCATTGATCCTGCAAAAAAAGCAGAAAAGCGCTTATGGAGACGATCGTGTTTCCTGTTGTTTCGGGGCACTGTGCATTTTTTTTAAAATAATTGTCATATGGATCGACCGATTTTCGCCCTTGTTTTCTGTAGAGGCGGAAAATCGTGCCCGTGCACTTCGGCAACAGGCGGTGCGGGCTTGAATCGTAAAAAAAGATGGAGATGAGAAGTATGAAAAAAGTGTGTGTGTTACTGGCCGCAGCCAGCCTGGCTGTTCCAGTTTGCCAAGGTGCAGTGGTTTTTTCAGACAGCTTCAGCGGAAACCCCGGGCTTCTCGACGGGCAAACGCCCGATGTCGGGGGAGGGAATTGGAGCGGTAATGGGAATGTAATCGTCACTTCGTCGAACACAGTAAATACGGTCGCCGTTGATTATCACGAGGCTTTTGCCGATTTCACGGATACGCTGGGACCAGGAGAGGTCCTCTCTCTAAAGTTTGACACGGTGGATGGACTTGTCGGTTCATGGGCCGGTGTCAGTCTGTATGACGGCAGTAACGAACGAATGTTTGCCGGACAGCCGGGCGCACTTTACTGGGGCAAGGACGGCGGAGCGATCGGCGGCCAGCAATATGGTTCAGACAACACCGTGAGCAATCATCTGGTCCTTACCTATGCATATGATACCGGCGCATGGTCCTTCACATCGGATGGATATACCACCAATGGAACCGGAACGGCGAGCCTGCCTCTTAACCGTTTAAGAATTGCCAGCGGCGGCGATGGATTTATCAATCTGGATAATCTGACGGTGGATATCAGCCCAGTGGGAGAGTTTTCTTTTGTCGGGCGGACTCCGGCAAACGGGTCCTACAGCGTTGCAGTCGATACGCCGGCCATCAGCGTACAGGTAACGGACGGCGCTTCCCCGGTTAACACCGGATCCATCGTGATGACGGTGGATGGAAGCCCTGTGATCCCCGAGATCTCGGAAGTTGGTGGTTTGACGACCATTAGCTACACTCTTGCATCGCCGTTAACCTACGGGACATTGTACTCCGTGGAAGTGATGCTGGCGGAAAATGACGGCACGGCGCATACCAACACATGGAGCTTCACCACCGGGCATGCTGCGCTGCCGCTGACGTTATCCGATCCAATCACCGTTGCCTATTCCCAATATGGCGAAGACGGGCTCACCATCATGGATATGGATGGCGAAGAATGGATTGATTCGAACTACGGAATTACATCCAGCAAAACAATTTATACGCGTTTCAGCATGTGCTTTCACGATCTGAACGATGAAACCGGCGACGGCGGCGGTTATGGCGGTCTGCATTTCTTCCGTGATAATAATACAACTCCGGTCTTGCTGGCAGGGAACAACTGGCTGTCGCGTAATTGGAGTATTGATCATATTACCGCGGCCGATGATGATCTCACCCCAAGAAACTACACTTATCTCGACGAATGGCATACCGTCGTGATCCGCACGGATTATACGCCGGGCGGCAATGACACCACAAAGATCTGGATGGATCCGGACTTTGAATTGACCGAAGCCGAGCAGCCCAACCCGCCGCTGACCGTAATGGGCGACACCAGCTTCGACAGCATCCGCCTCCGGGCCGGCAACGGTACGGCCAGCGCCACATGGAGCAATATTATTATTGCGGCCACATCGGATGGAGTGGGCTTCGTGCCGTCGGCATCTCCCCAATTCCAGGCGTTTGTCCCCGGATTAGGAGCTGCAAGCGCTCCCGTCGATACTGCCATTGGCGCTGAAGTGGTTCTGGGTTCTTATTCCATCAGCTCCGACGATGTGACCCTGACGCTGGACGGCGTTGAGGTGACGCCTTCGTTTGTGGTGACCAATAATTCGATTGCACTGAGCTACCAGCCGGCAAGTCCTTTTGAGGCGGGGTCAACGCATGATGTCGGTCTGAGTGTCATGGATGCGAATTCGGATGTTTATGCCACGAACTGGGCGTTCTCCGTGGAACTCTATCCAACGCTACCTGTAACCTTGTTCGAATCAACAACCGGGACGGTAAGTGTCACGGGCGGCGGCGTTGGAACCACCATCTGGACGAGCGCGGATAGCTGGCTTGGCGATCATTACGGCGATTCTTCGAGCGAAACGCTCTACACGCGGTTCACGATTAAGTTCGACGACCTGAACGGCGAAACCGGTTCCGGCGGGGGATTCGGCGGGCTTCATTTCTACGAAGGCGGTTCTGAGAAGCTGATTGTCGGTAATAACTGGCCGTCCACAAACTGGAGTCTGCAGGCGGATGCTCCGTTCCAGGAACTGGATCTTCTGCCGACAAGCAGCGTTGTTCTGGATGAATGGCATACCATTGTGGTGAAGACGGAATATGTATCGGGCCAGGATGATAACGTGACCATCTGGCTGGATCCCGATTTCAGCAAATCGGAGAATACACAGTCCGCTGCTCCGCTGGAATTTACGGCTGACTGCACGTTCGATAGCATTCATCTGCGGGCCGGCAATGAAACCGCAACCGCGCAGTATACGAATGTCATCGTATCGGCGACTGCCGCCGGCGTGGGCTTTCCTGAAGTAACTGCTTCGGCGGTACTCAGCATCGTGCCGTCAAACGGCAGCGTGATCATCTCCTGGACGCCTGAGGGCGGCATGCTTCAGGAAACAACCACCCTGAAAGGTGCGTGGGTTAATTCCGCAGATCAAAGCAATCCGCAGACCCGTTCTGCTGAGAAACCGGCGGAATTCTTCCGTGTCGAGCAGTAGCATTGGGTGGCTTCAGAAGGAGCGGCGGGGGTTTTCCCGCTCTCCTTCAGTATCAATATACACAAATGGGTCGGTTTATTCCGCCTTCCGATGGTCGGAAGGGGATTGAGAGAGAAAATGAAAGCAAAGGATAGGAATATGAAGAAAGTATTCTTGCTGTTGATGGCAGGGTGTCTGGTGGCTCCCCTTTCCAGAGGAGCGCTGGTCTTCTCGGATGACTTCAGTGGAACTCAGGGAAGCGGGCTCAGTGGACAGGCCGCGGATACCGGAGGAATCTGGGACGCAAACAACGGAACGGATGTGTCTATCAGTTCGCAGAACTCGCTGAATACATCGGGTGCCGGCCGACTTATTTTCAACAGTTTCAGCGCGGCGTTGGGAGCGGGGCAGGTGCTCACGCTTGCCTATGACACCGTGAATGAGGGTGTAAATCCGCTCTATTCCGGCTGCTGGGCCGGCGTCAGTCTGTACGAAGGTTATGTCGACAGCTTTACTCAGGGGAACGAACGGATATTCCTGGGGCAGGTAAGCCAGACTTCCTGGGGCGTAGACGGCGGAACCATCGGAGGTTCGCAAGCCAGTGGTGATGCCGCTCTGCTCAATCACCTCGTTCTCACCTATGCCTATGATACCGGCGCTTGGACCTTCACTTCGGACACCGGAATGCTTAGCGGTACCGGAACGGCAAACCTTGCGCTGAACGGTCTTCGAGTCGCCAACGGCGGCACCGATGGCCAAGGCCATTATGGTGACATCGATCTGGATAACCTCACCGTAGACATCAGCAACATTCCGGAACCGGCCACAATCGGTCTGGTCGGAATTTTCGGCGTCGGCGCACTGTTTGTTCGTCGCCGTATGTTCAGATAGGTTATTGCAGAAAGCATAAAACGACACACGGCTCCCGGATCTTCGGGAGCCCCTTCAACCCCTCCTCACTATAACTAAAAAATGACAGTAGTTTCTGATAGATTCCATATGGTAACACCGAATCGCTTCCGAGCCGGGATGCTGGCCGGTGTGCTGGGTATGCTTGCTGTAACCTCAATGCCCGCCGTACAGGCGGAGCCCATCGGCTTCGATGATTTTTCCGGCTATGCTTTCGGACCGGTTGCCGGCATGAACGGCGGAACCGGTTGGGACTGGGAGCAGGCGAGCCGGAGTCATACCCATGTTGCATCCGACTGGAACGCCGCATTCGGTACGCCCTTAACTTCGAATGGAATGGTCAAAACGCAAAACTCCGGTGCATTGCGGGAATTTAACGGAACAGACGAAACGGCTGGCGCGATCGGAGCCGCCGGACCGGTATATTTCCGGGTCAAATATACCCAGAACGCGGAGAACAGCTGGTCTGGTATCAGTTCCTATGAAATCGGCCGCGAACAGATTTTCTTCGGTCAGCCGGGCGGACAGGGCTCCACCAAACACTTTGGAATCGACGACGGATCACAGGCCACGCTGTCCGGCGCCGCGATCACAATCGGGCAGACCTATGATCTGGTGGCCGAGATCAACGCCGCGTCCGGAAGCGCCCGCCTGTGGATCGATCCCGCAAACGGATCCTCCGAGCCCGCTGCCGCGCAGGCCTATTCATCCGCATTAAAGTCAACTGCCGTGCGGATGGCGTCGGAAAACAGCACGACGTGGGATGATGTACAGGTGGCCACCTCATGGAGTGATCTAGGGTTGGAACCGTTAACCGGAACGCTGGTGGAGGAATCCTTTTCAGGCTATTCGGCCGGCAGCCTTCCTGGCCAACTGTGTTCCGGAACGGGCTTCGGTGCAGGCGCGGTGTGGATGGGCGACAGCGCGGACGAGTCCGTCTTCAATGGTTCATCGCTGGGTTATGCGGCTCTGCTGCCGCAAGGCGGTAAACTCGTTACATCCGGTAATGGCGGCAGCGGCACAACGGTTCAACTGGATACCGGCGCCTTCGATCGAGCCGGACTGCTCGACCGTGATGGAATCATCGGCGGTGATTCGGTTGAAGGAACGCTTTACTTTGCATTTTTGGTCAGGTCAACGACGGGAATCGGCGGGTCTGCATACGGCGGTCTGCACTTTTTCCTGAACGATGCCGAACGCACCATTATGGGAAATTCATGGGCGGCAGCCGCATACAGCGTTTCCGCAGAGCACTCGGGAGCAAAATTTGATCTGGCCAGCGCAAACTCCGATCGGGCCGATGGGTTTGAGCATGTTGATACGGAACCCCATTTACTGATCGGACGGATCAATTTTCATGCCGGCGCCGATGATGATCTCACCATTTGGCTCGATCCTGATCCGAGGTTGGATGAACCATCCCAGAACCAGTTGCTCAAGACCGGTGTAAACGGCTTTGCCGATCTATCGTTCGACGCCATTCATCTGCGGAGCGGAAATGCCAATCCCTGGGAATTTGACGAAGTACGGTTCGGTACCGACTGGGTCTCCGTGATTCCGCCCGTATTCGATGGCGACCTGATCCGTGTTCAGCCGCTCAGTGATCGCCTGGTTCGCATCGAAATGCGCGGACCGGATGGTTTCGAGGATCGGGAAACCTTTACCGTGGTCGGTCGCGACTGGCCCGAGATTCCCCATACGGTCACCGAAGAAGACGGTGAGATGGTGGTGACGACGGCGCACTATACCGTGCGGGTTCCCGCCGACGCCTATTCGCTGAACGGCATCCGGATTGAGGACACGGTTACGGGATCGCTGATTCAGGAACTCGGCGCAAACCTGCCGGAAAATGAAGAGCTTCCGGCGCCGGGGGATTCGCGTGCTGCGTGGCTGATGGCCGACAGCCCTCGTCTGGTTCCGCCGGAATGGGGGGCCACGCCGCCGCCGAAT
>JAFGVP010000071.1 GCA_016937945.1 Pontiellaceae bacterium | reverse complement strand
TTCCTTTCTTGTTTTCCCAAACCTGATCGTAGTCGATCAGAAGGAACTCATGGCTTTTTCTTTTTGCAGAACATTCAATACACAATCGCGATCGCTTTCGATTCCGGTGCAGAGGATCGGTGACTGGAGGCCGATCGAACAGGATTATTATAACGATGGTCTCGCGTTCAATCTATCGGTGCCGCGTCCGCCAAACCTGCTGCTGAAAACCGGAGCGTGGAGTCTGGAAAGTACGCCGATACTGGCAAAGGACCATACCATTAGGATTGGTGGCGGCGCCGCCACTCTGCTCGGTCTGCCGCTTGATCCGGAAAAAGAACTCAAGAGCCAACAGCTGCGCACGCTCTCCAGCGGCCTGATCATTGGCCTGATGGCCGTTACATTGTAACGGGAATAACCAGTTCAAATCCGTCGAACGCGGTAACCAGCTCAATGTTCTCGTTCAGCAAAGGACGAACGATGGCTGCAAAGTCGGCGGGTTCCAGCTCGGTGTAATGGGTTGAAACTGCCAGAGCCGGTTGTGCTTCGTTCATCAGGCGCGCAAACATGCCCGGCGTCATGTGTCCCCATTCGAGGGCGTTGTCAATATGCTCTTCTTTCATCGAGGCTTCGCATACCAGCACGTCGGTGCCGGCGCAGAAGTCGGCCAGCTCTTCGGAGTAGGAGCAGTCGCCGGTCCAGACCAGTGTCGTGTTGCCGTCGTAGATCCGGTAGGCATGGTTTTTGCGCGGGTGCCGGGTCTGGATGGCCGACAAGGTAAAGCCGCCCCATTCAGACGGAACAAGCTCTTTCTGTCTCCAGCCGGGAACTTGTTCGAGTCCAGAAAACTGCATGTAGTCGCGGATGGATTCCGGCGCGACGAAAGAAACATCACCTTCGGCAGCCGGCAGGTTCAGGCGGGCAATCACCAGACTGGCCAGATGGGCGATATGATCGGGATGCAGATGGGTCATCAGGACATGATCGGCTTCGGCCACCCAGTCGGGATGTTCAAACAGCAGGGTGGAGCCGAGATCAATGATCAGCGATCCGCAATTGCCTTCGATGCGGGCACAACTGGTCTGTCCGCCCATTGGATATCCGCCGCGGGTACCGAGAAATGTAATTTTCATATCCAACCTACTTGCTTGTGTTAACAAACTCACCCTGCCAGTGTTCATCCGGCGGCTGCTCAATATATCCCTCAATCCGGCGTTTCAGCATGATCGAGGGCGGATCATCAATCCGCTCAAGACCCTTAGCCAGTATGTCCAGCGCCTCTTCAAACTGTCGTTTCCAGTGCAGGCTGAGGGCTTCTCCATAACATTCAATCGCGAAGGTCTTGTCCTCGCGGAGCTCACCTTTGCGGGCGAGCAGCTCGTATACGCGGATCGGTTTTGTTTTTCCCTTCACGACGAGCAGGTCCAGCAGGCGGACTTCAAAGGCGTCGCCGATGGCTTCGCGCGTCGTCTCCCCGATCATGATGGCAGTGCCGTACGGTTTGTTGCCGGATTCAAAGCGGGCGGCCTGATTCACGGCGTCGCCCATGACCGTGTAGGAAAATCGGTTTTCGGACCCCATGTTGCCGGCTGTCACGGTTCCGCTGTTGATGCCCATTCGGACATAGAGTTCGTGGCCGTATTCCACCTTCAGCTCATCGCGCAGTTCGGCCAGCTTTTCCTGCTGTTCAAGGGCAGCAAGGCAGGCCTCCACCGCATGGTTTTCCATGGGGAAGGGGACGCCCCATTCCGCCATAATGGCATCGCCCTCATATTTATCCACATAGCCGCCGCGGTCCATGATGATCTGGGTCATGGGGCTCAGATAACGGTTCAGCAGATCGGCCAGTTTTTCCGGGGGGAGGCTTTCGGAAATGGTGGTAAATCCGGCGACATCGGAAAAGAACATAGTGGCTTCGGCACGTTCGCCCTTCAGCGAGAAGCTGCCCGGATTGTCTTCCAGATATTTCAGGACATCCTTTGAAACCATGGTGCCGAACATGCCGCGCATCCGCTGCCGGCCGCGCTCTTCCTGCCAGTATTTCACGGCAATCACCCCAAGAAATACCAGACTCCACACCACCATGGTTTCCACCGGATTGGCGATCAGGCTTTTGTGTTTCAGGAGCCAATAGCTCAGTCCGGCCGCTCCGGTTTCAGCGATCATCAGAATCAGAAAAGACACCAGCGAGGGGGCGTAGACCACCAGCAGGGTCAAAACAATGCCGCCGATAACCATACCCAGCAAGTTCCAGAGAATCATACCGACCGGTTCCCTGAGGATATCGCCTGCCAGCATGTTGTCTACTGCCGTTGCATGTACCTCAACCCCAGGAAACTCCGGATCAAGCAGAGTGGGAACCACATCCTGCAGTCCAGCTGCAGAGGTTCCGACAAATACGATGCGGTCGTAAAAAGCGTCGTCCGGAATATGCCCTTCCAGAATATCTCGCACGGAGAAGGAGGGAAAACGCGTAGAGCGATAATTAAGGCTCAGCCGTCCGTGGCCATCGGTAGGAATCTTTCCATCAAACACCTGAATATACTGTACCCCGTCAGCCCCTTCGTCATCATAGATGATACCCACTTTCTTTGCCTGGGCATACAGCCGGATGGCCTCCATGGAGAGAGAGGGGTAGATGCGGTTCGGACCATAGGCCAGCACTAATGGAGTTGAACGAATGATATTGTCAGGGTCCGGAATCGTGTTGATAAACGCCTGTCCGGTCGCCCGTTTTGCCAATGCCGTGATGGGAGCCTGAACGTTGTCCGCCTGAGGAAGCCAGTTCCGGTCCGGCATACCCTTTTCAAAGAACACTCCGCGAAAATATGATTCATCCCCTTCGGCCAGCTGGGCGACCGGTTCATCGCTACCATGCAGAAAGCAGCCCAGCACGGAGTTGCTGACGCTAAGGGTTTCGGCAAAGAGCAGGTCATAGTCCGACCATTCGGGCTCAATCCCCCGGATGGATACGCCATCGCCCCAGATCGACTGCCACTCCTTTTTAAGCTCCTCCGGCGAGGTGCGGTCGGGCTCGACAAAGATCACGTCAAATACCACGACAGCGGCGCCGCGAGCCCAGAGCTGTTCCATCAGCTCGGCCAGCCGGTAGCGCGGCCAGGGCCATTGGCCGTAGGCCTCCATGGAGGCGTCATCGATATCCACAATGGCGACCGCGTCGCTCTGAACCGGCTTCGCCTGCTTTTTCAGGTAGATGTCAAACGCGCGGCGCGAGAGATCGCTCAGGATCGCCGGTTCATAAATATAACAAAAGGCTCCCGCCAATAGCAGGAGGATGCCGACAATAAGCGGGAGCCTCTTCTTCATTTCTTCATACCTGAATCAACCTTTTGAATCGTTTGCGGAAAACGAATTAAGGTCACGGTCCCGTGAACGGCTCCTGGAATCCGCCTTCACCCGCCGCCGTATCGGTTACATCGGTGCTGTCGACCGTCGGGGTAAAGGTTTCCTGCGTCAGGGTGCCGGTTTCATTCAGCAGCTCTTCGGATCCGGTATCGAGTGTTCCGTCGCCGGAATCAGGCGTGCCGGCATTCGGGGTGGTTCCCTGCTGCATCTGCTGGCGGTTTGCTCCGGTGAGCGGACGCTGGAGCATCAGGCCGGCGTTGTCGATCGTGACAAACATAGGCTTCTCGACGAGCAGGGTTTTGTTGTTTATCAGATCGGTGATAAAGATCTTTTTCCCGGCGGGAATGGCCATTACGGCCACCTTATCCTCTTTGTCTCCGGTCGTGTCGAATCCAAGGTCACAGCCGCGGATGCCGATGGTGGCGCGGCGCGTCTTTACCTTGAAGCGATCGGGATTCATGTCCGTAATCTTGCCGGTCACGGTGCGGAAGACGCCCTTGCCGAGTTTTGCGCCGAATGCGTTGTCCGATGCAGAGGCCGGATTGTAGACATATTCGTCGATCGTCATTTCACTGCTGGCGCCGAGGGATACGAGCGAGTCGTCGAGCATCATGAGCTGGATGCGTGATTCCACATCTGTCTTGATGGCATCATTCAGCATGATATCCGATTTCATGGCCAGCGCGCGCTCCGTGCCGCTGCTGTCCGTTGCCGTGGCTTTTCCCTGAATGGCCACCACCATGCCGATCGGTTCAGCTCCGCAGAAGGTGACCGAAAGCAGCAGTCCTAACATTGTCATCATCATTTTCATAATAGAGCCCCTTAAAATTCGTAGGTTGCGGTCAGGTTTACGCGATTGCGTTCATACTCATAGGTCGTATTGTTGGAATCGTTCTTTACATAAAGATATTTCAGGTCGATCTGAAGTGATTCAGTGAGCTGTTTCTTTGCGCCGATAAAGAAGTCCATGCGGGTGTCTTCACGCTCATCGATTCCTGCAAACAAGGGATCATCATAGTATGCGACGCGGTAACGGCCGCCTGCATAACCCACTACGCTGCTAGGCAGTTCCATTTGTCCATCGAGCCGGACGCGGTAGCCCATGAAGGAGTTGAAATCGCTGTCGGCCTGTTCATAGAGGGCGTCGGCGCCGAGTCCGAAGTGGTTTTTGGTGTTCTTCATGTAATGCTTCCAGCTTTCGCCCGCCACCACGTAGATGGAGTCGCGGTCGCCAAACGGATCAAAATCAGCATCAAAATCCCGGAATTCGAGGCTCATGGAGGTCGTCAGCCAGTCTACGGCGGAAATGCTGCGCAGATAGGCAAAATCGCCGGCATACAGATCGACCAGCGGAGCGTGTCCATACCAGAGCCGTTCGGCACGGCCCACCATTTCAAGCAGGCTCTTTGTTCCAACCTTCCGCGCACCGGCAAAGAGGCGCATATCGGCCAGTTCCTGTTCCGGCGCCACGTCGTACCAACTGTTGAAGAGGTTTACGCCGCCGACCGCCATCCAGTTGTTCATCGCGCCGGCGTCATAGGTGGTCAGCACGTTGAGCCGCCCTTCCATGCCTGCGGTCTCCTTGGATGGAACGGCCGGGAAAATGTTGTTGTCCGAACCATAGTTAATGTTGTCGTCATAGACCCCGGCCAACGAAATACTCACACTGGTGCTTATACGCGGAATGGTGCCGCGCGCAGATTTCTGTCCGGCAACGGCCTGACTCCGGATCGACTTGTCACTTGTTGCCGAAAGAACCTGTGCGTAGGTGTTCAGCGCTTCCTGGGTCTGGCCCAGCGCCTCTTCCGCCCGTGCTTTTCCGAGCAATGCCTTGGCATGTCCGGGTTCCACCATCAGGACGCGCTCATAGGCAAAGATGGCGTGCGAATATTTTTTCTTCTTATAGGCGGCTTCGCCCAGCGCATAGTTTGCATCCACATTGGCGGGGTCTTCCCGGAATACATCGGAAAACAGATCGTAGGCTTTTTCGTAGTCTCCCTGATTATAGGCCGCCCAGCCGGCGTCCAGCGCTCCCCCATATGTCATTCCGCACAACGAAACCACTGCGCTCAACAACAGATATCGTGTCTTCATTCCGTCCCCTTCCTGTTAATATATTCCTGCCCGTACCGGGCCTTAGCTGATTCACAATATCAAACACGCAATAATTGGCCAGTATATTCCTTGTCCGGCGATGAGCGCCTGACTAGACTTCTACCTCACCATGGGAAACAGCATCTTTCAGTCAATATTCCGCCGACTTGCGGGAGTTCTTGCTCTCCTCCTGCTGATTCTGTTCGGCAGTGCGCTCGTCTACTATTTTGTCGGCGGCCGGAGCGACTCGTTCTTTGACTGCCTCTACATGACCTTTATCACAATTACGACCATCGGCTACGGCGAGGTCACGGAATATTCCATGTCGCCGGGCGGCCGGGCCTTTACGATGTTCGTGGCACTCTGCGGTATCGGAACCATGACCTACGCGTTTTCGATGGTGACGGCGCTGATCGTGGAGGGCAACCTGTCCGATTCATTCAGGAGAAGGAAAATGGAAAAGAAAATCGCCCAGTCCGGGAATCATCTTGTCATCTGCAGCGCGGCCCGCGTCGGCCTGCATATTGTCGCGGAAATGGCGAGCACGCAGCGGCCGTTTGTCGTCATTGACCAGAGTCAGGAAAAGATCGATGCCCTGCTGGCCAGCTGGCCGGATGCGCTCTACCTGCTGGGCGATCCGACCGATAACGAAACCCTGCTCAAAGCCGGAATTGAACGGGCATCCGGACTATTTGCCACCGAGGATGACGACAACCGCAATCTGGTGATCTGTCTTTCCGCCCGCCATCTCAATCCATCGCTCCGGATTATCTCCCATGCCCGCGAACCAAAGAATATCGACAAGATGAAGCGGGCCGGCGCCGCCTCGGTGATTTCGTCCGAACAGATCGGCGGGTTGCGCATGGCGTCGGAAATGACACGGCCGGCGGTGGTTTCCTTCCTCGACCTGATGCTGCGTGATAAAAAGAAAAACCTGCGCATCGAAGAGGTGGCCATTCCGGCGCGCCTGGCCGGTAAAACCCTGCAGGACCTTAAGCTCAAGCGCTACCGCGACCTGCTGCTGATGGCGGTTCGTGAAGGCGGCGACTGGATCTATAATCCCGAAGAAACCCAGACGGTCAAAGAGTCGATGGTGCTCATCTTCATGGGAACGCCGGAGGCCCGGATCAAGCTGCAGGAGGAGTTTAAGGGCTGATGACGCATCTCTTCCTGAATTTTGGCTATGGCCTCGGAATTGTCGCGCTGGTCATCAAGGATGTGCTGTGGCTGCGCGCGATTCTGGCGATATCGCAGTTCAGTCTGGCGACGACGGCGCTGCTGATGCACAACCATAACGCCGCTTTCTGGAACATGACATTTGTCGTGATCAATCTCTATCACGTGGTCCGCATTATTCGCGAGCGCCGGCCGATCGAGCTGCCGGATGAGCTGAACGATCTCTACAACCGTATTTTTCCGAGCATGTCGAAGAAGGAGTTCTTCTATTTCTGGCAGATCGGCAACACCTGCCGAGTCGTCGACGAGCTGCTGATTCGCGAAGGCGAACGGCAGGAAAATGTTTCGCTGATTCTTTCCGGCAAAGTCGACATCATCAAGGCCCACGGAAAAATTGCAGAGCTTTCGCGCGGCAGCTTCGTGGCGGAGATGAGTTTCCTGACCGGTGATCCCGCATCCGCCGATGTCCGCGCCGCCGGCACCGTTGAGCTGATCTCCTGGCCGCAGGAAAAGCTGCGCGGCCTGAAGCAGCTCAACTCCGGGCTCTATATGAAAATCCAGCACATCCTCGGCAAGGATCTGGCCGGAAAGGTCAAAGCCTCTTCCGGGGGTTGAGTTCTGAATCAGCTGATGACAAACGAGCGCATGCCCATCGATCCCATCAGAATCGTTTCGTTGAAATAGCTTACCTGCTTCATCTGATTGATGATTTCCCTGCTGAGTTGCGGGGCACCGGGCACCGGATACTGCACCGCATGCAGCTCCGGCGGAAATCCGTAAAAGTCGTGGATCGTCGGCGGCGCCGGCGTGCTTGTCGCGGCGGTTCAGCCTTTTGCGGGGCAGGATTGCAAACCGGCTCTAAATGGTCTTTAACTTGATTTCATGAAGCAGACCGTATTGCACAACGATGAGATCGCACCCGGCGTATTCTGGCTGGGCGTGGATCGGAAGCATGATTTTAAGGCAGGCCAGACCGTCAAGGTCGGCCTCGGCGACGACCTGCCGCCGCGCATCTACAGCATCTGCAGCGGGAACAAAGACGCAGAACTCCGCATCCTGTTCAATATCAAGGAGGATGGAGCGCTGACCCCGAAGCTGGCGAAACTGAAGCCCGGCGATGAAGTCCGGATTTCCGAACCCGGCGGAAGCTTTATCGGAACGCCGGAACCGGCCGTCTGGATTGCCACCGGCACCGGGATTGCCCCGTTTTTCAGCATGCTGAAATCCGGCCTGAGAACCGATGCCATCCTGCTTCACGGCGTGCGCCGGACCGACCAGTTTTATTTCCGGGACATCTGGGAAGAGATGCTGGGCGAACGATATCATCGGTTCTGTTCCGGAGAGGAATCAGCAGGCGCGATGCGCGGACGGGTGAATTGCTTTTTTGATGTGCATGAGCCGCCGGAGGGGCGCCGGTTTTATCTCTGCGGGCAGGCATCCATGTGTGTAGAAATGCGTGACCTGCTGATTGCCCGCGGTGTTCCGTTTACCGATATTGTTACCGAAATCTATTTTTAACTCGATTCCTTGCGCACCCCGTCGCAAGGTTTCCCGCTATGAAACCCGCACTTTTTGGAAAAACCCTGAATGAGCTCACCGAGCTGGCCGTCGCTCTCGGGCTGCCGAAATTTACCGGCAAGCAGCTCGCCGACTGGCTCTATAAGAAGGAGATCGACTCGATTGAGTCGATGAGCAACCTGTCGAAAAAGGCCCGCGCGCTGCTGGCGGAAAACTACTGCTTCGGCCTGCACGCACCGGCCAAAGTGCAGGAGAGCGTCGACGGCACCAGAAAATATCTCTTCAAAACCGCCACCGAAAACTTTATCGAAACCGCCATGATTCCCTTCAAGGAGCGTCGCACGGTATGCGTCTCTTCACAGGTCGGCTGCAAGATGGGCTGCCTCTTCTGCATGACCGGAAAACAGGGTTTCCAGGGACAGTTGAGCGCCGGCGACATCGTCAACCAGATCCGTAGCATTGCCGAATACAATGAGGTGACGAATATTGTCTACATGGGCATGGGCGAGCCGTTTGACAACCTCGATGAAGTCCTGAAAAGCATCGAGATTCTTACCGCGGAATGGGGTTATGCCATGAGCCCGCGCCGAATTACGGTTTCGTCCATCGGCATCACGCCCGGCCTGATCCGCTTCCTCAATGAAAGCGAAGCCCATCTGGCGATCAGCCTGCACACGCCGTTTCATGAAGAGCGCCAGCAGCTCATGCCCGTGCAGATTGCCTATCCGCTGGAGGAGGTTATCGACGAAATTCGGCGGTGGGATTTCAGCGGCCAGCGCCGCGTTTCGTTTGAATATATTGTATTTCACGGGCTGAACGATACCGTCCGGCACGTCAAAGAGCTGTGCCGGCTGTTGAATGGAATCCGCTGCCGGATCAACCTGATCCGTTTTCATCCGGTTCCCGGCACGCCGCTGCAGGGAACCGACGAGGAAACCCTGCAGTGGTTCAAGGACGAGCTGAATAAGCGTGGCCTGCTCACCACCATCCGCGCATCGCGCGGCCAGGATATCTATGCCGCCTGCGGCCTGCTATCCACCAAGGCGCTTTCCGGAAAGAAGGGCTGACGCATGCCGAACACCGGCTATCTGCATGGACTCCTGATCGGCCTGCTGCTGACGGGTTCCGTCCATGCGGCGGATTCGCTTCGCCTTTCGGATGGCGCGCTCAGCGTCACCAACCGGGCGATCTTCGAGGTGCTGGCACAGCGGGATTCGGTTCCGGGATCCGCCGGTTTGCTGGAAATGAAGTTTCTGATCATGGATGTCGGATCGGACCGTTCAGCGCTCTATTTCATGAACTCCAAACACCATGAGTATCACTTCACCTTTGCGCGGGATATTCTCGGCTACGAATTGGGAAACGCGGCGTTTATTGACGAAACCTATTTTTCCGACCGCTTCCGCAAAAACCTCGCCGGCAGCATTGTCGCCTATGACCATGCGGAAATTCCCGGCAGCGGCGCCGGACTCTATACGCTGGAATTCTGGCCGTCCGACCCTGTGGCATTCCGTTTTGTAAACCGCGCCTATCAGCAGGTCAGTATCGCCATGCCGTTTGCGGCGGACCGGCTCTATTATCATCCGACCGGCGAATCGCAGTGCCGACTGATGGAACAGGAGCTGGCGGCCTATAAAAAAACGGGCTTGCGCACCATTTCAACGGATGAGTTGTTCGGAAGTCTGGCTTATCAGCCGCTCAATCCGGGTACGGCCTATGGCCGGTTGGTGGTCGCCGATCCGTCCACGCGGCTGTCCGCCCGCGATATCGTCATCTTCCGTTCGGTGCCGAATGATCTCGCCCGCGTGGCCGGCATCATTACCGAAGTGCCCCAGACGCCGCTTTCGCATATCAACCTGAAGGCGAAGCAGGATGTTATTCCGAACGCCTATATCCGCAGCGCTGCCGACCTGCCGGAAATTAAAGCCCTGATCGGGAAAGGGGTCCGGCTCGATATTTCAGCCGATGGATACCGCATTGCGCCGGCGGAGCAGGCTGAACTGGATCGCTATTTCGACGCGATTCGTCCCGCTGAAACGCAGGTTCCCGTGAGCAATCTTTCCATTACCAACATTGCCCGGCTCAGGGATATCGGCCGGGTGCAGAGCGATGCTTTCGGCTCAAAATCGGTCAACGTGGCGGAGCTGCGCCGCTTGCTGGACGAAGGCATGGCGCCGGAGGGTTTTGCGGTTCCCTTTTCCATGTATGACCGCTTCATGAAAGCCAACGGACTTTACGCCGAAGCAGACGCCATGATGGCTGCGCCGGAATTCCTGACGAATGCGGAGGTGCGCGAAGCCAGACTCAAGGCCTTCCGGCGGCACATTCGAACAGCCGACGTTCCGGCCGACATAATGGAGGCGTTGGGGAAAGTGCAGCAGGAATTTGCGCCGGACACGTACATTCGCTGTCGCTCCAGTGCGAATGTCGAAGATATGGAAGGATTCAGCGGCGCCGGACTCTACGATTCCAAGACCCACAAACCGGACGAAGGCCATCTGAGCAAAACGATCAAACAGGTCTGGGCGAGCAACTGGACCTTCCGTGCATTCGAAGAGCGCGAGTTTTACCGGATTGACCATCTGAAATCGATGATGGGTGTGCTGTGCCATCCAAGCTATCGCGACGAGCTGGCCAACGGAGTGGCGGTTACGCGCAACCTGTTTAATCCTGCCTGGCGCGGTTATTACGTCAATGTCCAGACCGGCGAAGCGATGGTAACCAATCCCGGCGCCAGCGATGTGCCGGATGAATTTCTGATCTCCGCGCTCGAAGGAGCGACCGAATATGAGATCCAGTATGTCCGGCGCTCCAACCGGGTACCGGAAGGGCGGCATGTATTGTCGGAAGAGCAGGCGGTCGAGCTGGCCGAGGCCCTGCAGCGAATTCACCTCTATTTTATCGCCTGTTATCCGGACACCTTTGAAAATCCCGATTTCGCCATGGAGGTGGAGTTCAAGATTACCGCCGAAGGGAAGCTCATCTTCAAGCAGGCCCGTCCGTGGGTGGAGTAGAATTGCTCCTTGGCTTCCGCAGTTTGTGGAAGATCACTATACCGGCGATCAGCAGCATAAACGGCCAGCCGGGTTGAAAGGTCGCAGTATTGATCGGTTACATCCTCAATTTCGGTGCTGCGTTCATCAATCCTGCCGGCTTCTTTGGAAAGCGATTTAATCAGCACATCAAAGTGTTCGGTCGGAACGCGGATTTTCAGCCACAGGGAAGCGCCGTCATTGCGGTCGGAAAGGCGCTCTTCCGATATAAACCCGTCAAATTGTGCAATGGAGCCTTTTGCAAAACCCCTCGATTAAGTTGAATTAAGTCCATTGAAGGATCTCCTGCGAAGGAGAAAGCCGCTATTCTTCCCATTGCTAAACAACCCGAATGGGAAGGAGAAGAATGAGCGGACATTCCGAAGCCGACATACCCCCGCAGCGCTGTCTGTTTCCAGCCCTTGAAGAGAAATTCGGCGCACTTTCCGAAAAGGAGCGACAGTTCGAATGATATGCGCAAGAAAGTGATTAATGAATCAGGTGCTGTCAATCTATCTTTGTGCAGGGGATTCCCACACACACAAACCTGAAAGGAAATACCATCCTCTTCAAATATTAGTCCAACCTACGGTGTTTCTTCCGCGTTGGGTTCCGGTGATTCATTCTCCTTCTTCGCCTCTTTTTTCGGATATCTTTCCGGCGAGGGGGAATATCCGAAAATACCGAAGCCGGCTTCGAAAGGGAGAACTTTGAGTCGGGCTCCGATAAAGCTTACGCCAACGCCGCCGATCGGCCAGACGTCCAGCGATGCCAGCTCGCCCCAGCGTTCGCTCCCTTCGCCGAGCAGATCAGCGTCTATAATGGTTCCATCATATGGACGGATCCCGTTGCACGCCACGTACCCATCCACCAACCCGCCGGACCTGACCTTTGCCTCCCGATCCATGCCGACAGAAACACTGAGACAACCTGTCAGGCTGAAGCAAATGCCTGCCATAACAATCCCGGCGACACAGTTTCTACGATTCATCATTCTCTCTCCGTTATATGTGTTCATGATTCAGTTCGGTTCAAAGCGATAGCCCACCTGGCGGACGGTGTGGATGAAAACGGGGTTGGCCGGATCGGGCTCGATCTTGTTGCGCAGCGTGGTGACGAAGCGGTCGACACTGCGGCTGGTGACGATGCAGTCGTAGCCCCAGACGGCGTTCAGGATTTCATCGCGCGTCAGGGCGCGGCCGGTCTTTTCAACAAAGTAGAGCAGCAGGTTGAACTCCTTGGGCGAGAGCTCGATCTCGGTGCCGGCGCGAAAAAGACGGTGCGCGGCGCGATCAAGCCGAAGATCCCTGAACTCAATCACGTCTTCTGTGTCGGCTTTGCGGGCGCGGCGCAGGAAAGCGGCGGCGCGGGCGAGCAGCTCATTAATACTGAAGGGCTTGGTGACATAGTCGTCCGCACCGATATTCAGGCCCAGCACGACATCCGACTCTTCGCTCTTGGCGGTGAGCATAATGATCGGCATTTCGAGCCCTTCCTGACGGATCAGGCGGCAGATTTCGTAGCCGTTGATTTTCGGAAGCATGAGGTCGAGCAGGATCAGGTCCGGCTTTGCGTTCAGCGCCGCATCGAGCCCCTTTTCGCCATCGGCAGCGGTCAGCACCTTGTAGCCTTTGTACGCAAAGTTATCCTTCAGTCCGGTCAGCAGCGCCGGATCATCCTCTACAATCAAAACAGTTTCCATTTACACTCCTTGCAAAACATTTTTCAGAGCCGGATAACAGGATAAACAAGATTGGTTTGATCCTGCATATCCTGTTATCCGGTCGAAAATCATGCACTCTGCGGCAGGCGGACGGTAAAGGTGCTACCTTTGCCGGGCTCGCTGTCTACATCAACCCGCCCTTTATGCGCATTCACGATAAAACGCACAATGCTTAATCCAAGCCCGCAGCCTTCGGTCGTTCGCGCGAGTGAATTATCGATCTGGTAAAAATGATCAAAAATGCGCCGGAGCTGCCGGATCGACATTCCGATTCCATTATCCGAAACCGCAAAGCAGACATTGGAACCCTCCGCAAAAACGTGCAACCGGATCTGCTTGTCGCCGTTGGTATATTTGCAGGCGTTGTCGAGCAGGTTGATCAACACCGTTACAACGGCATCGTGATCGGCATGAATATCGGGCAGGTGATCGGCAAATTCCGTGTCCAGCCGGCAGCCGTGGGTCCGGTATTTCGTACCGACGGAATCGATGGCGTCCTCCACGATTTCCAGCGGGGAGGCCGCCGCAAAGGTAAAGGCGTTTTTGTTGCGTTCCATACGCGAGAAGGAGAGGAAATTTTCGATCATGCGGGTCAGACGTTCGTTTTCGCGGGCAATCATCTGCAGGTATTCGCGGGCATGGTTTTCGTCGCGCACACGCCCCTCAAGGAGCGTATCGACCAGCAGGCGCATCGAGGCCAGCGGCGTTTTCAGTTCATGCGAGACCGTGGCGATAAAGTCGTTTTTCATTTTATTGAGCCGGATCTGCCGGCCGACCGCCTGGACTGCAAAAACGCCGACCGCCAGCATCAGCAGGATGACCAGTGCCCCGGTCCAGACATACACAGTAATCTGGCGATTGGCGGCCTGCTCAAAAACATCGCCGCTTGCAAAAAAAACTTCCACCTGCCCCTCCGGAAAGCCGGTCGGCAACGGCATGGATGCAATCGGCTCCCGCCCCTCGCCGGCTTCGCCAAGCAACAGCATCCCCTGCGCATCGAAAATCCGGAAACTGGCATCGGTGTTTCTGAACTCCTCTGAAAAAATGTTGAGCAAAGACGCCAGCCCTCGGGAATCCAGGAGCAACTGCATTTCTCCGAATGAACCGGATTTATACCGAATCGTGTACAAGGCACGGCCGTCGATGGAAAGCGGCACCAGAGTGTCGGTCGGCCCCGCCGGCTGCGGGAAGATCTCAAGCAGCGCCAACGACTCCGCCTCGGCCGATATCAGACGATCCAGGCGATCAGACCACACCGGCGCCAGACCCGTTTCAGAACTGTCGAGCAGCTTTCGGGCGATGAACAGATTCTGTTCCGAAGGAAGTGCCTGTGTGCCTTCATGAAACAGATCCTTTTCCAGCTGACCATCCAACTGCGTCAGCAGTTCGTTAAAACCTTCTGGCTTTTCCTCGGCAACCAGCGGTCGGATCAGAAGCCGCGCGGGCGCGGCATCCGGAGCTTCCGACTGCATGGCCGCAGCCGTCGCATCATTCCACAAGCCCTGTTTCGCCAGACAGCGGACCAGCCCCGCCAGCGCCCGGGAATCGCCGGTTTCAGCCAGCGTTTTATACCGGGCCGCAGCCGCAGCATAGTCTTG
>JAFGVP010000070.1 GCA_016937945.1 Pontiellaceae bacterium | reverse complement strand
GCCTGCAGGGCGAACCCGGAAAGAGAGGGTGCGAGAAGCGTTGTCGGGATGCTCTGCGCGGCGCCTTCAATTTTGTCAATATTCGGGCCGGCGCCAATGGCGGTAATTCGGATATAGTTGGACCCGCTGTTGAGCGGCACGGCAGCATATTCAGATTTCCATGCGGTCCAGTCGCCGGTAGAGGAAAAATTCAGATCTCCGATGTAGATCCCGTTGACCCGCAACTCGCACGGGCGGTCGAATGGCGTTGCATACCGGATAAACAGTCCATACGTTCCGGAACTGGAGACCGCAACATTATTCCACTGAACATAAGAGCCGGCGTCGCCGTAGTCCGCATATCCGCTTCCGGTATATCCGCTGTAGGAGCTGGAGGCCGTACAGTCGGACATCGTGCCGGCGGTTTCGGCATCCTTGACAAAAGAGGATACGGATGGAATCGACGCATTATTCAGTCCGGAAAAGTTCATGGAATCAATGTTCGGTCCGGCGCCGATTGCCGTGATTCGCACGGTGTTTGCCCCGTTTTTGAGGGGAAGCACAATGTTTTCGTTGGCCCATGACGACCAGCTCCCTGTTGAGTTGAAATCAAGCTGACCAATGGAGATGCCGTTAACACGAATGCTGCAGGGGCGATCTCCATATCCGGCATAACGGATCGTGGTGGAATAGAGGCCATCGGCAGTAACGTTTATATTATTCCATTCGGTATAGGTTTCGGCATTGCCATAATCAATATAGCCGGTGCCGGTGTATCCGCTGTTGGCGGTGCTGATGCTGCAACCGTTCAGCGCGGTATAGTTTTCAGCATGCTTGAAAAACTGATGGTCAGCGGGATTTACAAGTGCCGTTGCTTTAATCTTATCAATATTCGGTCCGGAGCCGATTGCGCTGATCCGAAGCGTATTCATGCCGCTGTTCAACGAAATAATCATGCGTTCGGTTTCCCATTGATCCCAATCCCCCGTGGCCTCGCAGTTGAGCTGCCCGACTGTGATCCCGTTCACGATGACGGAACACGGGCGATCAAATGAACTGGCATAGCGGACGTCAAGCAGATACATGCCGCTGGTCGCTGCCACGATGTCGTTCCATTCAATATACGATCCGGCGCTTCCATAATCGATGTAGCCGGCACCGGAATATCCGGCATTTTCATCCTTCACCTCGCAGCTGCTTTGCGACGTGAAGGTTTCGGCCTGGATGTCGAATCCCTGGATCACCTCCGCGGCGTGGGCGGATGCGATCAGCAGCAGTGATGCATATAATGCTCTCATTCATTCCTCCTTCTTGGGTGGCGTTGATCAACACAGTTGCGCCCGCCGAGGCTCACCCCTTTTGCGAGCTATATAGTAATAATTACTAGAGCAGGCGAACCGCAATGCACCTTCCGGCTGGATTCATGCACTTTTCAGGAATGCGTCACATGGCAATGGATGAAGTGGTAGTATGAATCAGAATATAGTGTGAAACAGCTGGTTGAGTAACTTATTCCGGAGTTTGTCTACCAAACTGGGGAAGCAGCGTTTTCCGTTGGAGGAAAACTCAGCGTCACTGTCCTCCCTCATTTTATTTGTCCCAAATACAAAGGGCCAACCATTCATTTTTTCGATACTCGGCTCATTCATGCAGCAATTTAATCCGGCATCACTTCCGATTTAATGCATTGAAAGCAAATAGATGCCCGTGGATATCTATACGGTGATCTCACGATCGATGACCAGACACAGGTGCTCAGTCGCTATCAGTTCTTTTGCCATCTTCTTTGAATTCATGTAGGAATAGTGGTCAGTACAAGGCTGCTGAAGGAGATCAGGGCGACGAAGATTGCGATCATTTTCACTTTGAGGCTGAATCTGTTATTTATACGGTTCTTTTGTCCTTTGTTCACGTGTTCTGCCAATTGTCATCTACATGTTTAGTTCAAATACCAGCACGTGGTTTGTCATGCAGGTTGAATACATGATAACAATAATTATGATTTAATGGGCTTGTCGGTAAGGCGATTCGGTTTTTGCGGTGAGGATTGATCAGGATGGCAGAAACGCGCGCAGGGGGCAGGCTTCACAGCGTGAACGGGTTTTGCAGAAGGTTTTCCCAAGTTGTACAATCAATGCATGGTATTCATTGAACAGTTGGGTGTTGAGAGGAAGGTTTGAAGTGAATAGTCGGGCAATTTCATCATAGCGAACCCGCTCATCGATCCACTCGTGTCGAGTAAGAAAACGCCGGGTGTAGGCATCTACGACAAAAACCGGGCGTCCGCCGGCATAGAGAAGAATGGAGTCCGCTGTTTCGGGGCCGATGCCCTTCCATGACAATAGCTCATTCCTCAGATCGGATGTTTCAAGTTTGAAAAGATGATCAAGTGAGAGGTCGAAGGCGGTTTTGATTCTGTCGACCATCATCTTGATGTAAGCGGCTTTCTGGTTGAAATAGCCGGCCGGTCGAATCCACTCTGCCAGCTGCTGCCGGGTGCATTCAGTAAGGGCCGGGAGGCTGATTGCCTGATTGCTTTTGAGGTTTTCCAAGGCCTTTTCCACGTTGGTCCAGGCCGTATTCTGTGTAAGGATCGCGCCGAGCATCATTTCAAGGCGTGATTCCGCCGGCCACCAGTGCTGCGCTCCCCATTTTTCGAGCAAGGCATCGTAGGCTTCCTGAATGGGAGGATTCATTACATCAATGGGCTTCAAGCCAATTATCGCCGGTGCCGGATTCAACAAGAATCGGGATTTCCATGGGAATCGCCGATTTCATCTTTTCCTCAATCAGAGGTATGAGCTCTTCCTTTTCCTCGAGAGCAAGGTCGAAAACCAGTTCATCATGCACCTGCAGCAGCAGTTTTGTTTTTGCGTTGCGCGCTCGCAGCAGGTCTTGGATGCCCACCATGGCGATTTTGATCATGTCGGCCGCTGTTCCCTGAATCGGGGCATTGATGGCGTTGCGTTCGGCGCCGGACCGGACCATCTGGTTTCGGGCATTGATGTCGCGGATATAACGGCGGCGCCCGGTAATGGTTTCGACATATTCATGTTTTTGCGCAAACTCGATGGTCTGGTCGAGGTATTCCTGAACTCCGGGATAGTTGGCGCGATATTGCTCAATAATTTCTCCGGCTTCCGTGCGGGGAATTCCGAGGCGTTGAGCGAGGCCGAAGGCGGAGATGCCGTAAATGATTCCGAAGTTGACCATTTTGGCTTTGGATCGCATTTCGCGGGTGACTTCATCTTTGGCGACGCCGAAAACGCGTGCCGCCGTTGCCGTGTGAATGTCCTCTCCGTGAATGAAGGCTTCGCGCAGATGCCGGTCGCCGCTAAGTTCGGCCATAATGCGCAGCTCGATCTGGGAATAGTCGCAGGCCAGCAGGGTAAAGTCGCCGGGGCGGGCAATGAATGCGCGCCGGATTTCGCGGCCTTCTTCGGTGCGGATCGGAATGTTTTGCAGGTTGGGGTTGACCGATGACAGTCGTCCGGTGGTTGTGATGGCCTGGCTGAACGTCGTATGGATGCGTCCGGTTTTTTCGAAGACCTCGCGGGGGAGGGCGTCGACATAGGTGCTCTTGAGCTTGGTCAGCTGGCGGTAGTCGAGAATCTTCTGGACGATATCGTGTTTGGGGGCGAGTTCTGAAAGGACCTCTTCGTTGGTCTTATATTGTCCTGTTTTTGTTTTCTTCGGCTTTTCAATCAGTTTCAGGACGTCAAAAAGCACTTCACCAAGCTGTTTCGGCGAGTTGAGGTTAAAGTCCATGCCGGCCATGTTGAAGATCGATTCTTCCAGTCCGGTAATCTTGGTGGCCAGTTGCTCTGAATAGGTTTCAAGGCCGGCGGAGTTCAGGCGGATTCCGTTAAACTCCATGCTTGCCAGAACCGGCAGCAAGGGGGTTTCGATTTCATAAAAAACCCGCTCCTGGCCGCGTTCCTTGAGCATCGGGCGGAGCTTGTGCCAAAGCTGCAGGGTAATGTCGGCATCCTCGGCGGCGTATTCGCAGAGTTTGTCCGGATCCACCTCCCTCATGGATTTCTGCTTTCCTTTTCGGTCGCCGATCAGGGCCTCGATCGGGATCGGGGAATAGTCGAGCAGGCTTTCCGCCAGATGATCCATGTTATGCCGCTGGTCGGGGTCGATGAGATAGTGGGCCAGCATGGTGTCGAGCAGTTCACCTCGCAACTCAATACCGTGCCACTTGAGTACGCTCAGATCAAACTTAAGGTTTTGCCCAACCTTACGGATGTCTGTATTGCTGAAAAGGGGTAAAAACGGTTCAAGCGCCTTGAGAGTCTGTTCCCGGTCCGGAGGCAGCATCACAAACCAGGCCTCGCGCGGCTCAACACAGAATGAAATCCCTACCAGTTCTGCCGTGCGGACATCCAGTCCGGTGGTTTCGGTGTCCAGGCAGATGAGGCGGTTTCCGGATAGCTTTTCCGCAAGCTGAGTCCGCTCCTCGGAGGTTGTCACCAGATGGTAGATGTGTTTCTCGCTTTTTATGGTTTTGAACTGAGGAAGCGGTTCCAGCATTTCCGGATTGCGCGATGCTGCAAAATCAAAGAGATCGCCCTGCCCGGACGAAACCTGGGCGGTGGCGACGGTTTCCTTTGTTGGGGTCTCTCCGAACAGACGTTTAATAAGCGATTTGAACTCCAGTTCGGAAAGCAGCAGCTTGAGCTGCTCGTCGTTGCGGCTGCCAATTAGAAGCTGCTCTGGCGATTCCTTAACGGGAACATCGCACTTAATGGTGACCAGTTTTTTGGACAGCAGGGCGGAGTGACGGTTTTCTTCGACCTTCTCCTTCTGTTTACCCTTCAGTTCATGCGTATGTTCCAGCAGGTTTTCGATGGATCCGTATTGGGCAATCAGCTTTTCCGCCGTCTTTGGTCCGATTCCCGGAATGCCGGGAATGTTGTCGGCCGTGTCGCCGGCGAGGCCGAGGATGTCGATCACCTGCTCGATCTTGTCAATATTCCACTGTTCCAGAATCTTTTTAACATCCAGCAGCTCGGCGTCCCCGTTTCCGCGTCCGGGTTTCAGCATGAAGGTGTGTTCGTCCACCAGCTGGGCATAATCTTTGTCCGGCGTCACCATATAGGTGTCATACCCCTGTTTCTCGGCGGTACGGGCAAGCGTTCCGATCACATCGTCGGCCTCGAATCCCGGATATTCCAGAACGGGAATGTTGAAGGCCTGCAGCAGGTTGCGGATATGGGGAACGGCGGTTCGGATGCCTTCAGGCGTTTCATCGCGCGTGGCTTTGTATTCGGGATATTCTTCGTGCCGGAAGGTGGGGCCGTGGGTGTCGAATGCCACCGCGATATGGGTGGGCTCATAGGTGTGCATGATGTCGAGCAGGGTATTGATAAAGCCGAAAACCGCCGAAACGTTTTCACCCTTGGAGTTGATGCGGGGATTGCGGATGAGGCCGAAATAAGCTCTATAAACAATGGCCATCCCATCGATAAGGAATAGTTTCTTCGTCATGATTCTGTTATCCATTCGTGATTAATTCAGTCAAGGTACCGTGTGAATTGCGGAATGTCTGGAAAATCCTGAATGAAAAACGGAATGGGACGGCAGAGGGGGCGCTCAAAGGAATGAATTGCAAAGCCCGGCTTTTTTACTATTTGGACTTTGCACATGTCCTGCAGTTTGGGTAGATTCCACGTTCATTTTTTGAATTAAGACGGGTATTTACAACCTCAACAAACGGAGTCATTTGATGAGAAAGAAAATTATTGCCGGTAACTGGAAGATGAACAAGACCGTTGCGGAAGCGGTTGAACTTTCCAATGAAATCAAGCGTGAACTCGCTGACTGTAATTCGGTCGACGTTGTTCTTTGCCCTCCTTTCACGGCTGTTAAGTCCGTGAGCGACGTTGTATCTGAAACCCTCATCAATGTGGGCGCCCAGAACATGTCTTCCGAGGAAAACGGTGCATACACCGGTGAAATTTCCCACTCCATGCTTAAGGAGCTGTTCGTTCGTTACGTGATTCTCGGTCACAGCGAACGTCGCGAATACTACAAGGAAACCGATTTCTGGATTAACAAGAAGGTTAAGAAGGCTCTCGAAAAAAATCTTCGTCCGATTCTCTGCGTGGGTGAAAAGCTCGAAGATCGCGAATCCGGCAACACCGAGCAGGTGGTTGAAGTTCAGGTTCGTGAAGGCCTCAAGGATGTTCCAGCTGAAGCATACACGGATCTGGTTATTGCTTACGAACCCGTTTGGGCTATCGGTACCGGCAAGACCGCTACCTCTGAGCAGGCTCAGGAAGTGCACGCGTTCATTCGCAGCATTGTTAAGGATATGGTCGGCGAAGATGCCGCTAACGCCGTTCGCATTCAGTACGGCGGAAGCATGAAGCCGGACAATGCAGTTGAGCTGCTGGCCCAGCCTGATATCGACGGCGGCCTGATCGGTGGTGCTGCGCTGGACGCAACATCATTTGCCGCGATTGTCAAAGCGGCTATGTAATCCAAGTTAAAAGGACTCATTATGATTTTCTTTAAAGCGTTGTTTATTGTTGTTGAGGTCATTTGCTGCCTCCTGCTGGCAGGTCTGGTTCTGCTCCAGCGCTCCAAGAGCGAAGGACTGGGGCTTGCTTTCGGCGCCAGTACTGGCGAGTCCCTTTTCGGTGCTCGTGCAGGCAACGTACTGTCCAAAGCGACAGTTATCCTCGGAATCACGTTTATTTGCTCTACGCTGATTCTTGGAAAGCTGTTCGTTATGAAGGATAAACCGCTAATGGAAGCCTACAGTGATGAGCCCGTCCATACAGAGATGATTCAGCAGCCGGCCACGGATATTCTGGATATCGACGGAAGTTCCGTTGTTCCCATGGATGAAACCGATGGCGGGCTGGTTGATGAGTCCGGCGAAACCATGTAAGCCGGGTAAGATTCTGTAATGGGCTTAAAGTCTCATATTAAAAGACTTCCCAAAGGCCATCTGTGGGTACTTCTGGGAAGTCTTTTGCTATCCTCCTGCGGATCCGGCGACCTGAAATCCCAGTATGGTGAAGCTGAAAAGGTGAGCTTCGGGGTGACTCCGCGCATTCCCGGACTCGATCCTGTCAAGGCCGGTTCGGTGTCGGGCGCTCTGGCCATTTCCCATGTATACGAAGGGCTGCTGCAGTACGATTATCTTGCCCGTCCGTACAAGGTTGTTCCCATGCTTGCGGAGGCGATGCCGGAAATCTCCGAGGATGGATTAACGTATACGTTTAAGATCCGAAAAGGAATTTACTTTGCGGACGATCCGTGTTTTCCCGATGGAAAAGGACGAGAACTCAAAGCAGCTGATTTTGTTTATTCCATTAAGCGTCTTGCGGATGTGAAGAATTCGTCGACCGGATTCTGGACGGTCGGGCGCATTAAGGGAATCAATGAATTTGCCGCGGCATCGGAATCCGCCGGGCCTACGGACTATAATCTGGATGTAGAAGGGTTGCGCGCGCTGGATGACTATACCCTTCAGATTAAGCTGGCGGACGCTTATCCCCAGTTCCTGTATGTTCTTACGATGCAGTATGCCTTTGTTGTTCCACGGGAGGCCGTGGAGTATTACAAGAAGGATTTTGTAAACCATCCCGTCGGCACGGGTCCTTATGTGCTGGTGGACTGGCGCCGTAATTCACGCATTGAATATGCCCGGAACCCCAAGTGGGAAGAGAGCGGCCGGGTCAAAACCTATCCCTCCGAAGGGACGAAGGAGCAGCGTGAGCGGGGACTTCTGAAGGATGCCGGCAAAAGGCTGCCGATGATTGATCGGGTTGTTCAGTTTGTGGTTCAGGATCAGGCAACCGCCTGGATGATGTTTCTTTCCGGAGAGCTGGATTCTTCCGTGATTTCCCGCGACAACTGGGATGCGGTGATTACCGGAAATAAAGAGCTCAATGAGGCGCTAACGTCACGCGGGATCGAACTGGTTTCTTCGCCGGCGCTGGATATCCGGTATATTGGGTTCAACATGGATGATCCGATTGTCGGGTACAGTCGCGACCCGGAGCAGAACGAGAGAAACAAAAAACTGCGGCAGGCTCTGAGCTGCGCCTATAATTTCGATCAGATGAACGAGTTCATGAATTATCGGCTTTATGAGGCGACGGGACCCATTCCCAAGCCAATGGCCGGATATTCTGAGCAATCTTCTCCCTATGCCTTTGATCTGGAAAAAGCGCGCAAACTGCTGGCGGAAGCCGGTTATCCGGAGGGAATCGATCCGCAGACCGGTCGCCGGCTCAAGCTGACGATGGAAGTTGGGAGTGCAGATGATAATTCCCGGCAGCGCATGCAGTTGATTGTCGATATGTTCGATAAAATCAATGTGGTGCTAGAGGTTTCATATAACAATTGGCCGGCGTTCCTTGAAAAGATTCATCGACGGCAGGAGCAGGTTTTTGAGCTGGGCTGGACCGCCGACTATCCGGACGCGGAAAACTTCCTTCAGCTATTTTACGGACAGAACGGATCCCCCGGTCCGAACAATGCCAACTATCGCAATGCAGAGTTTGATGCGTTGTACGAAACCGTCCGGGTCATGCAGGATTCTCCCGAACGAACGGCGATGTATGAAGAGCTGGCCGGTATGGTGGTGAATGACTGCCCGTGGATCTTTCAGTTCCAGCCTATGGCATTTGCACTGGTTCATGGATGGGTGAAAAACTATGAGCCGCATGATTTTCCTTATGGAATGAATGTGTATCGTGATCTTGATATTGAGCAGCGAAAGGCGTGGCTGAAAAAATTCGACAGCGAAAAGCTCAATATGCGAGGGGGTAAATAGAGTTATGCTGCGCTATACCCTCAAGCGATTGCTTCAGATGATTCCTACGGTAATCGGGGTCATGCTGATCACGTTTATTCTGTTCTTCATTGTTCCCAACGATCTTGCGGCCATTGCTCTGGGAAAACAGGCCAACGCAAAGCGACTTCAGGAGTTCGATACGAAGCGCGGCCTTGATAAGCCGCTGTTTTTCGGTCGGCGGGCAACCTCCCGGGCCTATCGGGATACGAATCTAGCGAAGAATGCCGGCCGCTGGAACAGCTGGACCAATACAAGCCACTCTGTCGAATCCGGTTCGGTTTCCGTTGATCCGAATACAGTGGTTAATCCGCTGGCCTACGAGCTAAACTCCGGCGTTGAGTATGAATGGGCCATTCGTTTTCGCGGAGCTGGTGAGCTTGCCGGCGAGCCGCTCACCTCGGCCAAATGGAAGACGAAGAAGGTGCGGTTTGACGGGGGGCATGGCGGGGTTCTTCGGGCCGGATCCGAAGGTCTTGAAATCAAGGAACTCCGGCTGCGCCGTATGCAGGCAAATCCGTTTGATTCCCAGCTATGGCATTTTACAAAACAGATTGCCCGCGGTGATCTTGGATATTCGGAATCCTTTCAGCAACCAGTCTCCCGCTTGCTGATGGCAGGTATTCCGGTATCCCTCAGTCTGCAGATTCCGATCTTTGTGGTCGGGGTCGTCGTGTCGATTGCGTTGTCCCTGATCTGCGCCTTTTTCCGGAATACCTGGGTCGACCGCTTTTTTGTTATTTTTTCCGTGGCGCTGATGAGCATCAATTACATCGTTTATATCGTGGCGGGGCAGTATATCCTTGCTTACAAGCTCGGATGGTTTCCCATCTGGGGGTACGAATCGTGGCGCTACTTTATCCTGCCGGCAATCATTGGTGTGATCAGCGGGCTGGGGGCGAATATCCGGTTTTACCGAACGGTTATGCTGGATGAAATGTATAAGGAATATGTGCGGACCGCCTTTGCGAAAGGGGTTTCCAAGCCGCGCGTTCTTTTTGTTCATGTTCTGAAAAATGCGATGATTCCGATCATTACCAATGTCGTGATAGCAATTCCGTTTCTGTATACCGGATCCCTGCTGCTGGAGAGCTTTTTCGGGATTCCCGGGCTGGGATATCTCGGGATCAATGCCATCATGCAATCGGACGTTGATGTGGTGCGGGCGCTGGTTTTGATTACCGCCCTGCTGTTTGTGGTTTCTAACCTCTTAACCGATATCTGCTACGCGCTGGCTGATCCGCGCGTAAAACTGAAATAGAGCCATGCCGAGAGAAAAGGGACATAGTTTGTGGGGCGATGCGTGGGGACGCTTGAAAACCAACCGGATTGCTATGGTCTGTCTGGGGCTTATCGTTCTCTTCACGATTCTTGCCGTATATGCCGAAGGCGTGCATGTTTATTGCAAGATAAACGATGTCACGCCCTCTTATAACGTCGTGGATCTCAGCCATGACTATGAGGCACCGAGTGCTGCGCACTGGATGGGGACCGATGGTCTGGGGCGGGATGTCCTGGATCGCCTGATTCAGGGGGTTCGTATTGCCTATGCCGTGGGGATCGTCACCTCGTTGATCGCCATCCCGATCGGTGTCGTGCTGGGTTGCCTTGCCGGATATTTCGGTGGGCGCATTGATGATTTTGTGGTGTGGTTATATTCCACGTTTGCTTCAATGCCCGGGCTTCTGTTTATTCTCGCCATTGCGATGGTGGTGGGGAAAGGGATGATCGGAATTTTCCTTGGCATAGGATTAACCACCTGGGTCAGCCTGTGCCGGTTGGTGCGCGGCGAGGTGATGAAGCACAAGGAGCAGACCTATGTGCAGGCTGCAAAGGCGCTGGGGCTCGGTCCATGGCGCATCATGTTCCGGCACATCCTTCCGAATATCACGCATGTCATTATCGTGACCTTTACGTTGCGGTTCCCTGCGGCGGTTGGAACGGAAGTTTTTATGAGCTTTCTTGGTATCGGTGTTCAGAACCAGCCGTCCTGGGGGCTGATGATCAACAGTGCCCGCATGCGCCTGTGGCAGGGCATGTGGTGGGAAATGACCTTTGTTACGATTGCCCTCTTTCTGCTGGTGCTTGCTTTTAACCTTTTGGGCGATGCCCTGCGCGATGCCCTTGACCCCCGGTTGAACGACTGATGGATGACCATTCTAACATTCTGGACGTGAAAAACCTGAGCCTTCATTTCGGGCGTGACGATGCTGTTGTGAAGGCCGTGGACGGTGTTTCGTTTACCGTCGGTCGGGGCGAAACCGTGGCGTTGGTTGGCGAGAGCGGCAGCGGAAAGAGCATGAGCGCCCTTTCGATTACCAAGCTGACTCCGCGCGCGGCGCGTATTGCCGGCGGACAGGTCATTTTCGGCGGTGAAGATATGCTGCTGATGAATGATGCCCGGCTTCGTCATATCCGCGGCAGCCGTATCTCCTATATTTTCCAGGAGCCGATGGTCTCATTTAATCCGGTGTTTACGATCGGATGGCAGATCGAAGAGGCTTTGATGCTGCATCGTAGGGGGATTGACCGAAAAAGTGAAGTGGCGCGTTTGCTGGAGCTGGTTCATCTTCCGGTCCGGCTGGCGTCCGCCTTTCCTCATCAGATGAGCGGCGGGCAGCTTCAGCGCTGTATGATTGCGATGGCGCTGGCCTGTTCCCCTGAATTGCTGGTGGCCGATGAACCGACGACGGCGCTTGATGTTACGGTGCAACGGGAAATCCTGAATCTCCTGGCCGAACTGCGCGATAAGGTCGGACTTTCTGTACTGATGATAACGCATAACTTCGGGATCGTTTCCGATCTTGCTGATCGTGTTTACGTAATGCAGAAAGGAAAGGTTGTGGAGGAGGGCAGTACCCGCCAGATTCTTGATGATCCGCAACATGCATACACAAAACAGCTGATGGCCGCCGTCCCTCGCCTGAATCCGAAGAAGTAGAGCTATAATGAGTGATTTGCTGAACGTTGAAAAGCTGAACGTCATCTACGGCAAGGGAAAGGAATGTGTCCATGCCGTCAAGGATGTATCATTCCATATTCAGCCGGGCGAAATCTTCGGGCTGGTGGGGGAAAGCGGTTGCGGGAAGAGCTCACTTGGCAAAACCATTATCCGGCTGAATGATCCTGCATCCGGCAGCATACTTTACAAAGGTCAGGATGTTTCTTCTCTGGAGGGGCGACCGCTGAAAACATATCGGCAGGAAGTCCAGATGATCTTTCAGGATCCTTTTGGTTCACTGAATCCGCGCATTAAGGTGGGCAGTGCCATTATCGATGTGCTGTCGGTTCATGGAATCGCGGCAAACCGAACCGAGCGCAGGGAGCGGGTTGAAGAACTTCTTGATGCCGTCGGACTGGATCCGGCCTGGGCGTGGCGTTTCCCTCATGAATTCAGTGGTGGCCAGCGCCAGCGGATCTGTATTGCTCGCGCCCTGGCGCTTAATCCCGACCTTGTGGTTGCGGATGAGCCGGTTTCTGCGTTGGACGTGTCGGTTCAGGCAGAAATCCTGAAGCTGCTTGAAAGTCTGCGAGCTACACGAAAGCTGGCATTCCTGTTTGTCAGTCACGATCTGGCTGTTGTGCGGAATCTGTGCGATCGCGTGGCCGTCATGTTTAACGGAGAAATTGTTGAAACCGGCCCGGTTGCCGATGTGATTGACAATCCGCAGCATGAATATACCCGGAAACTCCTGGCTGCTGTTCCCTCTTTTTAAATTTCCGGCGGAGTATATCCATCTCCGCTGAATGCTTTTTCTACAAAAGGTCACCATGATTGAAATCGGAAAAATCAACCGTCTGAAAATCGTTCGCAGTTCGGATTTCGGATTGATGTTGGATGACGGCGCCGGCGGCGAAATTCTGTTGCCGAATCGGGAGGTTCCTGGGAAATGGACCGAAGGTGAGAAACTTGACGTATTTGTGTATCACGACTCCGAGGCGCGGCTTACGGCGTTGCGGACCCGTCCAAAGGTCTTGGTCGGCGAGTTTGCCTTCCTGCAGGTGAAAGAGGTGTCCAAAGTAGGCGCCTTTCTTGATTGGGGATTGCCGAAAGACCTTTTTGTCCCGTTCCGGGAGCAGCGCATTCCCATGAAACCCGGAGAATCCTATCTCGTATATGTGTATCTCGACCGTATCAGCGGCCGGATTGTTGCGTCCGCAAAGCTTGATCGTTTCCTGAAGGATTCCCGTCGTTTCTTTAAGCCGGGCGAACAGGTCGACCTGATTATCTGGCAACCAACGGATCTTGGTTTCAAGGCAATCATTGAGCATGAGCGGTGGGGTATGATTTTCCATAGCGAGGTATTTCAACCGCTCCGGCGCGGACAGCATCTATCAGGATTCATTAAAGGAGTTCGTCCTGATGGCAACATCGATCTGGTCCTGCAGCAGCCCGGTTATGGCAAGGTCCCGAAAATCGCGGAGCAGATTCTTGATGCGCTCAGAAAATCCGGCGGGTTTATGCCGTTGACCGCTAAAACGCCGCCGGAAGAGATTCATGCGCTTTTCGGCGTCAGCAAGAAGACGTATAAGCAGGGGGTCGGCGCACTCTATCGCAAGCGTCTGATCTCCGTGGATGATGATGGCATTCGGTTGGTCTAGTCTGTAAGGAGCGGAATCATGAAGGGTTTTAACGATCTGGATATTGTATTTTCCACCGATAAGGGCCGGATACGTCCGGAAAAAAAGAAGCCGGAGTTGCCCAAAGGGGACGGTGTTGTGCGTGTCGGCCGCGAAACCAAGGGCCGCAAAGGAAAGGGGATGACCGTTATAACCGGGATTCCCATGCATCCGGACGGACTTAAAGATCTTGCCAGAGATCTTAAACAGAAGTGCGGAACGGGCGGTACGGTAAAGGGCGGCACCATCGAAATTCAGGGGGATCACCGTGATCTGCTGATCGATGCGCTCCGGACAATGGGTTATATTGTAAAAAAAATGGGCGGTTAAAGAGCTGGAGTGTAGGCGATTGTACGGTATAACTTAGGCCGTATGGATTGATTTGGGTGTGTTAAACGGTCTGATCGTCCGCATGCGTATATAAAACACGAAACTTTCGACTGGTTAATAAGCGAGGAATATCGATGATAAAACAAGTTATAACTGCGTGTGCCGTTGCGCTGACTCTTTCTGCCGGCGCAGAAACCTTCGAAACCGAAGACTTCTTTGCAATTACGATTCCTGACAGCTGGGTTCAGGTTCCTGTTTCCGTGCTGGAGAATTTTGCGGAGCAGGTGGAGAGCGAAGATGCCTCTGTTCCCCCGTATGACTATGCTTTTCAGGCAGATGCTTCCGCTGGCTGGTTGAGTTATCCCTGTATTCTTGTTCAGGTCCGCAATATCGGCCGTTTCGCTTCCGGCGATCTGGAGCGTTTTGCGCAGGATGCGGCCGGCGATGATGTTAATCTCGGCGGGAACAGCACATTGTTCATGGAAGTTCGTGAACAGGATGGTGTGAAGATCCTTTTCGGCCGTCAACTGACAGAATACGGATTCATTGAAATGACCGGATACGCTCCGGCGGAAAGCTTTGATGAATACAAAGGGATCTTCGAGGAGACTTTCTCTACGCTGAAAATCGGCGACGAGATCAGCTATAAGCCGCGTTTTACCGATAACGCTCCGGTCATCGGCAGTGTAAACCTTGGCAAAGTCCTGGTGATCTGTGTTCAGGCCTCCATCGTTGGAGCCGGACTTTGGTTGGTCTATTCCCTATTCCGGCGCAAGCTGAAGCGTGCATAAACGTGCTCTGTTGCCGGGAATCACGAATTTTCGGTTAACAGATGACAAAGCCGGAAACCGACCAGACAAACATCATCCTCGAAGCGGCTTCCTGACGAAAATTCCCGAATGGTTTCCACCAGTTTCGGGAATATTTCATTTATACGCCGGGTTCTTTGCTCATGAGTCAGTTCAAGTAATCGGTCCGGCCCTAATTCATCCCCGGCAGGGTTCATTACTTCGTAAAGGCCGTCGGTATACATGACAACAGCATCGCCTTCCCTGATCTGTCGCTCAAAGGTCTGATAACGGATCTTTCCATCCACCGCCAATGCGGGGCCGCTGTGGGAGGGATCGGCCGTCAGCCATTCTGCCTGATCCATTTCCATGTTGAGCAGAATCGGGATCGGATGTCCGGCAATCGCATAGCGAAGCGTGCCGTCCTGGACATTCAGCACAATATAGCAAGCCGTGGAAAACAGGAAGAGGTCATCGTGTTGAATGATGGGATGCAGGACGGCGTTCATGTGGTCCAGAAAGCGCCCTGGATCCTTTTCCTTCAGCGATATCTCCTCTACAATCGCTCGCATCAGTGCAGTAATCAGCGCGGATCGGACTCCATGTCCGGTGACGTCGCACAGGAGGATGCCGGCTTCTGTCGGGGATATCTTCCGGACGGAGCAGAAATCGCCGCCCACCGTGCCGGTCGAAAGATAGTGGTGGTAAAAACACGCGGCCAGATGTCCGGAATCCGCGCCATCCGGGAAAATCGGATAGGTGGCAGGAAGAAACGCTTTCTGAAGTTCTGCCGCCATTTGCATGTCGCTTCCCATAGCATCACACAGCCGGCGGTTTTCTTCGGCATAGTGAGTTGCAAGCATCTCGGCCTGTTTATGTTTGGTGATATCGCGTGAAATTCCGAATGTCCCGATAATGTTTCCCTGCTGATTATACATGGGCATCTTGGTGGTTGAAACCCAGGTTTCGTGCCCATCCTCCCATGTTTCCTTTTCTTCTTTTCCGAATAGGGGTTTTCCGGTCGTGACAATGGCCTGTTCATCATTAAACGCTTCGCGGCCATGTTCCTCGGTGAAGATGTCCAGATCGGTCTTGCCGATCATATCCTCCGGCGATTGATAGCCGGCGCGGCGGGCTCCTTCATCGTTGATCAGGATAAAATGACCATCCTTGTCCTTGAAAAAGATGTTGTCTTTCATCTGATGCATCAGGTTGTTCATCAAGGTGGACTCATCAGGTATCTCAGGCATATTGACTCTCTGCTTTTGTTTCACTCCCTGAATTTATCGATTTTCTTCCTCTGATTCAATTCCTGAGCCATGAAATGAGTCCGATCTGGGCGCGGTCATTTGGATGGTGCCGCATTGTGATCGCATTTATTACGAGAGGCAGGCTTGACGCTCCACGTATTCTAGGGCACCTTGCGGGCTTTCTAACACACCCCAAACATAACCCGAGGACGGTATGTTATGAGCGATTGGATCGGCCACGAATGCGGAATTGCGGCAATTCGCCTGCTTAAGCCACTGGACTATTACATCGAGAAATACGGCTCTCCGATGTATGCAGTTAACAAGCTCACCCTGCTGATGGAAAAGCAGCACAATCGTGGGCAGGACGGCGCCGGCGTTGCGGCAATCAAGCTGAACATGCCTCCGGGCGAGCCTTATATCTTCCGAACCCGCTCCGCCGACAAAGATCCCATCATGCACGTGCGTAACCGTCTGGTGAAGGCTTTTGCCGATGCGCGCGATAAACATCCCGAAGCCTATCATGATGGTGAATGGGTCAAGAAAAACGTGCTGTTTGCCGGAGAGCTGCTGCTTGGACACCTCCGTTATGGTACGCACGGTGCCGCCGGTGAATCGTTCTGTCACCCTTTTCTTCGCCAGAATAACTGGATGACGCGCAATCTCGTTGTTGCCGGCAACTTTAACCTGACAAACAACAGTGAACTGTTCGATATGCTGGTGGAGCTTGGTCAGCATCCACGCAACAAAACTGATACGGTGATGGTGCTTGAAAAGATCGGGCACTTCCTCGATGAGGCCAATGATTTCCTCTTTAGGAAATACCGTAAAGAGGGGCTTACCCGCACGGAGATTACCCAGCGGATTATTGACGAGCTCGATATTTACCGGATTCTCAAGAAGGCGACGCGCTCTTTTGATGGCGGCTATGTCATGGCCGGTATGATCGGACACGGCGATATGTTTGTCCTTCGCGATCCGAACGGTATTCGTCCGGCATTCTACTATCACGATGATGAAATCTTGGCGATCGCCTCCGAGCGGCCGCAAATCCAGACGGCGCTGAATGTGCCGATCGGAACGGTTAAGGAGATCGAGCCCGGGCACGCATTGGTCGTGAAACGTTCCGGCGAAATCATGATGGATGTCGTCAATGAGCCCGGCGAAAAGACTCCATGCTCTTTTGAACGCATCTATTTTTCGCGCGGCACGGACAAGGATATTTATCAGGAAAGAAAGAATCTCGGCCGCTCTTTGGTTCGTCCGGTGCTGGACGCAGTCGACTACGATCTCGAACACACCGTGTTTTCATATATTCCGAATACCGCCGAGACCGCCTTTTTCGGGCTGGTCGAGGGAGTCAAGGACATGGTTGGCGAGCGGATGAAGTTTCATCTGCTCAAGGAAAACCGGCTTACAGCGGAGCGCATTGATGAACTGTTGTCATTCCAGCCGCGTGTCGAAAAGGTGATGACCAAAGACGCCAAGCTACGCACCTTTATCACCGCAGACACGGATCGTGAAGATCTGGTTGCGCAGGTATATGATACGACCTATGGCATCGTGAAGCCCAGTGACACGCTCGTTGTGCTGGACGACTCGATCGTACGCGGAACCACGCTTCGGACCAGCATTCTGCGCATTCTGGACCGTTTGGGCATGAAGAAAGTCGTTATCGTCTCTTCAGCCCCGCAGATCCGTTTTCCCGACTGCTATGGCATTGATATGTCGAAGATGAAGGATTTTGTTGCTTTCGAAGCGGCGGTTGAGCTGTTGAAGGACAGTGGCCGCGAATCCCTGCTGGATGAAATTTATGCTGCTTGTAAAGAGGATGAGATGAAGCCTCGGCATGAAGCGCAGAATCAGGTGACCCGCCTGTTCGACTCGTTTACCGATGAGCAGGTTTCTGCAAAAATTGCAGAGATTCTCACTCCGGCAGGCATGAAGGCCGAGGTTCAGATTATATATCAGAGCGTGGCCGGTCTGCACGAGGCCTGTCCGGGGCACAAGGGCGACTGGTATTTTACCGGGAATTATCCCACGTCCGGCGGCCACCGCGTTGCCAACCGCTCCTTCATCAACTTTATGGAAAAGAGCGACGCCCGCGCCTACTAGTTGATCCGGTTCGCCTCGCCGGACCTGAATCCGGGCGGCAGGCGGCTTCGATTATCTGAGTTTAAGCTGGGCCAGGCAACGCTTGAAATCGCCGGGAAGCGGTGCGGTTGTGCGGATGGTTTCCCCGGTTTTCGGATGCTTGAATACCAGTCGATAGGCATGCAACATCTGACGCGGCTGTTCCAGTGAGAGTTCTGAACCGGTTCCTGCATATTTCTTATCGCCCAGCACGGGATGTCGCTTGTCTGCAAGATGGCGGCGGATCTGGTGAGTTCGGCCCGTTTCAATCCGCAGCTCCAGATAACTGGATTGCCTGTTGCTGTCGAGCAGTTTGACCAGCGTGGTTGACATGTAGCCATCAATATCGGAGTGCAGTTCCTTCCACTTGTCGGAAAACTTGCCGATAGCGATTGCCCGGTAGATTTTCATGATGTCACGACCTTTGAACATGGGAATCATGGTCTCTTTGGCTGCGGCGCTTTTGGCAAAGATCACACAGCCGGAGGTCTCTTTATCCAGTCGGTGTACCGCAACGATGGAACGGTTGCTTTCCTGTTTGCGAAGGATGGTTTCCAGGCTTTTTTCGTCGGCATTCGTGAGGGTAAAGGGGGGCTTGTTAACGATGAGGTAATCGGCGTCCTGCCAGAGAATCGAGATCCGCTTCTTCACCGGGGAGGTCTGCTGGAGGACAAGCAGTTCAACAACATCGTTTTCTCGTACCTCATGTCGGCGGATCCAAATGCGTTTGCCGTTCACGAGCACCTGTTTGTTATCAATCGCCGCCTGAGCCTGCTTTTTTGAAATTCCGAGCTCTTCCGAAATGACCGCAAACAGCCGCATGCCCTCATGTTTGTACTTTACCTTGAACATTTGCTTTTTCATCTTCTCTCCTCAAAAAACGCGAAACAATAGGCCGAAGACCCCGCCTGTACAACGGGATTCTGCCTAAACCTGAACATCGGTCCATAATTCGACATTCGGGTGGTTCGCGAGGGCGATTCCGGCGGCGATGGTGGCTGGCTGGGTGAGCAGGGTCCGGATAACCGCCCGCTTTGACTCGCCGGTGACCAGCAGGATAATGCGCCGGACCCGTCCGAGCAGTGCCGGAGTAACGCTGACGCCCTGCATGCCGTCCGGTCGATCGGTTGTCAGCGCCAGCGGTCCGTCTTTCATGGCAGCCTGCTGCGGAGTGAAAAATCCGGCGGTGTGTCCGTCTGCTCCCATACCTAGGAATCCAAGATCGATCTCATCCATTTTGTGCAGGCCTGCCTCAAACTTTTCCGTGGCCGCTTGAATATCCAGTTCGGTGTCAACCTGAAGAAATTGGCCATGACATTTCAGTGCCTGCAGCATCGGAAGCAGGTTATGGGCATTGTTTTTGTCGGAGGCAAAAGGCTGCATGCGCTCGTCGCTTAAGAAGAGGTTTCGCTGCGGATGGACCGGGCAGGGGGATGCAGCGAGTCGATTGTAAATAACATACGGTGTGGAACCGCCGCTGAGCATGAGATTGCCGGGGGTGGCCAGCGTATTGCGCAGCAGGGTCTCGGTTTCGGCGATCAGGGTTTCGGAATTCGTAAAGTAATGTGTCGTAATCATGGGCGTAACCTACCGGATTTTTCTGCCGTATGTCGATCTCGTAGAATGGGATCGGGTATTACCTGTGTTTGTAGCGGCGGCCTGTTTAAAACGGTACATTTAAATCGATATTAATATCTCAATACCAGTGTTTTATTGAAACCGGTTCTAAATATGATGCTTTAAAATGATCAGGGTTGCGGAAGCTTGCCGCATCGGTATGGTATCTCCCTTTATTTGGCCTGAAGAAGGCGGAGAGGTAGAGAAAATATGAGTGAATTGACCAGTGAATTCCTTGTAATTACGATCGGTGCAATTCTCGTGAACAACTTCGTCCTGTCGAAGTTCCTCGGGATCTGTCCGTTTCTGGGAGTGTCGAAAAAACTGGATACAGCGTTGGGCATGTCGGGGGCGGTTATCTTTGTGATGACATTGGCCTCGCTGGTCAGCTCGCTGATCAACCAGTTCCTTCTGACCCGCGATTTCGTGATTGGAGGCCGCACCATGAACCTGCAGTTCCTGCAGACGCTTGTTTTCATTGTGGTGATTGCCTCGCTGGTGCAGTTGGTGGAAATCATCCTGCAGAAGGTCAGTGCCAAGCTATATGAAAGTCTCGGGATCTTCCTCCCGCTCATTACCACCAATTGTGCGGTTCTCGGCTGCGTGGTCCTGAACGCCAAGGCCACAGGGCCACTTCAGTCCACCTGGTACGGCGCAACAATCTATGGATTCTGCTCGGCCGTCGGCTTTGCGCTGGCGCTGGTTCTTTTCTCCAGTCTTCGTGAAAAGCTTGATCTGGCACAGGTTCCGAAGGCTTTCGAAGGAACGGCCATTTCTTTGGTGACGGCCGGCATTCTGGCCATGGCGTTTCTGGGTTTTTCCGGACTGGTTTAAGGGGTTTTCGATGGAACTTAAATTTATCATAATATCAATCATTTCAACCGGTATCATCGGCGTTCTGCTGGGCGTGATTATCGGGGTGGTGGCCAAAGCATTTGCTGTCGAGATCGATGAGCGCATCGAGAAGGTCGAAGAGCTTCTTCCCGGCGCCAACTGCGGCGGCTGCGGTTTTGCCGGCTGTTCTGCTTTTGCCAAGGCCGTGGTTGCCGAAGAGGCGGCACCGGGACAGTGCCCGGTCTGCTCCGGCGATGACGTGGCAAATATTGCCTCGTATCTCGGAATTGAAGCCGGACAAGGCGAAAAGATGGTCGCTCTGGTACGTTGCAGCGGCGACATTTCAAACACGGTTCGCTCGCTCTATAACGGCATTCGCGACTGCCGTTCTGCGGTTGTGGTGGCCGGCGGCGCTAAAGGCTGCGATTATGGCTGTCTCGGTTTCGGAAGCTGCGCGAATGCCTGTCCGTTTGGCGCCATTGAAATGCGCGACGGTCTGGCCGTGGTTCATCCAGAACTGTGTGTCGGCTGCGAAAACTGCGTGGCGACCTGTCCGAAAAACCTGATTGTCATGGTGCCGGCCGCCGCCGAAGTTCACGTATACTGCAACTCTCCCGAAAAGGGTGCCGCCAAGCGACAGGTTTGTAAAACCGCCTGCATTGCCTGTCGCAAATGCGTCAAGGCCTCCGGCGAAGAAGAGCACATGCTTGTAGACGGATTCCTGGTGAAGACCAATTACGAGAATCCTCCATCGGCCGATCTGGTTGAAGCGTCGGCCTGTCCGACGACGGCCCTTCGCGTGGCCGGCAAGCATGCCGCCAATGAGTACCAAGGAGTTTCCAAATGAGTGATAAGCCTCGTAAATTCAAGGGCGGCGTTCATCCCAGCGACAGTAAGGCGCTTTCGGCCTCGTGTGCGATTCAGGATGCTCCGCTGCTCGACAAATATGTTGTCATTATGCATCAGAATATCGGTGCCCCGCCGCAACTGCTCGTCAAAAAGGGCGATGTGGTAAAGAAGGGCCAGTTGCTGGCCAAAGCCGGCGGTTTTGTTTCTGTTCCGCTTCATGCACCGACCAGCGGAACGGTCAGCGCCATTGACAAATGTCCGGGACCGACCGGAATTTCCGTCCCTGCCATCCATATTGATGCTGACGGCGAGGATGAATGGGGCTCTCCGTTTGAGCCGATCGCCAACTGGCAGAACTGTCCTGCCGGCGAGCTGCGCCAGCGGGTCTGGGATGCCGGCATTGTCGGTATGGGCGGCGCCGGATTCCCGGCCCACGTCAAGCTCTCTCCGCCGGAAGGCAAGGAGATCGATACCCTGATTCTCAACGGCGCGGAGTGCGAGCCGTACCTGACGGCCGACCATCGGCTGATGCTTGAGCAGGCGGAAGATGTTGTGCTCGGCGCCGCGATTCTAGCCCGTATCCTCGGGCTGGAATCTGCCGTAATCGGTATTGAGGAAAACAAGCCGGACGCGATCGCCAAGCTTGAAGAAGTTGCCGGGAAATATCACGTCCGGGTGCAACCGCTTCCGGTCAACTATCCACAGGGTGCTGAAAAACAGCTGATTTATGCCATCACCGGCCGCGAGGTTCCGGTCGGCAAACTGCCGATGGATGTGAAATGCGTGGTCCAGAACGTGGCATCGGCTGTCGCGGTCGCCGATGCAGTCGTCAAAGGCATTCCATCGATCGAACGCGTGACCACCGTAACCGGCCGCCCGGTTAAGACTCCGGGCAACTGGCGTTTCCGGATCGGTACGCCGATTGCAAAAGCGCTGGAGCTGGCCGGCGGAATCACCGAACAGCCGGCCAAGCTGCTGCTCGGCGGACCGATGATGGGTATCGCCCAGAGTTCGCTCGGTGTGACCGTGATGAAGAACACCTCCGGTATTCTGCTGATTTCATCGGACGAAGTATCGCTCTACAGTTCGGAGCCCTGCATCCGCTGCGGCCGTTGCGTGGAGGTCTGCCCGATGAGCATCCTGCCGGCCACCATCAGCCAGGCGGTTGAAAACAAGCGTTTTGACTGGGCGCAGGAGCTGAATGTTCAGGCCTGTATCGAGTGCGGTTCCTGCAGTTATGTCTGCCCGTCGCACCGTCCGCTGAACCAGCACTTCAAGTGGGCGAAGGTCGAGATTGCATCCAAACTTAGAAGAAGAAACGATTAAGGGCCGAGTCATGTCTGAACAAGAATCAACACCATCTATTCGTCTTCCGGATCCGGCCAGACTGGTCGTGAGTAATTCGCCGCACATGCGGTCCGGAGAAAATATCAGCCGTATCATGTTCACCGTTGTAGCCGCCATGCTTCCGGCCTGTGCCGTCGGCATCTGGTTCTTCGGGCTGGCCGCTGTATGGGTCCTTCTGGCCTGTACGGTTTCGTGCGTTGTCTTTGAAGAGGGCTGGAACAAGCTGAACAAGCGGCCCTCCACCTGGAAGGACGGCAGCGCCATCATTACCGGTATCCTGCTGGGAATGAATCTGAATGCGGGAACCCCGTGGTGGGTCTGCGTGATCGGCGCTTTCCTGGCGATCATCCTCGCCAAGCAGCTGTTCGGCGGCCTCGGCTATAATCCGTTCAATCCCGCGCTGGTTGCCCGTGTCGGCCTGCTGATCGGCCTGCCGGAGCTTATGACGACCTGGAATCCGACGCATGCCATGGTTTCGACACTCGGCGCGGCCGATGCCGTTTCCGCCGCCACTCCGCTGGCCATGGCGCCGGGTAAGGTGGAAGTCCTTCAGATGCTGATCGGTAACACCAAGGGCTGTCTGGGTGAAACCTCGGCGATTGCGCTGCTGATCGGCGGCGCCGTCCTGCTGATTTTCAAGCTGATCAAGTGGCAGGTTCCGGTTGCATTCATCGGTTCCGTGGCGGTCATTACCGGCATCATGCATGCGATTGATCCGACCACTTATCATTCCCCCGTGGTTCACATTCTCTCCGGCGGTCTTCTGCTCGGAGCCTTCTTTATGGCAACCGATATGGTGACTTCACCAATGACCCGGAAGGGCGCAATTATTTTCGGTCTGGGATGCGGTATCATGACGAGCGTGATTCGTCTGTGGGGCAGCTATCCGGAGGGCGTCAGCTTCTCGATTCTATTCATGAATGCACTTACTCCGCTGATTGACCGCATGACCGTTCAAAAGCCGTTTGGCTACGTGGCACCGGAGAAAGGAAAGGTGGCGTAATGAGCGCGCAGAAAATCAATATTCCCATGCTCGGAGTCTTTCTCGGTGTCGTGGCTGCGGCCGCCGCCGGACTGTTGGCCGGGGTGCAGGGCCTGACCGCGGAGCGGATTGAGGCCAATAAGAAGGCGGCGATCAGCCTCGCAATGAATCAGGTGCTTCCGGCTTATGACAACGAACCGATGACGGAAACCAACACCTTTGCCTGTGCCCGCGGCTGGAAGGTTACGTTCTATACCGCCCGCAAAGACGGACAGATCGTTGGTTATGCCGGCAAAGTGGATAATACCGATGACGGCTTCTCCGGCACGGTATCGCTGATTGTCGGCCTGGATGCGGATGGCAGCGTGGCCTCCATTGCTTCCAACGGGATGACGAACAGCGCCGTGATCGTTACGGCCCAGACAGAAACGCCCGGTCTTGGAACCGCGATTGCGGAACGTAAGCTGCAGAAAACCATCACCGACCTGTTTGGAGGCAGTGAAGAGATTCCGGGACTGGTCGGAAACAAGTATCTGGACTGGTACGCCGGCAAAAAAGCGGGTGAAGAGCGGTGGGCAATCGTCAAGGATGGCGAAAAAGTGAATGGCAAAACCGGAGCTACGATCACAAGTACAGCGGTCTGCGAAGCGGTATACGCCGTCAGCAAAACGGCCGTTGAACATCTGGATGAACTCTCGAAGGGAGCTGAATAATGAGCCTGGCTAAAGAATTTTCCAAGGGGATCTGGAAAGAGAACCCGGTCCTGGTGCTCCTGCTCGGCATGTGTCCGACGCTCGGCGTAACCTCAAGTGCCACCAACGGTCTGGGTATGGGCGTGGCTACGTTGTTTGTACTTATGTGTAGCAATATGGTGATTTCGCTCATGCGTAATATCGTGCCGAAAAAGATCCGTATTCCGGTCTACATTGTCGTGATCGCCACCTTCGTGACCATTGTGGACATGTTGATGCAGGCGTATGCGCCGGCTACGCTGTATAACGCACTGGGTCTTTTTATTCCGTTGATCGTGGTAAACTGTATTGTGCTGGGACGTGCCGAGGCGTTTGCTTCCAAGAACGGCATTGTGAAATCGCTGGCCGACGGTTTGGGCATGGGACTCGGTTTCACGCTCGCGCTCGTTGCGCTGGGCGGAACCCGCGAATTCCTGGCCGGCGGAACTCTGTTCCAGATCAAGATGATTCCGGCGTGGACGACCGACTTTATGCTGCCGACCTCTGCGGCCGGCGCATTTATTATTCTCGGACTCTTCCTTGCTGCAAAGAATGCACAGGCGATCCGCAAGGCAAAGCGTGAAGGTAAGGCCTATACGCCGCCCGGTCTGGACTGCCGCAGCTGCAATATCTGCGATATGGATAAATAGCCGCAGACCGCGGTACGTTCGGTGAAGAAAGCGCGCTGGCAAGGTGGTTCTTGTTATGTGCGCTTTCTTTGTTTATGTTTTAAACCGATCCAATGAGCAGGGTGGCTGTGAATATGAAATGTATCAAATATACCGGATGGCTGGTGTTGGCCCTTTTAACCGGCTGTGTAACAGAGCGCAGGCCGCGCACCTTTCTTGAGCCGGCACCGCTCATTCCCGAAGAGGGGGTGGATATTAAACGACCGGTGCTTTTTCCTGAATATTTTGTGATGGATGAGTTTGAGCTCAATGATCATGGCCGCATTCCTCAGTCGGGAATGATCGGCGCCGGACTCACCAGTGCGTTGGATCTGTCAGCTGTTCGCACGCGGTTTAACGACCAGCTCCATTTTCATGAATGGACAACGGATAAAATGGAGATCGGCAGCCAGTATTTCAGGATTCTTGCATCCCGGGAAGGCGACAGGATTGAGATTCGCGGTGTTCGGGGAATGACGGGGCCGACGCAAATTTTCCTTCTCTATACGCCAAAAGGTCGATAAGGGGCGGTGTCACTTGTCTGAGCGCTATTCGGCTTCGTTCGCCCATGCTTCGAGTTCCGGGTCAAGATAGGCGTGTTCAAGCAGTTCTTCCGCCCAGCGTTCGCCGGAACCTGCCAGCCGCTTGAGGATCCGGAATGACATGACCTGCACGGCCGGAACCTCGGAGTAGAGGGCGTTGTTCAGGCAGCGCCAGTGTGTCGGGATCATCTTTTTCGGCTCCACGATCTGCTTCCGGCATCCATCGCAGATAAAAAGACAGCCGTCGAGATAGGGCTCCTCTTCGATCGGCGGAATTTCAAAGGGTTCAAGTTTAACGCCGTTGTGGTCGCACAGTTCGCAGTGCGATCGAGAGCGCCGTACCAGATCCTTCGCCAGACGCGAAAGAATGTTCTGCCGATGAAATTTTCCCTGGAATCCCGTGGACATAGTCTGTTTCCTGAAACGTATGGCTGAAGGTTATGGGATTTATCCGCAATGTCTTGAAAAAAATGGAATTTGTTTCGGGGCGGCTTATTCGAAGTCGAATCGGTAGTCGAGACCCAGTTCGTTCCGCATGGTGATCATATCCTTCTGCAGAGCTTCGTTAACCGGAACGCCGGAGTCGGCGCGTGCAATGCCGGCAAGGTATTCCTTTTCGCCGCAGGTATAGATCCGTTCCGCGCCGGGCGCTTTTTCTGAGTTGCGCAGGGCCCGCAGGATGTCGCCGGTGCGCTTGCGAAAATCTGCCGGTTCGCAGAAGCATTTGACGTCAATTGCGATAAAGAAGTGTCCCAGTTCATAGGGTTTCAGGTTTCCTTCGGCACCCCGGTTGGTCAGCTGCTGAAGGAAAGCGCCCTGCTGCAGGGCTGCGGAGAGGATTTCGGTCACAGTGGCAAAACCGTAGCCCTTGTAGCCGCCGGTTACTTCGCCTATGCCGCCAATGGGGGCCAGTGCGGCTTCGCCGTTGACCAGATCGTCAAGAATCTGCTTTGAGTCGGTTTTCGTTTGGCCGTCTCTGCCGATGATCAGGCCCTCTGGACAATCGCGTCCCTCCCGTGCGTACTGCTCAATCTTTCCTCGCTGGATGACGGGGGTGGCATAGTCGTTTACAAAGTCAAAGGGTTCGTCGGTCGGGAATCCGAAAACCAGCGGGTTGGTTCCGAGCATGTTTTCCACGCCGAAGGTCGGGGCAATAGACGGTCGGGCATTGGTGCCGCTGATGCCGATCATGTCTTTGGCCGTTGCCATGAGCGGATAGTATCCGGCGATGCCGTAGTGGGTGGAGTTGCGGGCCACGACCATGCCCATGCCGTATTTTCCGGCCTTTTCGATCGCCATCTCCATGCAGCGTTTGGCCACAACCATGCCCATGCCGTGATGTCCGTCGACGACTGCCGTGGAAAGGTGGTCGCGCACCACCTCAACCCGGGTTTCCGGGTGCTGGATTTTCTGGTGCACGATGCGATCGTAATAGATGGGTTTAAGGCGGCCGATGCCGTGGGAGTCAATACCGCGCTTGTCTGAAGCAATCAGCACATCTGCGCAGGTCCGTGCATCCTGTTCCGGGACGCCGATGCCCTTGAATACGTCGATCATGAAACGTTCCATCTCTTCAAACGGAATATGATATAGCATGCTGAAACTCCCTCCGGTGATTTAAAGCAGATACATCTATCACACTTCCGGATTGGAGAACAAGCCCGGTGCAGGAGGGGGGATCATGTTTTCTTTTAGAGATGTTGATAGAAAAACATTGCGGAAGGGCATGCCTCGTTCGATAATCGAGTTACATTCTGAGAGTCGTGGAACAAGGGTTCCTCATTATTGCAACGTTAATTAGGAGGTAGAGATGAAGCGCACATTCGTTGGATTATTTGCATTGGCTGCATGCATTGGCCTGAGCGGTTGTAATTCCGTGCCGAAGGCGGATTCGGATGATTCCATGTTCGATTACATGCAGGCCAAGGTCGGTGAGATCGGTGACGAAGGCGGTATGGCTGCTCTGGGCATGGGTTCTTCGCGCAAACCGGACGTTGCAGTTGCGAAGGCCAAACTCGACGCCCGCAAGAGTCTGGCTCAGCTGGTTCAGGTAAAGATTGAAAACCTGGAGAAGGCATTTGTAGAAGAAGTCGGTGATGCGGACAGCTCCGAGATCAATGAGCTCTTCAGCTCGGCCACGAAGCAGATCACCTCGCAGACCCTGCAGGGAACATTACCGAAAATTCAGAAGTATGAGACCGATGGCGGCGTTACTACAGCATACGTTCTGATGGTTCTTAATCCGGACGTTATTCATGAGTCGCTGAAAAATAATGCGGCGAAGCATCTGTACGAACGCTTCCGTGCTTCCAAGGCATTCGACGAACTCGATAAGGAAATCGCTGAGTTTGAGGCCGCTGAAAGCCAGGGCACGCTCGGCATGTAAATTATTTCAGTTAGGGAATAGGTTTAAACGGGGCTTGAATTAAAAATTCGAGCCCCGTTTTATATGCGCCATGAAAATTCTTGGAATCGAAAGCTCGTGTGATGAAACCGCCGCCGCTGTTGTGGAAGACGGTCGGATTGTGCTGTCCAATGCCATTTATTCCCAGATTGCCAAGCATCGGCCGTATGGAGGGGTGGTGCCGGAAATTGCATCGCGGAATCATGTGGCGAAGCTTCCGGGGATTATCGACGAGGCGCTTGCCGCAGCCGGCGAAAGCTTTGAATCGATTGATGCGCTGGCCGTCACTTATGGTCCGGGGCTGGCCAGCTCGCTTCTGATCGGCTATGCCGCAGCCAAAACGATGGCCCAGCGCTTGAATAAACCGTTGATCGGTGTGAATCATCATGAAGGCCATCTCCATTCCGTATTCATGAAGCCGGATGCGCTGTCCAAGGATGAGGCGTATCCCATGCTCGGCCTGCTGGTGTCCGGCGGGGACAGCAGTCTGGTCATGATGAGCGGGCCGGGACGGTATGAACTTTTGGGTAGTACGATTGATGACGCCGCCGGCGAAGCGCTGGACAAAGCGGCGGCGGTCCTGAAGTTGGGATATCCCGGCGGGCCGGTTATCCAGAAAACGGCCGAAGGCGGAAATCCTGATCATATCCGTTTTCCGCGCGGTCTCGATAATGTGGATCGCGGCAAATGGGTCTATAAATATGACCGCGATCTCTGCTTTAGTTTCAGCGGGCTCAAGACTGCGCTTTTGACTCATGTAAAAAATCTCGATCATGCGCCGGAGGGCGATGAGCTGCGTGATATTGCCGCCAGCTATCAGGAAGCCGTCTGCGACGCGCTTGCCACGCGTGTTGAACGGGCTCTTAAGCGCTTTCCGATCAAGAGTTTTGCCTGTGCCGGCGGTGTTTCACTGAATAAGGTGCTTCGCGAAAAATTGACGCAGTTGTCCGGAAAAACAGGGATTCCCTTGCTGTTGTGTCCGCCTGCCTACTGTACGGATAATGCGGCTATGATTGCCGGAGTTGCCTATGAAAAGATTCGGATGGGCAAGACCGGACCGGAGCCGATCGATGTGAATCCCAACCTCCGTCTCGCCGACTGGGTCTGATTTTTCACCACAGGGGGCTCAGAGATAATCCTAATTCTCTGCGATCTCTGTGTTCTATGCGGTTAAACTTCCTTCTTTCAGGGATGGTTGGCGGGTTGACTTGCCGTGAATGAATCCTTATGGTTTGCGGCCAATTTTTCAGGAGAAAATCATGAGCGAAGAACTGTCAGCCAACGAATATCGTCAGCAGCGCATTGTGAACATGGAAAAGCTTGAGGAAGCCGGATTCCCCGCTTTCGGAAAGGCTTTTGAACGGACGGCGCGTCTGGACGAGCTGCATGAAGGATTTGAAGAGGGCAAGGTGGTCAAAGCCTGCGGCCGTATTGTCGGCATGCGTAAAATGGGTAAGATGGCCTTTGCTCATCTCAACGACGGTTCTGCCAGATTCCAGCTCATGGTGAAGAAGGATATTCTTGGTGACGAAGTTTTTGCGGCATTCAAGCTGCTCGATTTGGGCGATATTATCGGTATTGAAGGCGAAATGATCATCACCCAGACCGGCGAGCAGACCATCCGGATCTCGAACTGGATGCTGCTCTCCAAGGCACTGCTCCCGCTGCCGGAAAAATTCCACGGTCTGACCGATGTGGAAACCCGCTATCGTCAGCGTTCGTTGGACCTGATTTCCAATCCGGAAGTGATGGACGTCTTTAAAAAGCGTACTGAAGTACTACGCGAAATCCGGCGGTTTCTGGATGGTCGTGGTTTTTATGAGGTGGAAACCCCGATGCTTCAGCAGATTGCCGGCGGCGCGGCGGCCAAGCCCTTTAAGGCTCATTATAACGCGCTTAATGTGGATGTATTCATGCGTATTGCGCCTGAGCTCTACCTGAAGCGCCTGATCGTCGGCGGCATGGACCGGGTCTACGAAATGAACCGGAACTTCCGGAACGAGGGGCTCGACCGTACGCATAATCCGGAATTCACTGCGCTTGAAATCTATCAGGCTTATGGCGATATGCGGACCATGCAGGAGTTGATCCAGAGCATGTTCATGCATCTGGCGGAAACCATTTTCGGCAAGATGGAGTTTGAGTGGATGGGCAACACCATCAGTCTGCAGGCGCCCTGGCGCGAAGTGGCTTACTATGACCTCATCAAAGAGCATCTTGGTGATGACTGGTTCGATAAGACGCTCGAAGAAGCTGTTGCCAAGGCCGAAGAGCTTGACGTGCACGTGGAGCAGGGGATGAACTTCAAGGAGGTCACTCATGAAATCTACGACAAGACCATCGAGGGAACGCTGATTCAGCCGACCTTTATCACGCGTCTGCCGAAGGAGCTTGTACCGCTGGCCAACCACTGTCCGGATGATCCGGAACTGGTGGATGTATTTGAGCTGATTATCGGCGGCAAGGAAATTGCACCGGCCTACAGTGAGCTCAATAATCCGCTTGAGCAGCGGGCCCGTTTTGAAGAGCAGGCCGCCGGCGACGGTGAAAAGATCGATGAGGATTTTCTCGCGGCACTGGAATACGGCATGCCGCCGACCGGTGGAATGGGGATCGGAATCGATCGTCTGTTAATGCTGCTGACCGGCTCCGATGCGATCCGTGATGTGATTCTTTTCCCGCAGCTGAAGCCGCGGGTATAGTCTATACATCACTGGGGAATCTCTGAAGGGGGCCGAGGTGTTTCGCTAGTCGACCGTCTCAAAATTCAGGGAATCGAGTGCGTACTGCTCTTTTACTTTTTGGGTAATCCAGCCTTCGGCATCATTCCTGTTCCTGAATATTGCGGTCTGCCAGCCCATGCGCTGTTTAAACACATCGGCCATTCTGGCGAGACCGTAGACGACATCTTCTATTGCAACAGTCGCCAGAATCAGTTTCAGCCCTGGGGGCGCCTTCAGCTTGCACATGTCGGCAATATGCCGAATGGAATCACTTTTGACTTCGGCTCTGGTGATTCCGCTCCAGTCCACCAGCGTGTAAAGCTGTCCTCTGCGTTCGTCCGGGCTTTCATTCAGGTGTTCCAGAAAGGTTTGAAGGTATTCCCTGTCGGTAACCGTTCCGTGTCCGGTGATCACGACACCATGCCCGTCTTTCGATTTTCTGATCATTATCGGCATGGGATTGTCCTCCAAAGTGAAACCTTGTTTTCGCTATATTCTAATGAAGTATTGAATGTGCCGCAAGTCTTTGGGGTCGACTCTTCGATTTATTGCGTAAGAGGTTCCGCTTGATGGAGCCGGATTTTATTGGGCAAATTCAGGACCGCTGATTTAACTGATTCGCCGGTTGGGTCGATCTCTCGCTCGTCAGTTGGAACAACTTAAGTAACTTCGGTTCGGTCTGGGGCTGGTGTAAAACGGAAGAGGTCGCCTGCCGCAAGAAATGCGGTGGTTTTATTTCGTCCTGAGGTCCAGCTCGTCCATCCCATGCAGATTTTTCATGGTTTCCTTGACCCATTCCTCAGCTTCTTTTCTGGTGCGGAAGATGCTGTTGTGCCAGCCGATATCCTGTTTGAGAGTGTGTCCCATTCTTGCAAGACCAAATATATGATCCTTGTCCGCAACGGTGGAAATAATCAAAGGTGGTTCCTTCGGAGTGTGCCTGCGGGCGATGTTAGCAATAAATCGGATGGTTTCTGCCGAGACTTTGACACTGCTTGCACTACTCCAGTCGGCAATAGAGTAATACTGTCCCTTTCGCTCGCTTGGGTCCCGGGTTAGATGTTTCTTAAAAACATTTTTATATTCCTGGTCGGTAACAAGCCCGTGGCCGGTAATGATGACACCATATCCATCTTTCGTTTTTTTGATGTCGATTGGCATATAGATACGTACTGTCTGTTTATTCTTGTGGATGGTTTAGAATCGAGCGGATCGCTAGAATGTCCGACTCAATCTGCTCCTTGAGTCGGTCTGCATCTTCAAACACCTTATCACCACGGATGAACTGAATATATCGGACTTCGACGTGCTGTCCGTACAGGTTGATATCCCGTTCATCCAGTAGATAGACTTCCAGCACCTGCGGTTCATTCTGGTGGAAGGTCTCTCTGTGGCCGATATAGGCCGCCGCCGCGTGTTCATGCTGCCCGACGCGCAGTTTGGCGGCATAAATTCCGCGAGGCGGGAGCATGTCGTTTTCCGGATCAATATTTGCGGTCGGGTATCCGAGTCCGCGGCCGATTTTCTTCCCGTGTACTACGTTTCCGATCGTGCTGATCGGGCGCCCGAGCATACCGGTGGCGTCATCCATCT
>JAFGVP010000009.1 GCA_016937945.1 Pontiellaceae bacterium | reverse complement strand
AGGATGGAAAAACCATTGGAATCCTGCTGGTGCTGCGTTCCGACCAGCCGCGAGAAGAACGGATGGCGCTGCTCAATAAACTGCAGGCCGAGGCTCCCGAAAAACTGGAGGGTACGGTGCATGTCGTCGGACTGCCGATCCTGAAAGCCGCCGTAGCCGACCACATCGCCCGGGACCAGCGGGTAGTCACCCCGCTCTCAGCGGTGGTCATGATGATCATCCTTGGACTGCTCTTTCACCGAATGGCCGGCGTAGCCCTGCCGATGCTGATTGTGGGCCTGAGCATGGTCACGACACTCGGTCTCTACGCCGCATGCGGGTTTGAGCTCAACAGCATCACCTCGCTGCTTCCGCCGGTGGTAATCGTTCTATCGGTTTCCGTCGCGGTTCACCTGCTTGATGCGTGGAACCATGCGATTGATACGGGCGGACACGGTCCGAAAGCCATTCGCTCCGCCATTCAATCCGTCTGGAAGCCCTGTGTCTTTACCGCCGCCATGACCGCCGTCGGCCTTCTTTCTCTGGTACTCAGCCCGATTCCGGCGGTTCGCCTTTTCGGACTGTTTGCATCAATCGGCGTCAGTCTTTCGGTCGTTTATGCCTTTGCCATCCTCCCGATTGCACTCGGCTGGATAAAGGAGCGTCCCGCCCGCAGCCGGCCCCGATGGATGGAGCGAATCCTGATTGCCCTGGCAGAACTCCCGGCACGACATCCGGCAGCGGTTCTTGCCGGCGCCGGACTGATTACTGTGGCCTCCTCCTTTGCGACGGCAAGGATTGAGAACAACACCGACCTCATCCATTTTTTCAAGCACCACGATCCGGTCTTCATCAATCACGACAACGTCGGCAGCACGCTCGGCAGTGTCCGTTCACTCGATCTCCTCGCCCGCAAATTCGACGGATCAGCCTTTGATCCTATGGTTGATCTTCCGGCATTGAGTCATTTCACCGAGAAGATCGAAACCATTCCAGACGTCGTTGGAACCAGTTCCATCGCCGACTATGCCCTGCTTATGTCCGATCCGTCAGCAGCCGCGCCGGAAGCCCTGCCCAGCCGCCTTCTGGCCGATGATGGCCGGCTCGTCCGCATACAGGTTCTTCTGGGTGACATCGGATCCTCCCGCGCCTCCGCCATCAGTGCGCAGATCAACGAAATCGAAGAAACCGCTCTTGGTGCCGGCTGGGAGGTGAATCCCACCGGAGCCTACTGGCAGGTGGTACGCGACTCCAACAAACTGGTGGCCACGCTGCTCAAAAGCTTCGGCATCACGCTGGCCGTTGTTCTGATTTCCACCGCGTTGCTCTTCCGGACTCCAAAGGTCCTGATCCCGGCCTTTATTCCCAACATCCTGCCGATTATCTGGGGCGCCGGACTGATGGGACTGCTGGGCATCGACCTCAGCACTGCCACCACCATGGTGGCCGCCGTCGTGATCGGTCTGGCCGTCGACGATACCATTCACTATCTGCACCACTACCAGAGTTACCGCCATCTTCCCGCCGGCGAGGCAACCCGTGCCACAACCCGCCGCATCGGCCGCGCCCTGGTTGTTTCGTCAATTGTTCTGGTCGGCGGGTTCTGGATGGGTGCTTTCGGCAGCTTTATTCCGACCAATACGTTCGCCCTGCTGACCGGCGGCATGATGGCCTCCGCTCTCCTCTGCGACCTGCTTGTATTGCCATCCTATCTGGTTATCGCCCATTCCGACCGGAGAAAGTCCTCATGAACCAAACCAACCACAGCCTGCCGCAGCGCATAACCGCCCTCATTTACGGTTTGGGGTGCCACATCACCTTCTTTACCGCAGTGGCCGCCATGGCCTTCTCGCTCTTTACCGGCATGCGTTTCGGACTCGGCCCCTTCCTCGGATGGGCATCAGCGGCGGCCAACGCCCTGCTGCTTGCAACGTTCCCGATATCCCACTCCTGGCTGCTGACCCCGAAGGGACGCCGTTTCATGGCGAAGCTCGTGCCGCTCGGCATCGGCAGCAAGATTTCCATGACGGTATTCGTCACGCTCTCCTCGCTGCAGCTGTTCGCCGCATTTGTCCTGTGGTCGCCCTCCGGCATCATCTGGTGGCAGGCCGGCGCCGGACTGCAGATCTGCATCGGCCTCGTTGCGGCACTCGGATGGCTGCTGCTCGGCAAATCAATGGCCGACGCCCAGCTCGACCTGCAGCTGGGCCTTGTCGGATGGTGGGCGGTATTCCGGAATCGCAAGGCCGTTTACAAACCGTTTGCCACCCGCGGTCTCTACCGCTTCGTTCGCCAGCCGATCTATATTTCGTTCGCGATCCTGCTCTGGCTGACGACGGCATGGACGCCGGACCAGCTGGTGCTGGCGCTCGCATGGACCGCATATTGCGTGGTCGGCGCAGCCCTCAAGGAAAAACGCTTTATCCGCTATTTCGGCGACGCCTTCCGCGCGTATCAGCAGCGCGTTCCCTTCTGGTTCCCCTCTTTCGCCGTAAAGACTGCCGATCAGTCTGTCGGCGAGCGCACAACAAAGAAGGACGCGGATATCCTTATTATCGGCGCCGGCCCCATCGGTCTGCTGCTGGCCAACCTGCTGGGCAAGCGCGGAGTGCGCGTCATTGTGGTCGAGCGCCGCACGCAGCCGCCTAAAGGCTCCATGGCCATCGGGATCACGCCTCCGTCACTCGACATTCTTAAAGAACTGGAACTCGATCAGGCGTTTGTCCGAAACGGCATTCCGATCACCGACGCCCTGGTTTTTGAAAACGGAACGCGGATCGGCGGCCTGAATTTTTCGCGCCTGCCGTCAACACATCGCTGTATCCTCTCCCTGCCGCAAAACCGCACGGTGGCCCTGCTACGGAAAAACCTGAACAAATTTCCGTCTGTCACCCTGCTCGAAGGCGTTCAGTTTGTCAGCCGGACGGAATTCACCGACGGCATCCGCGTACGGCTGCAGGATACCGATGCGCAGGCCTACTCCGATCTGACGGCCACCTATCTCGTCGGATGCGACGGTCATCGCAGCGCCGTACGTACCGAAACCCGCATTGCCTTTCCCGGACATTTTTACCGGACGCAGTTTTTCATGGCAGACTTTAAAGATGAAACGAACTGGGCTGCCGAGGCTCGTCTCTATTTCGGCCGTCACGGTTCCGTAGAAGCCTTCCCGCTTTCCGACGGGCGGCGCCGCTGGATTGTCCAGATGCCGCTTACAGCATCCCCCGATGCACATCCGATCGATTCCATTGTGGCCGAACAGATCCGGCGCCGGACCGGAATGGATCTCCGCGCAACACCGGCCTTTTTTGACAGCTTCTTCCGGCCGCAGCGCCGGCTCGCCCGGACCTACCGCAACGGCCGCGTCCTGCTCTGCGGCGATGCCGCACACGTAATGAGCCCGATCGGCGGACAGGGCATGAATACCGGCTTTGCCGATGCCGTGCATCTCGATCGCGCCATTGCCGCGGCCCTGAACGATCCATTAACGGCCGATCAGCATTTCAGGGAATACAGCCGGGTCCGGCGCCATGCATTCCGGGTTGCCGCGTCTCGCGCCGCCCGCGGCATGTGGCTGGGTACGCGGCGCGGCATGCCGGCATCCGTTTTGCGCCGGACGCTGATCAGCCGAATCCTGCTGCGCCCGAACATCCGCGAACAGCTTGCCCGCTATTTTGCCATGCTGACCATTCCCGGCAACCGAACCGTAATCTCAAAAAGAAAGGTGCCCGCATAATGAATGCCCGATTCAACCTGAAACCGATGGAATACATCAACGCCCCGGAATCCAAGCAGACCTTCAACCGGAACCTGTTTGCCGAGGTTGCCCCGAAATATGATTTCATTACCAAGGCGCTCTCCTTCGGACGCGATGCCGCCTGGAAGCGGATCATGCTCGACCTGCTGCCGAAGGATAACGCGCCGGCGTGCGTGGATCTTGCGTGCGGCACCGGCGATATCACCCGCATGCTGGCGGACCGCTATCCCGGCGGAAAAATCACCGGCCTTGATCTTACGCCCGAAATGCTCGCCATCGCCCGCACGCGAACCGATTCAGCGACTATAGCGTATAAGGAGGGAAGCATGGCGGCCCTGCCGTTCGAGACCGCGGGCACTGATATCGTTACCGGCGGATATGCCCTGCGCAACGCGCCGGACCTGAATCAGACGATCGACGAAATCACCCGCATTCTGCGGCCGGGCGGATATGCCGCGTTTCTCGACTTTTCCAAACCGCAAAACGGTGCCGGACAGGCAGTCGGTCATTTCCTGCTGAAATTCTGGGGAGGGTTCTGGGGACTGATGCTGCACGGAAACCCGGATGTTTACGGCTACATTGCCGACAGCCTGAAACTCTATCCCGGTCGTACGGCACTGCGCCGCCGGTTTGAAGAGCGCGGCTTCTCCCATCAGGCCGGGCGCCGCTTTTTCGGCGGACTGCTCGAAGCGGTTGTTTTCAGGAAGGACGAATCGCATGCTGCCTGACATGGCCATCCGATCCGGCCTGCCGGAACTCATGGATGATCCGGACTGTTCGGAAGAGCTGCTGTTGCGGACAGTACGGCAGTTTGCATCAATCAACCGGCTGGTATCGCGCTATCGCACCATCCTGACCCGCTGGGTGCTGGACGACATGCTCCGGCATCCGGGCAGGGAATACCACCTGCTCGATATGGGAGCCGGCGGCTGCGATATTGATGCGTGGCTGCTGCAGGCGGCGAAAAGGCGTCGTTTAAAGCTGCGTATCACAGCATGCGACCTTGATCCGCGGATCATCGGCTTTGCCCGCAAAGCGTATGGAAGCGTCGCCGGACTTCAGCTTCGTCAAATGGATCTGCTGGCCGATCAGCTCGACGAACCGATCGACTATGTTTTTTCCAATCACTTCCTGCATCACCTTGGACAGGCGGAAATCATTCGGCTGCTTCGCATATGGCAGCCGCAGGTCCGGCGCCGGCTGATCTTCAGCGATCTCGAACGAAACCGGTTGGCCTACGGCGGATATGCCCTGCTGTCGCAGTTTTATCGCAGCAGCTTTGCACAGTATGACGGCCTCATGTCGATACGGCGCGGGTTCACGGGCAGAGAGCTCAGCACACTTGCACACGAGGCACTCCCCACAATCAGGACAGAAGTGCATCGACTCCCGATCGGCCGGCTGGCACTATGTGTTGAAGGAAGTGAAAAAGGCCCGGAAAACCCCGCCTCCGGAATAAGCCGAATTATTCCGAAAAAACACTAGACTTGCCCGGGGGGTTCCCATATAAATCCTCCTCTTTTGCGCGGTCCCCCGATCCCGCATTGGAATAAATTTATTAAACGAACGGTGCTATTATGCCTAAAACAAAGACAAAAAAGTGTGCAGCTAAACGGTTTAGCAAAACCGGCAGCGGCAAGCTGAAGCGCAACCACATGGGTGGTAGCCACATCTTGTCGAACAAGAATCGTAAACGCAAACGGACCCTGCGCAGTCAGGATATCGTCGATCAGGCCGATATGAAGCGCATCACCCCGTTCATCTAATTGCTGGAGATACATCATGCCAAGAGCAACCAATGGACCGGCTTCACGCCGTAGAAGAAACAACCGCCTGAAGCTCGCTAAGGGATTCCGCGGTTCCCGCAGTAAACTGTTCCGCCAGGCTACTGAAGCCGTCGATCGCGCACAAGCCATGGCTTATGTGCATCGCAAGCACAAAAAGCGCAGCTTCCGCCGCCTCTGGACGGTTCGCATCAACGCCGCATGCCGCCTGAACGGCATCAACTACAGCCGTTTCATCGATGGCTGCAAGAAGGCCAACATCGAACTCAACCGCAAGGTTCTCTCCGAGATCGCCATTCACGATCCGGAAGGTTTCGCCAAAGTGGTTGAAGCAGCTAAAGCTGCCGTTGCATAACCTGCGACCGGTATTACTGCAAAGAGCTCCGAATTTCGGGGCTCTTTTTTTTTTGCCGAGCAGCAAGCCCTTTTCCTCCCCCCAAAAAAAAGGTTCATTACCCATTTTCGGGGACTATGATACAAAATACCGTGTAAGTCGTTCCTCCAAGGAACGAGGGGCGCGAAAGTTATCGGACGCGAGAACACGCTGCCACCTCATTCTTCGGCGAACAGCATCCTACACCTCTCCCCGGAAACGGGCCATTAACCTCTTTTTTTATGTACCGACACGTCATCGGCGCCGCGGGAATCAACCCCGCCCCGGCGCACTACTTTGAGCGACCCGGTTTCTTGCGATGCGGAGGCCGACGCCCCTTGAGGCGATGCATCTGGCCGCGGCGCTCGGCGAGGCCGCGGATAACCGGAATCGGTTGTTCGGTTTCATAGTCGAGACCGCTGTAATACATAGCGGCGGCAGGCGTCATCGGCAGCGGAATAAAATCCTGCACCTGCTGGAGCTTCCAGCGTTCGTCGCGCAAATAGCCCTCCACCACCTTCATCTCGTCCTTGGTCGATCCGGGAAAATTGGAAATAAAATATGGAACGATGTACTGCTTCTTGCCGGCCTCGCGACTGAACTGCTCAAACTGACTGCGGAATGCATCAAACACCTCAAGGCCCGGCTTGCGCATGCGCCGCACCACCTTCGAATGCAGATGTTCCGGCGCCACCTTGAGATGACCGGAAACATGATGCGCCGCCAGCTCGCGGATATACTTCGGGTTCTGCAGCGCCAGCTCCATGCGAATGCCGGACTGAATAAAGACATGCTTTACCCGGCGGAGCTTGCGCACCCGGCGCATCAGGCGGATCGCGGCTTTCTGGTCCACATCCAGATTCGGACAGATCTTCGGATAAAGACAGCTGGCGCGCCGGCATTTCCGACAGGCCTCTTTTACGCCGTTCCGGCAACCGTACAGATTGGCCGTCGGCCCCCCCAGATCGGTTACCGTGCCGTGAAAACTCTTCTGCCCCGCCAATGATTCCACCTCATGCACGACCGACTCTTCCGAGCGACTCGAAAGAAAACGCCCCTGATGCATTCCCAGTCCACAGAACGTACAGCCGCCGCCGCAACCGCGAACCACCGTGATGGAATCGCGGATCATTGAAAACGCAGGAATAGGCTGCTTATACGAAGGATGCGCCGCATGCATGAAGGGAAGCTCGTAAATACGGTCAAACTCGGCCGTATTCAGCGGCTCTGCCGGCGGCTCGATCAGCAGCGCCCGAGCGCCATGCATCTGAACCAGCGGCTTACCGGAAAAGGGATTCTGCTCACGCTCGGTCAGCTTGGCCAGTTTAATGAGCGCCCCCTTGTCCGCCTGACACTCTTCCAGGGAGGGCAGTGCTATACACTCCTTAAAATCGCGCTCCGTTGTTTCGCGCCCGCCCAGCAGACGGGCCGTTCCGGGAATCCCATCAAGAGGTTTTTCACCTGCTGTGCGCCGCGCAATTTCGCGTATAGCGCGCTCGCCCATTCCGTAAACCAGAATATCGGCCTTGGAATCGAGCAGGATCGACGGCCGCAGCTTATCCTGCCAATAGTCGTAATGCACGGTCCGGCGCAGACTGGCCTCGATCCCGCCGATCACGATCGGCACACCGGAAAAGGCACGCCGGGCCAACTGGGAATAGACCACCACCGCCATGTTCGGGCGCTTGCCCACCTCTCCGCCTTCGCTGTAGGCATCATCCCTGCGCTTGCGACGTGCCGCCGTATAGGCCGCCAGCATGGAATCCAGATTACCGGCCGTAATCCCGCAAAACAGGCGAGGCACTCCCATCACCAGAAGACTGGCGGGATCGGTCCAGTCCGGCTGGGCCACAATACCCACGCGCAGCCCCTCCCCCTCCAGCACGCGACCGATCACCGCCGCAGCAAACGACGGATGATCCACATACGCGTCACCGCTGATCAGCAGGACGTCCAGCTCCGACCAGCCGCGTGCATGCATTTCGGACGCAGTGGTAGGCAGGAAGTTCATGGAGGATTCTGAATTCATCGTGCGCGGAAGATACCGCCCCTTGACGCACCCTGCCAACCTTTCTTTCCATTCCATTCGGCCTTTCATTCAAGCCGGCACTTCTCTATCTTTTTCTATGGATTTACTGGAGAACCGCCGATGATCAAGGATGCCATTGCCAAACTCGTTGCCCACGAAACCCTCTCCCGCGAGGAAGCCGCCGCCGCCATGTCCGACATTATGTCGGGGGAAGCCAGCGAAGCGCAGATCGGAGCATTTATTATGGGACTGCGACAAACGGGGGAAACGCCGGAAATCATCGCCGGATGCGCGGACGTCATGCGGGCCCACATGACCCAAATAAAATGCGACGACCCGAACGCGGTCGATATTGTCGGAACCGGCGGCGACGGCGCCCACACGTTCAATATTTCCTCAACCTCCGCATTCGTCATCGCCGGCGCCGGCGTCACGGTTGCCAAACACGGCTCCTACGGCGTCTCCAGCAAGTGCGGCGCCGCCAACGTGCTGGCCGAGCTGGGCGTTAATATCCAGTACTCGCCGCAACAGATGGAAAAATGCCTGGCGGAACTGGGCATCGCATTTCTCTTTGCCCCCGGTTTGCATCCCGCCATGAAACACGTCGTCGGACCGCGCCGCGAACTGGGCATCTGGAGCATTTTCAATATTCTCGGACCGCTCTGTAATCCGGCCGGCGTCAAAAACGGCATCATGGGCGTATTCAAACCGGAGCTGGTTCCGATTGTCTCCGACGCCTGCGCCCAGCTGGACATGCATTACCAGTTTATCGTTCACGGCAACGACGGCCTTGATGAACTCACCACCACAACCACCACCATGGTGACCGAAATCCGGCGCGGTAAAGTGGAAAGCTACGAGGTCCAACCGACCGGACTGGGACTCAAAAAGGCCACAGCGGCGGATTTGGTCGGCGGAGAACCGGCCGAAAACGCCCAGACGACCCTCGCCCTCCTGAAGGGAGAAAAAGGCCCGAAGCGTGATATCGTCCTGCTGAACTCCGCCTTTGCGATCATGGCCAGCGGTAAGGCTGATACCCCCCAGGCCGGCATCGCCATGGCCATTGAATCCATTGAATCCGGAGCCGCCCTGAAGAAACTCGAGGCCCTCGCCAGAATGTCGCAGGAATAGAAATCTTTTCAGATCGAATTCACTGCGCACACAAAATGACGACCGTGACGGCGTCCTGACAGACGATGCAATCTCCGCTCCGCTCCGATTGGACCACGAATACCCGAATCCTCTCGAAAGTCATTGGCAGTTCTTTCGGGGCTCCTTGGTAGTGCTATCGAAATTCTTTGTTGTACTCTCGGAGTGTAACGGAGAGAGGGATCTCTAATCTTCCAAGTCCTGCACCTTATCGGTTTCGTAGAAATGCTTATAGAGGTGTTCACGGATCGGATCGAGCCCTTCGCCGAGCTCGGCGGAAATCGGATAAACAAATTCGCCGGTGCGCTTTTCAAACTCCGCCAGCTTTTCATCGGCGCCGGGCGTATCCATTTTATTGGCCACCACCGTGTACGGCGTGCAGCTCAGCTCCTCGCGGTGCAGCTTCAGCTCTTCACGAAGATGCATGTAATCGTCTGACGGATTGCGATCATCCGTCCCAGCCATGTCGATCACGAACAACAGGAAGCGGGAACGCTCAATGTGGCGCAGGAATTCATGCCCCAACCCAACGCCTTCATGGGCGCCGTCAATCAGCCCGGGAATGTCCGCAATACGCAGCCGGCTGAAGTTTTCATACTCCAGCGTCCCGATAATCGGATTAATGGTTGTAAAGGGATACGGCGCAATTTTTGGATGCGCATGGGTCAGCTTGCTGAGCAGGGTGGACTTTCCGGCATTGGGATATCCGACCAGGCCGACATCAGCCATCAGCTTCAATTCGAGCCACAGGGACTTTTCCTCGCCCAGCGTACCCTCGGTAAACTGACGCGGCGCCTGATTGGTAGAACTCTTGAAATGAATATTACCGATACCGCCGCGACCGCCCTTGGCCACGATCAGCTCATCACCATCATTCAGCAGTTCACCGATAAACTCGCCGCTTTCCGCATCCGTAATAACCGTACCGCACGGAACCGTCGCAACACAGTCCTCGCCGTTTTTCCCATGGCACTGCGACCCCATACCGGCCTGTGCATGCCTGGCGCGCTGGTGCGGCTGATAATAGAGCGGAAGCAGGGAATCCTCATTCGCATCGCAACGAAGGACAACCGAACCGCCATGACCGCCGTCGCCGCCATCCGGCCCTCCCCTGGGGACATACTTTTCCCGACGAAAGGAGACACACCCGTTCCCGCCGTTGCCGGCACGAACGTAGAGTTTTACACGATCCTTGAATACGACTTGTTTCATGGGGGAGTTTTAAGCGTTTAGCGGTTGAGTGTTAAGTTTGAAAAGCATCGAGTTTTGACAGATCCGATACATCGGAAAAACCTAACACCTGAAACGTAAAACAGCTGAACATTGTTCAGCAAAAAAAGAAAAGGCGGGCCGTAACCCGCCTTTGCGTGCTTGGCTGGACCTGAATTAGGCCGTTACCTCGCGAACATGCACCTTGCGCTGGCGCTTGTTGAATTCAACAACACCATCCTTAAGGGCAAACAGGGTGTAGTCGCGTCCGCAACCAACATTGTCACCGGCATGGAAACGAGTTCCCAGCTGACGCACCAGAATGCTGCCGGCCGTTACCTTTTCGCCGCCGAAACGCTTTACACCGCGACGCTGTGCATTGGAATCGCGACCGTTAGTGGACGAACCTTGTCCTTTCTTATGAGCCATGACGAACCTCCTGCGAAATTATGCGCTGATTTCTTCCACTTTGATCTTAGTCAGATCCTGACGGTGACCAATTTTACGACGATATCCTTTGCGGCGCTTCTTCTTGAAGGAAAATACTTTCTTGCCACGCAGATCTTCAACAACTGAAACTTTAACCTTGGCTCCGGCAACAACCGGGGTACCAATCGAAAGTTCGCTTCCGTTGGAAACGGCCAGCGCGTCGAATTCAACACTGGAACCTGCTTCAGCACCGAGCAGCTCGACGTCAAGAACGTCACCCTGCTGAACACGATACTGTTTTCCACCGGTTTCAATTACAGCATATGCTTCCATAAACTACCTCAATACCCGATAAGGGCTTTCTTTCCAAAAAATCAAGGGGCGGAAACTACGGAATCAGTCCGCACCTGTCAACCCCAAACCCACCCAAAAAAGTGACACTTCAAAACCGGTGAATTCAGGAACGTGGAATCTGCACTTCCGGGGCCCGAAATGCAATTCCGTTCGATCGCAAATCGGCGCATCTCTTTGACCAATCGCGGGATCAAACAACCACCTGAATACAATCAACAAAAAACTGAACAAAGCAGATTGACTCGCCCCAACCCAACGCGTATAAAGCACGTCCTTTTCCGGGGGATTAGCTCAGCTGGGAGAGCGCTTGAATGGCATTCAAGAGGTCGTCGGTTCGATCCCGATATCCTCCACCAACTTAAAGGCCGGTCACATGTGACCGGTCTTTTTTTTGTGTCTACACACAAAGGCTCTCCCTGAAAGATCTTCAGGCTCTCCACCAAATCGAAGAACCTCGAACACATCCGAAAGCACATGGCCTTACAGGGTTACAAGGCCGTTCCGGGGCGTAAGCAGCTTGGGATCGGAACGAACCTGAACATTATGCGGAGCGTAAGGATAGGACTTACCGTTGATCGATATATGCATTCATTGATTCCGAATCCCTCCACGGTGCGCCGGACCGGCGCAGGCCGCATAGCAACCGTTATTGTCTGGTTTTGAGACAAGGCCGCCGGAACGGCTGCGATACGTACCGCAGGCGGCCCGCCTGCAAACCCCGAACCAGACAATATCCGGTATAAGACCGGAACATTATGCAAAGAGAAACCTATTGAGCAAGGCGAAGGCCTTGAAAAGATGCGATCACATCATGAGTTTATTAGTTGTAATTGATGAACGATGAAGAGTGCGTGATACCAATGATGGATTGTTTTTTCGATTTCCACGGCCGCCGGGCCGGCGGCGATACGTACCGACAGATGATTGCGCGCAAGCAATCTTCGCCTGCTGAAAATAAAGGTTCATGTCCGAATGGCACTGACATAAGTGCTTTTACCATCTCCGCTTCGCTCCGATGCCGCAACAAAGGGATGCCGCAACAAAGGGGTGCCGCAAAGGATTTATGACGGGCGCTCTATGTTGTACGCCCGGAGCCTAAGCGGAGAGCGTATTTGATACCAAAGAGGCTTAAGTCAGTGGCCGCGGGTATTGGGCGGCACGGGACACACCGCCCTACCCCGTTTAGTAGGCTTCCAGTCCCCAGCGGGCGGCGAGGCGGTCGGCCTCTTCCTGCGTGAGGTGAATGACCGCGCCGTGCTTGGGCGAGGTAAAGTTGGTGGACTTCATGACGCCCTGGTTAAAGTAGCCGAGGTGCTTGAAGGTTTTGAAGTCGGAGGTTTCGCTGAAGGCAAAATTGTGCGGATTTGCGGCCTGCAGCACACAGGGAAGCAAAAGAAGCGCGGGAAGCATTTTATTCACGGGGCACTCCTTATTGACGTTGAACGCTGAGCTTGAAATACCGGTTGGTTTCAGCACCGGCAATCGGCACCTCAAACTGAATGAATACTCCATTACCCAAAAACGACTCCCCGACCGGCTGCCAGTCGGCCGGCAGCAGGCTTGCAGAGGAAAGCAACTGATAAACATGTCCGGGGATTCCGTTGGAGAGCGTCAGCAGGAAGCCGGCGCTTCCAAGGCTCTCATACGAAGAGATCCGGTATTCATCCGGCGCAATAACCACCGAGGGCACCGCATGAACCTCGTCCGACAATCCGCCTTCTCCCGCGGAATTAACGGCTGAAACAACATAATAAAAGTTGGTCCCGTTCGGTGTTCCGAGATGCACATAGTTGGTGGTGTCCGGCGTGCCGATCTCCGTATAAGGGCCGCCGCTGGTGATCCAGCATTTTACCGAATAACTGTCAGCATTGGCCGGCGCCGTCCAGCTCAGTTCCACCTGACCATCCCCGCCCACCGCTGTCAGCCCGGTCGGAGCGTCGGGAAGCGGCACGGGTTCTGCCAGAACAATATTGGGTGCCGGCGGCGCACTCATTCCCTCTCCGATATAGAAGCCCGGATGCGGCGGCTGGTTATAGCCCACATTCTGCCACGCCATGGCCAGTCGGTATTGCGGATCGTGCATCAGCGTAAAGATCCGGTGCGCCGTCACCTCCGTGGTGATAAACAGACGCAGCTTTGTATTATCCGAGGAGCGCAGGATAATCTCTTCACGCCAGTCACCGAGAATATCGCCGGACAGATTGGGATTGCCCTTGCTGCCGTTAATTGAATCCGACGTATATGAAGCAGGAATGTTGTACAGGCTGATATAGCGGGTCGTGCCGGAGCCGGTCCACTTTTCGAGAATCGGCCCGCCGGTACTGCCGGCGATCGAGAAGAATTCACGCTGGAGATCTGCGGTCCACCAGGCGAGATGCCCCATCATCTTGGCGTTGGACGGCCAGCCGACATCGCTGATCTGCGTACCGTCGACGGAGTACACCCCGTTGGTCGCATAGGAAAAGAGCTGATAGCCGGGATAACGGGAATCGATATGGGCCGCAACACCCCGGCCGACATCGCCGGCGTTAAAGTGATTGATCAGGATTTCGCCGGTGGCGGCATCGCGATAGGTGGCGCCGGTGATGGATTCCTCGTGGCACTGCCACACCTCCAGCCCCGGCCGATCCGGATCCATATCGGAAACATGCAGGGCATCACCATGCCCGAGACCCGTGGAATAGAGGCCGGAGCCGTCATGATCGATCGTGCAGGAACCATAGATAATTTCATCACACCCATCGGCATCCACGTCGGCCACGCTCAGGTTGTGGTTGCCCTGCCCGTAATACGCTCCGTTACCCGACGTGTTACTGTCAAACACCCAGCGCTTGACCAGCTCGCCATCCACCAGATCCCAGGCCGCCAGCACACTGCGCGTGTAGTAGCCGCGGCACATTACGACGCTCGGATGTTCCCCGTCGAGATACGCCACACAGGCCAGAAAACGGTCCACGCGATTGCCGTAGTTATCGCCCCACGCCGACACACTGCCTCGCGCCGGCACATAGTCGACGGTATCGATGAATGCGCCGGACTCACCATTAAAGACACTCAGGTATTCCGGTCCCGTCAGGATATAGCCGCTGCTGTTGCGGTAATCTGCGGCCTCGTTTCCAAGCACGGTGCCGGCTCCGTCCATCGTTCCATCCGCGGTTTTACACACCACCTCGGCCTTGCCGTCGCTGTCGAGGTCGTAGACCATGAACTGGGTATAATGTGCGCCGGCCCGGATATTGATGCCCAGATCAATCCGCCACAGGAACGTTCCGTCCATTTCATAGGCATCGAGATAGACGTTGCCGGTATAGCCGGACTGCGAATTATCCTTTGAATTCGAGGGATCCCACTTCAGGACGATCTCATATTCGCCATCGCCATCCAGATCGCCGACGCTGACATCGTTCGGCGAATAGGTGTAATCGACGTCATCCGGCGTGGTTCCCCCGACCGGGCGCTGCAACGGAATATCCTTGTAGCCGACATATTTGCCGGACCCGAGATAATAGGAACCCCAGACGCTGACCGGATCGGACCGGTCCTGCTCGACGCCGTCAATCACCGCCGCCACGCTGTAGGTCGCCGTGGTGCTTCCCGCCGTGTCGAGATAGTTGCAGGAAGTGGCGATCGGCGAAGCGGTGATCTTTGTCCCGTTTCGATAGACATGATAACTCACGTGTTCCGGTTCTGTGCCGAGCATTCGCCAGCTGACATACACAGTGCTGCTGCCTTTCGAAACGGCGACAACGCCCCGGTCCAGCTTTTCCATATAGCGGGCCGGCAGCCCGAAGGCCGTGCCGCCCTGCCAAACCCAAAGCATTGCCGTCAGTAAAATAAATCTCTTCATGTTCAAACGTTCCTGTCCGGCGCCGCCGGGATGATATCGGTTGCTAAATCGGTCCACCAATCAACCGACAGTCCTACCATCTGCCACCGCCGGATCAAACACTGATCGGCATGCAGACATTTTCCATTTCCAAACATTCGAGAGAGGCAGAGGCGTTGTGCATTACTCCGCCGGGGAAACGCGATAGAGGCCGGCACCGTGCAGCGGAAGCGACTGCCCGAATGATTGCTGAAACGTTCCGAGATCCGCGCCGGACCAGAGATCCTTAACGCGCGCCGGACCCCTTATGCCCAGTACCGCAAAATCCACCGATACGTCGCTGACATCCGCAATTTTTCCGCCTGCTTCATCCACAAGAACGCCGAACATCACCGAACCGCCTTCGGTCATGATGCCGGTTGCCGAAAAGGTTTCGTATCCCTCCGGAAGCTCATAAATGATGATGGAGTTGGCGTGCGTGCCGATGCCCGAAATCGGATTGCCTTTCCACGTCAGCGGCTTTCCATCACAGGTGCGGTTTACATTCACGCTGCCCCACCCGGCTTCGGCAAAGCGCCACTTCAGATCAGGCAGCTTCAGCGTGCCTTCGGAACCTTTCAGCACGGGATCTTTCCAGACGGCATGATCCCAGGAATTCCCGTCGCCGGCATCGCGCACAAACAGCGCCAGCACCTTTCCGCCGGTAATATCCAGCGAGATATCCTGATAGTTTCCCTTTCCGGCAATGGAGGGGCTTGCATAGTCCGCATCCGCAAAATCCAGACTGTCGCCGCGACTCTGCGCATTGAACAGCGCAACATATTTATCCGGACTTCCCGGCACATCGGCGGCCCAGACGATCAGGTTGTTGTTCCGGGAAACCTGCCGGTTATTGGTGCTGTTCTGATTCACCGCCAACACCTCGGGATTCGTGAGCAGGCGGAGCGTAAAGTCGTCGAGTTTAGTCATGTCACCGCCGAAGATCAGCGGCGACCGCGCAATGCTCCAGAGCGTCATCAGGGTATACTGCTCGTCGGGTGTAAATTTTGTCGGGCGACCGAACTCGACCATGCCCAGCGGAATCATGTCGGCATCCGGCCAGTGGCCCGGACCGCGATACGGCTCCCACGCATGCACCCGTTCAAACATGGCCAGCAGCAGGCCCCAGCGATCCCAGAAGTCATCCGTGATGCGCCATAGATTGGCATGCTCCATCACGTGCGGCCCGGCAGTCAGCGGCGTTGCACCCGGCGAAAGACTCAGCACGATCGGCCGGCCGCACTTGTCGATAGCCTTACGCAGCGCCTCGATTTCGGCCTGCTGAACGGCATCGTAGGGACGCGAAATGTCGTCGCACTTGATATAATCAACACCCCACGATGCGTAGAGTGCGATGATCGAATCATAGTAGGCCTGACCGCCGGGCGTCGTGGCATCCACGCCATACATATCGGGATTCCACGGACAGGTCGAATCGGTCACGGCAACATCCTGCGCATGCAGTTCTGTTCCGAGAACGGGTGTATTCTGTTGAACGGCCTGACGCGGAATGCCGCGCATGATATGAATCCCGAAACGCAATCCCCTGGAATGGACATAATCCGCCAGCAGCTTGAACCCCTTCCCGTCCTCGGCCGAAGGAAAACGATTATTCGCAGGCAACAGCCGACCGTATGCATCCATCTCCAGCGGCGCGCCGGGTTTATAAACGTGGCCGGCGGCGTTGGGTTCGTACCACTGAATATCCACCGTCAGAACATCATATCCGGCGGGCAGAAGATATTTTGCCATCGCATCCGCCTGCTCCCGAGCCTGTTTTTCCGTGATGGTCGTTCCGAAGATATCCCAACTGTTCCAGCCCATCGGCGGAGTCTCTGCCCAGGCGTGACAGGACGCGGCATCCGGCTCCGCCGGCGCAGACAGGCTGAACCCGGCCAAAGCCAGAATCGCCACGACACACATACGATCTATTTTCTTCATACTCATCCTCTTCTTCAACAGGTGGCGGGAATAGGATCCTATGCGCCGGTTTTGATTATTTGCGCAATGGATCAGAGCCGATCAACGTCCAGTTTGTAATAGCGGTTCGAAGATGCCGGATCGACCGACAGCTCAAATACAATTGTTTCGCCGCGTCCCATTACGGCATCACCGGCCGGCAGCCAGTCCGGATCGGTCAGACTATCCGTGGCAAGAATCCGGTACGCGTGCCCGAGAACCCCGTTGGACACACTCAGAACCAGATTATTTCCGCTCATCAGTTCATGATCGGCAATAAAATATTCATGGGTCGAAATGACGACCGAAGGCACAACATGAACCTCGGCAGAATCCGGGCTCTCCCCGCCTTCATTCGTGGCGGAAACCACATAATAAAAGTTGGTCCCGTTCGGCAGACCGGATTGCTCGAACACGGTATTTGTCGGAGTTCCTACGGTGGTATATGGTCCGCCACTGGACACCCAGACCTTTACCGCATAACCGGTTGCATTCGTCACGGCATCCCATGAAAGACTCACGGACTGGTCCCCGCTCCGGGCCGACAATCCCTGAGGGGCGTCCGGCGGATCCACATTGCGCAGCATAAAACGCTGCGGAGTAAGCGCAACGCCGGAAATAGAGACGGCATCCACATATCCGTAAAATCGGTAGGTATGATCATCCGCCTGCATACCTCGGGCAACCGTCCAGGTTCCATAACCAAGTCCAAGCGCCGTGTCCGTTCCCGTCGAAGTCAGGTCCAGACTGCCGATCTCCTCCCCGTCCAGATACAGGCGCAGCGTGGTTCCGTCACTGACCGCCGCAGCGCGATACCACGTACCGGCCGTCAGGCCGGCCGCCACCTGCAGGTTATGCCGGGCACCGTCCACATCAATATAATCAATGGCAAGGGCGTTGCCGCGCATCGCGAGATAAAGCGCCGCATTATCGCTGGTGCTACCGCCGACATAGCGGCCGTCGCGCCCCACAATGGTCTGCGTCCCGCTGACTCCGTTCGGCCTGAATACCGCCTCAATCGTCCAGTTGGTCGGAGTGATGGCCTCCGCATCAATCCCGGACAGGAAGTCGGGATTATAAGAATTATCCGTTCCGCAGGCCGGCCAGTCATTTGCATACAACATGCTGAAATCACCCATGTCACTGACGCGGCTCCACTTCATCCACGACGAAGTCCAGGCGGTCAGGTGATTTCCGTTACCCGACTTATCCGCCGCACCGATACGGAAATCGTCAGCGTCCATGCTGCCGTCGCCATCCAGATCGGACCGAGCACCATTGCCCGGCAGATAGGAGCCATTGACGGCGCCGACGTCATCAAAGGTCCACAAAGCAACCGGTCCGGCGGTGAAATCGTACGGAGCGCGATCCACCTCTATTTCCAGAATCACATGGGTTGAGCTTCCGGCGGAATCCGTTGCCCGAACCGTGACATATGCTGTGCCGACATCCTGATATCCCGGGGTACCCGTAACCGTTCCGTCGGCGGCTACGGAAACCCAGTCGGCGCCATACACCTTGCTGAAGGTCAGATTGCCGCCATCCGGATCCACCGCACTGCCGGCAACACTGCCGCTGTAGCTTCCCTGTCCGATAATCACGCGGCCGCCGTCCACGGTCGACACCGCAGCTTCCGGCGACCGATTCGCGATCAGGCCCGAAATCTGCGTGGCCGACAGCGCGGAATCCATGATGATCACATCGTCGATTTTGCCGCTGAAATACGGGTCCGCCGGAAACATGCTGCGTCCCAGATAATGCTGAATGGCTCCGAGATCCGAGGGATTGAGGGCCATCGATGTATTCACGGCAACCTGCGAACCGTTCACGTACATCCGGCCGGTATTTCCCGAAAGCGTAACCGCCACATGCGTCCATGCGTTTTGAGGAAGCGGACTCGTCGCATTCAGGCGTTGCTCACCGCCCCACCCGCTGGTGGTGATCGTAAAACGCAGATTGCTACCGGTGGTCGGCGTCAGGAACATGTATTCACTGCTGTCCATGATCCCGAAATCGAATATACGCTGCCATGCGGAACCGCCGGTCCAGTAGACCCACGCGGCAAAGGTGAAATCCGTCCCGTCGGAAAGACTGTCCGGCAGGATAACGTGATCATCCGTGCCGTTAAACTGAATAGCAGTTCCGTCGTCATGCCCCGGCACGAAGTCCGGATAATTATGGCTTACAGCATCGTTGCCGGCGCCGGACACATCCGCCAGACGATTTTCAAAACGGTAGAACGCCTGCGCTGCCATGCCCTTTCCGGGGAGAATCTGCTGATAGGCGAGTGGAGCGATATGATCCTTATACATCTGGCCCATCGGCGTATAGCCACCGGCGTTATAATAAACCTGACGAACCTCTTCCACCGCACTGTAAACAGCATAACGCTCGATCCACGGCGTATCATCCATCATGTTGATCATCGCCTCGATGCAGTCACTGTTCTGTTGAAACGTCGGGTCCGTTGCCGTTGTCCAGTTGGCCCCGTTGTTGAATTCCGTCACCCATATCGGTTTGTGGTAGAGATCATAAACCGCCTGCAGGTATGTTTTCAAATTGGCCGCGGCCGTTGCCGCGTTGTTGTTGGAAGCGCGATAATAATGGATCGGAATATAATCCACCCGTAATCCTGCGTCGTCGGCCTGATCCATAAAATCCGTAATCCAGCTGTAGCCGCCATCCGTCACGGCCGGCGAACCGACGCGCATTCCGTTCCACAACAGATCCGGCCACGACCAGATGGCCGCACCCACCGCACCCGTTCCGTCCAGACTCTCATAGGCATCTTCCACGGGGTTATCCGGCTCGTTATAGCCGGAAAGATGATTCATCCCCATGTACGCCGCATCCGAAGGTGTCGGAATTCCCGGCCACCAGCGCTGTTGCCGGATACCCACATATTCAAAATCGGGATTTGCCGCCGCTCCGCTGATGTTCCAGTTGTAGTACCAGTTCGCATTCACCTCGCTTGGCCAGATGTCGCACGATCCTTTTTTAGTCACCCAGTGCCATGGATAAATTCGGATGAAATTAACCTGATTATTGAGCGTATCGGGCAGCGCAGCAATCCGGACATCGCCATCGGAGGCGACATAGTTGATGCTGATGCCGGTTCCGTCGGAATTCTGTGCCAGCGTTGCCATATAGCCGCGCTTCAGCGTAAAAGAACTGATCTTGCCGTTCAAAAGGGTTTCGTACGAGGTGTTCGGACCGAGCTGTTGGCAATCGCCGCAGAAATTATTCTGCGTGAAGATTTCCATCGGCTTAAAATCGGAGGGATACGGAATAATAACCGCTCCTTCCCCATATTGAACCACCTTTACATTGGTGCCCTTAACGGCGGCGGCGCCGGCGACCTGATACCGGCTGATGTTGACTCCGGATGGCGCTGTTTCGTGCATGAAAACCCACGAATCTTCATCCGTCATGTTAATGATGCTTCCCGCGATCGGTGAAGCCCCGCTGGTTATGTGCAGCTCCGATTTCCCGATCAGCGTCACATTGGTATTCAGGAGTAGATCTGTTGTGTAGACACTGTTGGAAATGACCAGTTCAGCACCAGCCACAGCAGCGAATCCATGGAGGAATAGCACGACTGCGGCAAGGCGGGATATCCGGGTTGGCTTCATTCTCTTCATTTTCGTTCACCTGTTCTCAATTGTTTTGCCTTGAGGCTGCCATGAAAATCCATGGCAACGGTCTTATACCTGCGACAAAACACCCCCGGATCCCGACACATAATTTCCAGATCAATTGTCGGCACAAACCAGACGGATCAATGGCGTCCTACATCGCCTTCACTTTAATAACCACCACCGAGGTTCCGGGCACAGGGTAGCTGAACGTCGGATGAATACCGCTGATCTTCCGGCTCACCGGAACCACCTTTTCCGGCTTATCGATCGAGTTTGTATCCTCAGGATCCGCAGACATCACCTCAACCAGCGCATTCGAAGCAACCTTTTCGAGTCCATCGAGCTGAATACTCACCTTCTCCTGACGCTCTTCCGGATTTACCAGCTTGATGTAGATAACGCCTTTTTCGCTGTCCCGCGTTACAGAGCAGTGCAACGCGGAGTCAGCGTCCAGCGATGCCTCCAGAATTTCGTCACCATAGTTGGTGCTGAACATTTTCAGGGCATGATAGCTGGGCGATCCATACGAACGGATGGCGTCATATCCGATCAGGTCAGGACGCCACTGGTATTCATTCAGATTCACAAACAGCGGCGCATAGGCCTGCATCGTCACGATGTCGGAATTCTTCTCCATTTCAGTCATGAAGACCGCGTCACCGATGGCAGCAAGCATACCCGGCGTAGCCGGAAAGGTGGTCATCGAATCCTTGTCCCACGGACGGATATTTTTGTCTTCGTGTGCCGCCCATTCGCCCACAAAGATTTCCGGGCCGTTGCGGTCATAGCTGCCATAATATCCTTTCCCCGCCATCTCGATGAACTCATCGGTAGAACGATAATAATGCTCATCAAGCACATCCGGGTTCCGGCTCTTCACCAGCCACTTCGACTGCTCGTTGCCGACACTTGAAATACACTTCAGCTGGGGATACTTCGCCTTGATGGCGTCATAGAACTGGGCAAAACGACCGTCATAGCTGCCGGACACATCAAACCAGTCTTCGTTGCCGATTTCCACATAGCGCAGCGGGAACGGCTCAGGATGGCCGGCGGCGGCACGTTTTGCGCCCCATTTGGAATCCACCGGACCCATGATATATTCAATCTCGTCGAGGGCTTCCTGAACATACTTATCCAGCTCCGGACCGGCCGGAATATAGCTCTTGTTGAGGTTATATCCGGCATAAAGGCCGACGACCGGCTCGGCGCCCATGTCTTCGGTCCAGAGCAGAAATTCGTGCAGGCCCATTCCATCGCAGGAACGATACCCCCAGGGACAGGGATGACCGGGGCGCTCGGTCAGATCGCCAAGCGTTTCCCACCATTTAAAGCGCTCTTCCAGCGTATTCCCTTCCAGATAGTTTCCGCCGGGAAAACGCAGGAACTTCGGTTTCAGATCCACCAGCAGCTGCATCAGGTCTTTACGAAGGCCGTTCGGACGATCATTCCACGTCGGAGGAAATACCGACACCAGACTCAGCCAGATCGTGCGTTTTTCTCCGGCTTCCAGCACCAGCTGGGTCTCGTCCGTATCTTTTACATTACCGGTTTCAAGCACCAGCTCATACTTTGCCCATTCGGAACCGATGGACTCCACCGTTCCTTCGGCATAGGTTTTCCGTCCCTCTTTATCCATGATGGCCACCCTGACCGGTCCGGCAGTCCCGTCGGCCTTGGCATAGAACGATGCACGGTATCGGGTATTGGGATGCACCGGAATGCCCCACCAGCCCTCATTTGCAAGGCGACTCGAACGTTTTGAACGGATTTCCCACTTCAGTGAAACATCGATTTTGTCGTTGAGCGGAGTTTCACGATCCAGCCCAATGGTGCTGTTTTCGTCCAGCAACGACCAATGAACCGGAGTTTCGGCATCGTCCTTGAAAGCGCGGTTCCGGACAGTTTCGGCATAAAGGCCGCCGTCGTAGCAATAGTTGATTTCCTCGGTCATCAGACCATAGTGGATCGGACTGGATTTGGCCTTGGCCTCTCCCGCATTGATTTTCAGTGTTGAATCCGCAGACGCGCCGGAAATTCCGGCCGCCACTGCACCTGCCATAAATAAAGCCTTCTTCATATCCCTATTCCTTTCCCTCAAACACTTCCTTTGCGTCGCCATCGAGCTCCAGACACTCCCGCACGACCTCGAGGTGATCCCCACAGTCTTTCATTTCATAAAGCTTGCCCCGCGCATTCCGGAACGGACGGTGCAGCACCATCATGAGCGTTCCATCAAATGTCCGGAACAGCATGCCGTGGCCGGAATCGGCCTTCACCAGCGGCGCCAGCTGTTCCCATGGGCCTTTCAGCGTTCCGGATTTTGATCGCGCCACCGTCTGCACATACGAACCGCTTTCATAGCTCGACCAGAGCATCAGCAGATGCCCGTCGTTTGTGCGATACAGCTGCGGACCGTCGGTGACATAATGCTGCACGCCGGTATCCGGCTTAATGGCGGCATTGAGCCACGGCGCATCCGACGCCTTGAACAGATGGATCGGACTGCCGGACACAGCCGATAAATCGTCCTTCAGGGGCACGGCCTCGATCGTACCGTCCACCTTTTGCAGCCACTCGTGCGCGTAGACCATCCATGGCTGCTGCGCTTCGTCGATAAAGAGCGATCCGTCGAGCGTCATGAAATCAGCCGGCGGAACTGCGGCATCCTTATTCAGCATTTCAAACGGGCCGGCCGGCGAATCGGCCACGGCAACGATCGTGCCGCGCACATAGTTTGTTTTCCAGGTCTCCGGCGGCGTGGCCAGGACTTTTTCTTCGTTATGCAGCGTTACGAAGAGATAATATTTGCCCTTATATTCGTGCACCTCCGGCGCCCAGCCGCCCTGCGTTGCAAAAGCATCGTCCGGCACAATAAACACGGGCTTCGGAGGAGTCCACTGGAGCAGATCCTTCGACGTGTACGCCATCGTTCCCGTTCCGCGCACGCCCGTCATCCGCGGGTTGTTGGACGTATACAGGTAATATGTACCGGAAGGCTTGTGCGCGAGAATGAACGGATCATGCAGGGGCATGCCCGGCAGACGAAGCGCAACGCGCCCCATCGGCATACTTTCCTGAGCCCTAAGCCCGGTTGCAACAAATAGCGCCGCAATAACTGCCCCTGCAAAATATCTCATTGAATCCGCTCCCGTGTTTCCCATCGCTTAACAAAACGTCAGGAAAGAGTGAATGTGCTCAATATTGCATGGAATATTTTCCATCCGCTTCCGGGACGCCGAAATCCGGGGTTCCGTCTTCGTTCCATTTCAGCTCTTTTACATAGGTGGCGCGATCATGGTTATCCAGCGCATTGCCATCCTGGCCATCGCGGAAGAAATAGTTCCGGGAATGATATACCATGATCACCTTCGAACCGTCAGAAGTCGTGGTGAAGCTGTTATGGCCGGGACCATATTGACTCGTTGCCTCGTTGCTTTTGAATACCGGCTCTTTTGACTTGGACCAGGATTTTGCATCCAGCAGATCGGCATCCGCATCGGCCGTCAGCAGCCCAAGGCAATAGTTATGGTCCGTGGCACTGGCGGAATAGGTCATGTAGACCTTATCCTTCCATATCAGCACGGCCGGAGCTTCATTAACCCGGTAACGCCGGGTTTCCCAGGCATATTCCGGACAGCTCAGCATCACGGGTTCACCGATGAACGAGGTCGGAGAGTCCATTTCCGCAATGTAGATATTGGTGCCGTCGTTCGGTTTATCTCCGCGTTCGGTCCAGACATAATAACGCTTGCCCTTGTGCGCAAAGGTCGTGGCATCCAATGAAAATGCGTGGCGGTTCGGTGTAATCTGCCCCATCTCTTCCCATTTACCGGCCAATGGATCCTTACTTTCGCATTTGAGGACATACGGCCGGATATCCCATATTTTCTCCGCAGGGGCCGAAGTGAAATAGACATACCAAGCGCCATCAATGAAGTGGATTTCCGGAGCCCAAATATGTGCGCCCATTTCGCCTTTGTCATGCTTACGCCAGATCGTCTTGGCCTGAGCACGGGAAAGTCCGTCAATGGAACGGGCGCGCCGGACTTCAATAGCGTCATATTCCGGAACCGTGGCCGTTAGATAGTAATATCCATCCGTATGCAGGAAAACGTGAGGATCCGCACGCTTTTCAACAATTGGATTTTCCCAGCGGAGTGTCCCCGCCTGACCGCAAACTGCCGCACCGCCAACAAGCACCGCCAACGTCACACCGAAAAAAACTCGCCCACTCATACCCCACTCCTCTCGTTGAATCCATCTACACCTGAAAACCTGTTTACACTCCGTCGAAAACAAAGCGCTTTGACATACAGGGAAACGCTTATGTCCGACTATGTCACTACTTATTCTATTTTGTTTTATAAGTGATCAATATGCGGAATTTAGCCCGGTTCATCAAGCCTGCTCTGGCAGTTTGTTGAAAAAAGACATCGCCTCCCGATCAGGGAAAACAAATCAGCCGGCGATTCGAATGAAGCACGAAGAAACTATACCTGACTGGAATCGCGTACGATCACGCAGCCTTTGAAAATCACTTTGGAATCATTTTCCGGATGAATCAGCGAGTTAACGGCAGCCCGGACGATTTCATCCATCGGTTGGCGCACCGTGGTGATCGAAGGCATAAACTGGGAAGCCGCCGGAATATCGTCAAAGCCGGTGACCGGCCACTGAACGCCGGCATCATGCAGCGCATGCAGGGCACCCATGGCAATCATGTCTGTAGCACAGATCAGGGCGGCCGGCTCTCTGCCCTCTTTAAGCAACCGTCCAACGGTCTGCTGTCCGGCGGCAAAACCATCTTCGCTTGCAACGGCCCGATCAAGCGGCAGTCCCCGACTCGAAGCGACACTCGCAAACGCGTCATACCGCAGCACATGGGAATAGAGATCAGAGCCGATAAAGATGCCCTCGTTGCTGTTCATTGAAATCAGGTGATCAAGCACGGCGGAGGCCGCTGCTTCTTCATCAATACTCACACAGGTACCATGCTCGCACGCACCACCATGCCCGATTCGGGCAACCGGCAGATGACTGAAGTCATCCAACCAGGAGCTTTCACTCGCGGAACCAACCACAATCAGGCCGTCAATCACATGCTTGTGCAACGGAGTCAGGTCGCCTTCGGAAGGATGTCTTCCCTGAAATCCGACCAGCACCAGAGAATATCCCTCTTCATGGGTCACATTCTGCAGGCGCTCCAGCGTCGTCCCGAAAAACGGATCGAGGAAATCATAAACAACTACACCGATCGTGTTGGAGGCCTTCCCCTTCAGCGCCCGGGCCGCGGCATTCGGCACATAACCCATCTCCAGAGCCGCCGTGCGCACGCGCTCGATGGTCTCTTCTGAAATCCCGATCTCGCGCGCCGTACCTGAAAGTGACCGGGAAACCACCGCGATGGAAACCCCCAGCCGTTCTGCTATCTGCTTCTGATTTACTGCCATATGCCTGAACACCTCAAATTAAACTCAAAAAGTCGCCCAGTCATAACACAATGAATCTCAGGAAAAAGCCAATTCTTTCATCATCCGCCGAATTCAGGATACCGCGCAATGCCTATTGAAATCCTTTGAGGCTCAAGTCAGTGATCGAGACAATAAGAAACATGATCGCAAAAAGCGGCAGCCCAACATCAAATATCGTCCATGCCAGACGATTAATTGTAAGCGTTCCGCGGAGCACCTCTTGTCGGGAGCTGGATTGAGTCGTAGGTTTTGTAAAGGTCGTAGGTCCGTGTCTATGACTTCT
>JAFGVP010000069.1 GCA_016937945.1 Pontiellaceae bacterium | reverse complement strand
TTTTGAAAAACAGCGATCAAAGACTCTTTCCCCGAGAGAAATCAGCAGGTCAAACCTAACCTATTTGCTGTTTTGGACAGCAGTGAATATCACTATATTATTATGGCACATATGATGCTTTATTTCCAACGGCAAATACAGAAGATCCCTTTCTGTAACGGTGTACGGTAGAAATAATTAAAGGAGCATATTATGAAGAAAAGTCTGTGCCTTCTGGCTGCTGGTATGATCAGTTGTGTCGTGTTTCAAGGTCATGCCGAAACCATAAAACTCGCGACGCTGGAGTGGGAACCTTATGTCGGCAAATCTTTGGTGGACAACGGATTTATCGTTGAAATAACACGTGAAGCGTTTAAGCGATCCGGATACGAAGTGGAGTTGACTTTTCTTCCGTGGAAACGGGCCTTGTCCATGGTTGAAAATGGGTCAATGGATGGCTGCTTTCCTTCGTATCACATCAAAGAACGCGAAAATATATACCTGTACACTGAAAACATGGGAATGTCCGAGATTGTCTTATTTAAAAAGGCAGAGAAAAACATCACCTTCAATGCGTTAGAAGATCTCAAGCCTTACACGATCGGAGTTGTTGGCGGGTATGGTAACTCTCCGGAATTTGATGCGGCCGATTACCTGAAAAAACAGGAAGTCACGGAAGATATTCTGAATTTCCAGAAACTGAAAGCCGGACGATTGGATCTGGTGGTTGCAGACAAGTATTTCGGGCTTGAGGTGCTGAACAAGAAAATGCCGGAAATGATTGGGAAAATCGATATCCTTCCCAAGCCCATTAACAAAAACGGACTTGTAATCGGTGTTTCAAAAAAGATCCCGAATGGAGCTGCGATCGTAGAAGCCTTCAACAAGGGAATGAAAGAAATAAAAGCTGACGGAACATATGACAAAATTATGGAAAAACACGGCTTCAAGCAGTGAGTTGTTCCGCCGGTAAAAATGTATTTACCGGATCATGTCGGTTTAATGTCGGATTATCAGGAGTCTTATATGAATGTCTTTGAAAAAACCAAATTCGGAGCTATTGCTCTGCTTGTGCTGGCATCAGGAAACCTTTGCTCTATGGCAAAAGTTCCTGTCCATGAAGTGATTAATGATGTTACCGGTTTAGATATCGGAACACTGAATGTGGGAGGGTGCATTCGGGCCAATTATGTTTATGGAGAAGACTACGGTCCTTCTGCCGGTCCATCGAAAGGAGATAACGGCGGAACCTTCGTGTTTGATGTTTATCGTTTAACCGCCGATTGGAAGAAAGATAACTGGCAAGCCAGTGCTGAATATCGCTGGCACAATAGTTATAACTTTTTCCGAATGGGTTGGGTCGGATACAATTTCTCCGATGGCTCTCAGGTGCAGGTCGGTATGAACCGGGTTCCGTTCGGGGTTGGTCCCTATGGGGCATCGCTCAGCTGGTTCTTCGATATGCATTATTACGTCGGACTCGCCGACGATATGGATATCGGAGTAAAGTACAGCAAGCCCATGGGGCCGTTGAAGCTGGATCTAGCCTACTATGCGAGTGCTGAACCGAATGGCAACGGAGCTACGCCGGATTGTGCCAGATATACGTACGATGTTATTGATGATGGTTCTTTAAACGGACAATACCGGGAAGGCCACCAGTTCAATGTTAGAGCAAGATATTCCGTTTTCACTAATTCCATCCCGACGGAAATCGGTGTTTCAATGCAGGTTGAACAGTTTGTGGCCGATAGCGGTTCGACCGCCGATGATACGTGGGGTTATGCCGCCTCTGTGCACAGTTCCTCAACCTGGGATCAGTGGCAATTGATGCTTCAGCTTTCTCACTATGATTACGGTGCCGATTTCAATGATCCGGCGGCATCGGACGATCTTATTACGATGGGGGCATTTGATTGGGCGGCTCCGGTCGCAACGGCGGGAACCATTCCGGCGGCTGTTCTTTCTTATACGTTGCCTGTGAAACGTTATGACTGGCTCGATTCCATTATTTTTTATGGGGAGATCAGTGCGATTCTCAAAGATGGTGTGGATAATACCGGGAATGAGCTGAACGACAGCATCATGAATACGTTCGGAGCGGCCTTTTCTTCCGGCGGATGGTATATTACGGCCGAATATGCTAATGCGAGTGGCAACTTTTTTGTCGGTCCCGGTGGTGATTTCGGGGCAAATGCCAACGATGAAAGGCAGGATCGGATTAATATCGGTATGGGGTATTATTTCTAAGGACCGCCCATCATCCACTTGAATAATCCCGATGGTTGGCATTTCGTATGCTTCCATGAAAGGTCTGCCATCGGAATTCATTTGAAGATGGGAACTGAAGTGCAGGCGCAGACATAAATTCCCGGCTTACCGGATAGTTCAAAACGAGGCTGAAAATGCATAAGTTAAAATGGTTTAAGAGTCTGGCAGGGCGGCTGATCCTGCTGGTGGCGGTTTTTCTGGTGGCGATCAGCATGACCAATCTGGTGCTGCAGCGCTACCAGATGCTCAAGGAGCAGAAAGCCCTGATCGAGCGGGTGTCGATGCGCCTGTCCGAATCCCTGCGCCAGCCTTTATGGGACATGAATAATGTACAGGCCGAAATGATGCTGGACGGCGAAATGACAGATAATCGCATTCATGCCCTGCTGGTCTATGGACTCGACGCCAATGAACCGCTGGTCGGCCGGGTGCGAGATCTGACGCTCGATAAGCAGGTTGTGTCGGAGCTTACGACCAACAAAAAACTGATGCAGCGGGAAGTTAAGATTACGCATGAAGAAGAGGACCTCGGAAGCGTGATTGTCTATTTGAGCAGCAAGCATATTGCGGCCGCCACACGCCGGCAGATCATCCAGATGCTTATCACCCTGCTGATTACAATGACCGGACTCTCATTTGCCCTTCATCACTGGGTCACACAGCCGATCCGGCTGATTACCGAGGAACTTTCACAAGGAGCGGAAGAGGTCAAAGAAGCCTCCGGCCAGGTGAATCAATCCTCCCAGATCCTCGCCGAAGGAGCCAGCAGGCAGGCGGCGGCCATGGAGGAAACGTCCAGTGCCATGGAAGAAATGGCAACAATGACCGGCCGGAATGCGGAAACGGCCGGTCAGGCATCCAAACTCTCTCTCGAAACGCAGGTTGCCGCCAAGGACGGAAACGAGGCCATGCAGCGCATGACACAGGCCATCGACCAGATCGAAAGGAGCGCTTCCGAAACGGCAAAAATCATGAAAGTCATTGATGAGATTGCATTCCAGACCAACCTGCTGGCCCTGAATGCGGCCGTAGAAGCCGCCCGGGCCGGCGAAGCCGGAAAAGGGTTCGCTGTAGTTGCAGACGAGGTACGAAACCTCGCCATGCGCAGTGCAGAGGCCGCCCGCAATACCGCAGGGCTGATTGCCAGTTCCGTGGATGCATCCAGAAACGGCGTAGCAATTACAGCCGAAGTGGCCAAAAGCCTGAACCGAATTAATACCGCGGCGGACAAGGTTTCCAGTCTGGTGGATGAGATCTCCACCGCCAGCAATGATCAGGCCCGGGGAATCGATGAAGTGAAAACATCGATTGCAGAAATCGACAGTGTTACGCAGCGAAATGCAGCGGAAGCGGAAGAATCCGCATCCGCATCCAACGAACTTGCAAACCTGTCCAACAAGGTGAACGGCAGCGTCCTCGCCCTGCTGGCGTTGGTGGACACCTCCGTGGTCTTGCCGGACGAATAAAGATTCTGCATCCAGAGGATGCAGAGAATCCCGGCATATCCGGCGATCTCCAGCAGAATAAAAAAGGTACGGGCTGGGGCCTGTACCTTTTTTGTTCGCCAGTTGTATGATGAGTTAATAAACGCATTCTCAGACTGCAAGCGATTCCACACATTCTTCGCACGGCTAAGAAATCCGTATAACCGACTGACATCATCATATTTATGACCCCACGTAATATATATGCTCATTGATCAGAGGCCTGAGAGGAGTGAACTGCACTCGATGCGTGAGTTGGAAATACAGAACATCGCCTACTTTTTCATCAATATCCCTCGGTTTTTCATAGTGCACCCGCCTCTGCCGGAAATAGGTAATTTGCAGAATATATTACCCGTAAAAAGAGCGGTCGATATTCCGGTGAAACACACTGATTACAGCAATATATCCTGATTTTATAATGGCATGCCTAATGCTCTATGCTCCGGACGACAAAATACAGAAACTCTGTTTCTGTAAAATCGTACGGTAGAAACAATTAAAAGGAGAGTACATCATGAAGAAACGTCTGTGCCTACTGTCCGCTGGGTTGATCAGTTGTATGGTATTTCAAGGTCATGCCGAAACCGTAAAACTCGCGACGCTGGAGTGGGAACCTTATGTCGGAAAATCTTTGGCGGCCAACGGATTTACCGCAGAGTTGACCACCGAAGCCCTGAAACGAGGCGGATATGATGTTGAACTGACTTTTCTTCCGTGGAAACGGGCTTTGTCCATGGTTGAAAGCGGCAAGCTGGATGGCTGTTTCCCTTCATACTGGTCGAAAGACCGGGAAGAGACCTTTCTGTTTACGGATAAAATCGCCAGTGGAGAGATTGTCCTGTTCAAGAGTGCGGGCAAGAGCATTACCTTCAATACGCTGGACGACCTGAAACCCTACACGATCGGCGTGGTACAGGGTTACGTGAATTCACCCGAGTTTGACGCGGCCGCTTTTCTAACGAAGCAGGAAGTTACTGAAGACCTCCTCAATTTCCAGAAACTGAAAGCCGGCCGATTGGATCTGGTGGTGGCCGATAAGTATGTCGGCATGGCTCTGATCCAGAAAAACATGCCGGAAATGGCTGATAAAATTGATTTCCTGCCAAAAGCACTGCAGGAAAAAGCGGTTCATCTGTGTGTTTCAAAGAAAATGGCAAACGGAGCCGACATCGTTGCTGCATTCAACAAGGGAATGAAGGAACTGATTGCCGATGGAACGTACGACAAAATCCTCGAAAAGCACGGTTTCAAGAAGTGATGTGATTCAATCCGCTGAATATTTGCAACCCTGAAATGAGCAGAACTTCCGGGTGTTTCCCGAATAAACAGGAGTGATTTATGTATTCGTTCCACTGTCATCCCATAGAGGGCACTAACGCGGTGTGAACGACGGTTTTTGTTAAGGTTCTTGATATCCGTTCCATATAGTCATTTCCTGTTGAAGGTTAACGTTGGTTTCACGTTTTGGGCACATGGCTGTCCCATAGGATTCGAGCAAGGCGGAGGTGAGGATCGCCACCCATTCGTCATCGCAGACCACCGCCTGCCGAAGAAAATCCCCGGTCGGCTTTACCGGGCCGAGATAGTTCAAATCGTACATGAGCGCATCAAAACGCCCGTTTTCCGCCATGGGCACAACCATGGTTTCGATGTTCATGCGGGCACTCCTTGTTGCGGAGTCCGCCTTCTTCCATTCCGGGTTGATCGTTTTCATCCAGCCTATAAGAGCGGATGGGGCGGGATTTTTTTACATAAAAGTGAAGCTGCCCGTATTGGGCGTAATCAGAAAATGTCCCTGTATCCTGTATCGATCGGAAGATCGGCCATCATAAGCTTTCCAGGATGTGCCGGTTTTGTGTATTCTGCGGATTCGAATCGGAAAAGTTTCAAAACAGGGGGAGATGATGATGCGTACCGTAAGAGGTTTTTGTGCTGCGGTCTTGGTAAGCGGGGCCGTTTGCGTTCACGCGCAGGAGACCTTTACCGTTATCCTGGATGAGGTATTCAACGGAAAGATCAACATCGTTCCAGAGCTTCCTTCGGATGGAAAAGTTGCGGCCGGCACGCTCCTGACAATCAGCGCCGCTCCGGATGATGGATACGCGCTGGATTCCGTCTATTATTCCGTTCAATCCATGTGGCTGATGTTCCATGAATCGATGACCTCGCCGTTTCAGGTGGTGGTCAATTCGGACCGGCACATCGGCGCATCCTTTATCGAAAAGGCGGAGCTGGAAAATATCAACGTTACGCAGGATGTGGTGTATGCTAAACCGGGGGTGAAGCCCCTGAAATATGATGTATATGCGCCCGCCGGCGCCGAAAACCTGCCGTGCATCGTGATCATTCATGGCGGCGGCTGGTCTGCGAATACGGAAGATATCATGCGGGGTATGGCCCGGGAATTAATTCGCGACGGAAAATATGTGGTGTTCAGTATGGATTACCGCTGGGCCGGAACGCGGGATGGCGATGCGGTCGGGAATACAATGGCTGATATAATCGGCGATGTTTTCGGCGGACTGGCGCACATTATGGAGCATGCCGCTGAATATGGCGGCGATCCGTCCCGTATTGCCGTGACAGGCGACAGTGCCGGCGGCCATCTTTCCGCCGTGGCCGGCACAATGCCCGATATGATCGGGGAGGGGGGCTTCGGCAAAATGCCGGGCGTGTTTGAGTTCATGCCTTCCTACCTGCCTGCGGGTAAAACAGCGGCCGAAGTCCGGGCAGGGCTGTTGAAGTCCATCAAGGCGGCGGCACCCAGCTATGGTGTTTTTGATTCCTCCCGACTGAACCATTATTCGGAAGATCCGGCGGCTGACCAGAGTTGGAAGGATGCCGTTGCGCCCCGGAGCCATATTCCCAATGCCTCGGAACGCGAAATTCCGCATTACCTGATTCGCGGAACAGCGGACCCGCTGATCTCAGATAAAATGGTCAAGGAATACACGGATGCGTTGGTGGAGGCCGGCCAGCGTGCGGAATATGTGCAGGTCGGCGGCGCCGGCCACGCCTTTTTTGACTGGAAGCCGGATCCGCAGACCCGGGCGACCTTCCGTAAAATCGGGGTGTACTACATCCGGGAGATGGAAGCCTTCTTTAATTCCGTTTTTTATCCGGCGCGTTGAGCAGAACGGAAGGCGGCCTTGACATCGCGCCTGCCGTTGTTTACATCTTTCATATGAAACATAGTTTCAGAAGAGGAGCGGGATCAGATGCTCCCGTCTTCTGGAATTTAACTCCTTAATACTGCGAGCGAAGAAATATGAACGTTCAAAACATCATTCGGCCATGGGTTCTCAACTCATTCCTTATCATCTGTATGTCAGCATCCGCCGGCGACAAGACCGCAGGGAATCCGATTGTTACCGATCTCTATACCGCCGATCCGTGCCCGATGGTGCATGACGATACGCTCTATATTTATACCGGGCACGATGAACAGGCTGGCGACACAAAAGCCTTTCTGATGAACGACTGGTACTGTTTCGCCACCAAGGACATGGTCCATTATAAAAAACACGGTCCGCTGCTTTCATGGAAGGATTTCAAGTGGGCAAAGGGAGATGCCTTTGCCAGTCATGTGATTGAGAAGGACGGCAAGTTTTACTGGTATGTCGCCGTGCGCCATAAGGATATCAAGCTGCATGAAGGTTTCGCCATCGGCGTTGCCGTTTCCGACAGCCCGACCGGCCCGTTCAAAGATGCCGTCGGCAAGGCGATCATTACAGATGAAACGCCGAATTCGATTGTGCTGAACATTGATCCGGCGGTTTATATTGATGATGACGGTCAGGCTTATCTCTTTTGGGGTTCGTGGAATGCGGCCCGCTGGGCGAAGCTGAAAGATAATATGGTGGCGATTGACGGCGACGTTCATACGCTGAACGTCAAAAACTTCTTTGAAGCGCCGTTTGTTCATAAAAAGGGCGACACGTATTATCTTTCCTACGCCGGATCAGGGTATCCCTCGAAAACGGAATATGCCACCAGCAAGAGTATCACCGGCCCGTGGAACTATGGCGGCGTCATTAACGGCCTGTTGCCGAAATCCGAAACCAACCATCAGGGAATCATCGAGTTTAAAGGCAACTGGTATTTCGTTTATCACAACTCACAGGCGCCTGGCGGCGGTGTGTATCGTCGTTCCGTCTGCGTAGACAAACTGGAATATAATGAAGACGGCTCCATCAAGGAGGTTGTCCGCACCGAAACCAGCGTTCCTCTGGTTAAATAACATCGTTGTCTCCGATCGTGCTTGATTCCTTGCGGGGGGAGCCGGTATTGGGTCCCCATGAAAAGCCATTCCCGTACACCGCGCCGCCACCGATCTTTGAATCTGGAAATTCTGTTCGAGGATCGAGACATTCTGGTTGTGAACAAGGCGACCGGCCTGCTGACCTGGAGCCCGCATCGAGATCAGCAGCAGACCGCCGAACGCATTTTGACGAACTATCTTCGCAAGGGGAGCGCTCGCTCCCGCCTGCGGGCCTTCACCGTGCATCGTCTGGACCGGGAGACCTCTGGTTTGCTGGTTTTTGCGAAAAGCGAACGGGTCCAGCAACAGCTCAAGAATAATTGGCGGGATGTTGAAAAACGCTATTTTGCCGTCGTGCATGGCCTGCTTGAACAGAAGTCAGGAACCTTTTCCTGCTATCTTGCTGAGGACCGGGATCAGTTTGTCTATGTCACAAAAGACAAGCAGGCGGGAAAATGGGCCGAATGCGGTTTTCGTGTGCTGAAGGAAAGTGCAAACCGTTCGGCGGTGGAAGTTGAGCTGCAGACCGGCCGCAAGAACCAGATTCGAGTGCAGTTTGCCGATGCGGGATACCCCATTCTCGGCGACCGGAAGTATGGGCGGAAGGAGGATCGATGCGAACGCATGGCCCTGCATGCCATGCATCTGGAGTTTGACCATCCGTTCAGCGGTCGGCGCATGGTGTTTGATTCGCCTCCTCCCGAAAACCTGCTCTGTCTGGTCGGCGGAATGGACTTGAGGGTATAGAAATCGCTTTTCCGGCGTTGTCCATTCGAGCAATGCAGGGCATGACCATGGAAGTCCGCGTTCTGTCGTCGGCAACCACCGGAAACACATTTCTGGTCAGTCCGGCGCCGATGATTTAATCTCGGAAAAACGGCGGTTTTACCCGACTTCTCCGACCGGAATCCTTGGATCATGAATGAAGCGGAAAGATATTTTGTGAATCATTTATCCTTTGTTTAAATGCATGCTACTCTGCGTTCTTATAATCAGACGTGAGCCTCAAAGGAAAGGTGGAGGGCATGTATAAATGGATGGCTGTATTAATGGTGTGCATCGGGGTTGCCGGCTGTGCAGAAGTGCAGGACACGAAGATTGAAATGGATAACTCCGCCGGGGTGTTGCCGGCTGATCGGGTGGCGGTATGGACGGGCGATGTGGAGCAGGCCCGTGCGGAAGCGGCAAAGTATGGCATGCCGATCCTGCTCCTTTATACCGCTCCTGGCTGGTGCGGCTACTGCCGGGATCTGGATGAACAGCTGATTACTCAGGAAGTATTTCAGCGTTACGCCAATGAAAATCTGGTTCTGCTGCAGATCGACTTTTCGGATCATGAGAAGGGCGATGCTTGGGAGGCGGAGCATACGGAACTGGTGGCGGACTGTCCGATTGACGGATTTCCGCATTTGTACCTTTTGTCTTCGGCCGCGGAAAAACTCGGAAGTGTTCAGTATTACGAGCCGGAGTGGAGCATTCAGGATTATCTGGATCGGATTGCAGCGCTGAAAAACGCGCCAGCGGAATAGAACGCAATCATGCGGGTGTAATCCGGTTATGGTTGAGGGAGAATCACCATGAGCAATGTTTAATCTGTGTACTAACGATGGGGCTGAAGCTTTCTTCGTGGGCAGTTACAGGCGAGACCATTAAATTTGTTACCCGTAGCAAGGGCATAAACAAGTCGGTTTCTCAGTGGGGAATCGATAATACGTGGGCGAGTTGGAACAATACGCAGGAGTCGATCAAAAACGCCGGAAGCACGCATACGCTTGAACAGTTCTCCAACCTTATCGAAACGGCACGACGCGACCGTAAAAGATTTTTCTGTCCCGAGCTCCATTCGATTGCGGAGGCGACGGTCGGCGCAGCTGCCGACGTTGAATTTATGTCCTACTGGGGGACCGATTTACGTTGCTCGGGCCAATTTTATGCGGGCCTTTCAGGGAAATCGGCTGGCGTATGAGGCTGTTGAGAAAAATTGGAGCGCCGCCAGCGTGTACCGGGCGCCGGACGGATCTCTCCACGGCTTTGTCGGGTGCGCCGAACGCGAAAACGGCATCCCCTCGGAATATCGTTTTGTCTGCATGAACGAGGACGTCACCTACTATCCCGACGGTAATATGGCGGAAGGTCAGTTCAGGAAACGAGACGAACCCTTTACGATACAGGCAAAGGCTCTCGGAGAGCCGGCGCAGTAACGGGACGTTATCGCCGGAGCGCTTCGATCGGGCTGAGGTTCGCGGCCTTCCATGCGGGGTGCGTTCCGAACACGATACCGGTAACGACCGACACGGAGAGTGCCACAATCACGCTTACCGGCGTTACGATGGTCGGCATATCGGCGGAGTATTTGATCAGCATGGCAATGAGAAACCCGATTGCTACCCCCAGCA
>JAFGVP010000008.1 GCA_016937945.1 Pontiellaceae bacterium | reverse complement strand
CGCAATGATCGGGATGAGATTTTAAAACTAAATAGATTTCTAAAAAAATGAGTAACAGCAAAAAAGTATTTCCTGCAGCGCTGGAGGGAACGGTTACGGTTCCCGGAGACAAGAGCATATCCCAGCGCGTAGCCATGCTGGCGTCACTGGCAGATGGCACGTCGAAAGTGACGGGCTATCTGAACGGCGAAGATGCCCGCAGTACGCTTGCCGCCATGGAGCAGATGGGGGCGAAGGCTGAGTTTCGTGACGATGCGCTCTATATCACCGGCGTGGCCGGAACGCTTCAGCAGCCAGAAGAGCCGCTCAATATGGGAAATTCCGGCACGGGAACGCGCCTGCTCGCTGGTCTGGTGGCCGGCGCAGGAATCGAGGTCAGCATGGTGGGAGACGATTCGCTCTCATCGCGCCCGATGGGCCGGATTCGTCAGCCGCTCGAACTGATGGGCGCGCACATCGGCCTATCCGGCGAAAAGGGTACTTTGCCGATGATGATCTGCGGCGGCCGCCTGCAAGGGATTGGTTATCTGCTTCCGATGGCTTCGGCGCAGGTGAAATCCTGTGTTTTGCTTGCCGGTCTGTTTGCCGAAGGAAAAACCACCGTGATTGAGCCGCGTCCGACACGGGACCACACGGAAAAACTGTTCGAGGCGCTGGATATCCCGATCCGGATCAACGGGCTGGAGATCTCCATCGATGGTTATGGGGTTGACGGGCCGCGTTTCAAGGCGCGCGACTTTGTGGTTCCCGGCGACTTTTCCTCTGCCGCCTTCTGGATTGTTGCCGTGGCAGCCCGTCCGGGAGCTGAACTGAAGATCGAAGGCGTCGGCCTGAATCCGCGCCGGACCGCGCTGCTCGATGTTATGAAGCGCATGGGCGCAGATATCGAGGTGGTGGTGACCGAGGCGTTGGGCGATCCGATCGGAAATATCACGGTACGGGGCGCGCAGTTGAAAGGCACTGTGATTGAAGGCGATGAAATCCCGAACCTGATCGATGAACTTCCGATTATTGCGGTGGCCGGTGCATTGGCTGAGGGGCGGACCGATATTCGCGATGCCGCTGAACTGCGGGTGAAGGAGTCGGACCGCATTGCCGAAGTGGTGAAGAATCTGTGCCTGTTCGGTGCCGATGTGGAAGAGAAAGAAGACGGCATGGTTATTTTCGGTCCGACGGTACTGCGGACGCCGGATGTCGAGATAGACAGCCATGGAGACCATCGCATCGCCATGTCGATGGCCGTTCTGAATACATTCAGTGATAAACCGGTGACCATTTCCAACGTGGGGTGTGTTGATACATCGTACCCGGAATTCTGGCAGCATATGGAACAGCTCGGTGGAAAGGTTGAGTAGATGGATAATGTGAAGACAATTGCGATTGACGGACCCTCGGCCTCCGGAAAGTCCACGGTTTCCAAGGGCGTTGCGAAAGAGCTCGGATTCACCTATGTGGACTCCGGTGCACTCTACCGCGGCGTAACCTGGCAGGCGCTCCGCAAAGGCGTTGATACCAAAGATCCGGAGGCGGTCATTGATTCAATGTATGATGCCGACTGGGATTTCTTTGTGCAGGACGGCGCGACCGTTTTTTCCATTGATGGCGATGTTCCGGTTCAGGAACTGCGCGAAAAGGATGTCAGAGAGTCCGTCGCGAATGTGGCCGCCATTCCGGAAGTCCGCAAGTTTGTTGTGGAAAACCTGCAGTCGCTGGCCAACTTCGGTTCGCTGGTGATGGAGGGGCGGGATATCGGGACGGTTGTTTTTCCGGATTCGCCCTATAAGTTCTATCTGGATGCCGATCCGGAGGAGCGTGCGATGCGGCGTTACCGCGAGCTGGTGTCCGCCGGCGAAGACGAAAAGGCGCATGAGGTGATGGAGAGCCTGAAGAAGCGCGACAAGATTGATTCGACCCGCAAAACGGATCCGCTGGTGGTGGCTCCGGGAGCTCTGGTAATTGATAGCACATCGATGACCTTAGAGGACGTGATCCGTACGGTTATCGATGCGGTAATGAGGTGAATGATATGATTGATCCGGTAAAGCATGAAGTAATGGCGGATATGAGGGTCTATCAGGCCTCGACCCGTGTTTTTAAGGCATTTCTTCTGGTCTGGCATCGCTTGAAGATTCACGGCGCGAAGAATATTCCTGATCGCGGCGGCGTACTGATTGCATCCAACCATGCCAGCTTTCTTGATCCGCCGGTGGTCGGCGTCGGCTATCGCGGCCGTCCGATTCATTTCATGGCTCGCGACACGCTCTGGAATTCAAAGTTTGGATCGTGGTGGATGGATCACGTCGGATGTATTCCGGTGTCGCGGGGCACGGGGGATATGAAGGCGCTCAAACTGACGATTAAGGCGCTGAAAGAGGGAAAAGTGGTTTCCATGTTCCCTGAGGGCACCCGTACGGAGGACGGAGAGCTGCAGGAGGCCAAGGGCGGCATCGGTTTTATTATCGAGAAGTCCGGCTGCAATGTGGTTCCCGCCTATATTGACGGATCATTTCAGGCGTATCCCAAGGGGGCGAAGTGGATCAAACCGAAAAAGCTGACGATCTCTTACGGGAAGCCGATTACCCGGGAAGATTTTCAGGCGCTCGGCAGCGGCCGGGAAGCCTATGGCAAATATGCGGCACTGATCATGCAGCGCATTGCGGATTTAAAGAACAAGGCCGATTAATTTGGAGAACGGTTGTTATGGCTAAACAGAAAAAGACGGCGATCACGCCGACAAGAGACGAAAACTATCCGGAATGGTATCAGCAGGTGGTGCGGGCCGCCGACCTGGCGGAAAACAGCGATGTGCGCGGCTGCATGGTAATCAAGCCGTGGGGGTATGCGCTGTGGGAAAACATTAAGATCGGGCTGGATAAGATGTTCAAGGAAACCGGCCACGTGAATGCCTACTTCCCGCTGTTCATTCCCAAGAGCTATCTCGAAAAAGAGGCGGAGCACGTGGAAGGTTTTGCCAAGGAGTGCGCTGTTGTTACGCATCATCGTCTGGAAGTCGGACCGGATGGCAGACTCGTCCCTGCCGGGGAACTGGAAGAGCCGCTGGTGGTACGTCCGACATCCGAGACCATCATTGGTGCCACTTTTGCCAAATGGGTGCAGAGCTATCGCGATCTGCCGCTGCTGATTAATCAGTGGGCCAATGTGGTTCGCTGGGAAATGCGAACCCGGTTGTTTCTGCGTACTGCGGAATTTCTTTGGCAGGAAGGGCATACGGTTCATGAAACCTCCGAGGAAGCCTGGAAGGAAACCCGCCTGATTCTCGATCTCTATAAAAAGTTTGCCGAGGAATACATGGCCATGCCGGTGCTCGTTGGTGAAAAGACCGCCGAAGAGCGTTTCCCTGGCGCCGACAGCACGCTCTGTATCGAAGCAATGATGCAGGATCGCAAGGCGTTGCAGGCCGGTACCAGCCATTTTCTGGGGCAGAACTTTTCGAAGGCGTCGAACATTCAGTATCAGAGCCGGGAAGGGCGTAATGAATTTGCCTGGACGACCTCCTGGGGTGTTTCGACCCGTCTGATCGGCGGCATGATCATGACCCATGGTGACGACGACGGCATGGTGATGCCGCCACGTCTGGCGCCTCAGCATGTTGTGATTCTTCCGATTATCCGCAAGGAAGAGGATCGCGAGGCGATCATGGACTACTGCAAAGAAATTGCCTCCGAACTGCGCAAACAGCGGTTTTACGACCGCGACGTCGAGGTTGTGATTGATGACCGCGACATCAACGCCGGAGAAAAAGGCTGGGGCTGGGTCAAAAAGGGAATTCCGGTCCGGGCAGAGATCGGGCCGCGTGATCTGGCGAACAACGCCGTATTCATGGCGCGCCGCGACACCAATGAAAAGCAGGGCATGAATAAGGATGCTTTCATCAGCGGTGTCGTGGAGCTGCTCGATGATATCCAGCAGAGCATGCTGAAGAGGGCGTTGGACTATCGCGCGGAATATACCCGCGACATCGACAGCTATGACGAATTTGTTTCATTCTTTACACCGGAAAACAGGGAACGGCCTGAAGCTCATGGCGGCTTTGCCATGAGCCATTGGTGCGACAGCTCGGAATGTGAAGACAAGATCAATGATGATTTATCCGTAACGATCCGGTGTATTCCTTTCGATCGTGCTGAAAGCGGTGAAGGAACCTGTGTCTGTTGCGGCGAACCCAGTTCGGGCCGTGTTGTTTTCGCCAAGAGCTATTAATCCGAAGGGTGCAGAGTATTGCGGGTTGCCCATTGGCGCGCAGTACTCTACATTTCAGAAACTATGCGTATATCTTCATATTATCTGATGAGTTTCCTTGCCGTTCTTGTATCGGCCGCGTTTGTGCAGACGGCTCCGGCGGAAGAGTCGCCTTATGTCCTGGTGGAGAAGGGGCGCGGAACCTGGCGATCAATGTTTGATCGAAAGATGGAAACGCCGGAACAGCAGTGGACTTATGCAAGAGAGACGCAGAATCAGGGGCGTCTGCGAAAGGCAGACCGTCGCATGCTCTATCTGGTCCGGCGTTGGCCCAACAGCAAGGAGGCTCCGCTGGCTGCCCGCGCTCGCGGAGATATCCTGCTGGCGCAGGGCGATCTGGATGATGCGTTTCAGGCGTACCAGTTCCTGATCGATAACTATTCCAGCCGGATGGCGGAGTATGATGCCGTGCTGGAAAGCCAGTATAATATCGCGGTGAAGGTGATGAACCGCCGGCGCATGCGCCTGTTTTTCGGTGGATTCCGTGCGCCGGAATATGCCGTTAAATACCTTGAGCAGATTATCCGGAATGGCCCGCAGTGGGGGCGTGCGCCGGAGGTGCAGTATCTGATCGGCCAATGTCAGCAGGATGCGAAAGAGTATGAGCTGGCCATTTCCGCGTATAGCCTGCTTGGCTACCGTTATCCGGACAGCCGTTTTGCCGAAGATGCCGCATGGAATCAGCTGCAGTGCCTCAACCTGCTGCGCGAGGAATATCCGAACAGCCCTGAAATGCTGGACCGAACGTTGACGGCCAGCACGGTCTTTCTGGATACCTATCCGGATTCCCGATACAACCCGGATATTATTACGTTGCGGAACTCGCTGTATGAAGTCCGAGCATCGGCTCTTTTTGAAACCGCCGGATTCTATGCCCGTGTGCCTAAAAAACCGGACGCCGCCATTTTGTATGATAAGGCTGTGATTTCGGAATATCCCTTGAGCGAACGTATTCCGGATGCAAAAGAGCGCATTTCTGAACTGGAGGAACTGCTGAACAAACCGGAGGAGGACGATCCGGTTGTGCCGCACTCCAAACCTCTTCCGTTCGGTTAAGGAGCCGGGTTATGCGCAAGATTCTTTTCCTTTTGTCCTTGGTCGTTCCGCTCTCTGCGGTTCGTGCGTCAGACCTCGTGGTGCCGCGGGAAATTCCGCAGACACCATTTGAAATTCAGGCTCCGCGCCTTGAATTTACCAATGATACGATCTATGCCAGTGGCGGCGTGACCGGTCGGTTTGAGAATGCCGTGATTACCGCAGACCGTCTTTCGGGCAACAAAGAGACCGGAGACATTCATCTGGAGGGAAACATTCACTTTGAGCGTGATGATGTACTCTGGAATGGTTCTGTACTGGATTATAACTATCTGACGCAGACCGGGAATTTCGGGCCGTCTTCTCTGAACTTTGATCCGGTTCTTATGAGTGTGGATCATATAGAACGGGTTTCGACCAATGAATATCTTCTTAAAGGGGCCACGTTTACCACCTGTTCCAAGGCTCATCCTCACTACCGGGTTCAGGTAAAGCAGGCGCGTCTCGTTGATGAAAAACACCTGACTGCGCATGGTGCCGTTTTTTATGCAGGGAAGGTTCCGATCTTCTATATGCCCGTGTGGCACCAAACGCTGGAAAAAAGCATTTTCACCTTCCGTGGTGGTTTCGGCAGCGAGTGGGGGGCGTATGGGTTGGTTCGGGCAACCGTTCCTCTGTCGGATCCGTTCACATCCTACACGGACCTGAACCTGTATCAGAAGCGCGGCGTCGGATTGGGGCAGGGATTCGGTTGGAATTCAATCGATGCGGAGGGATTGGCAGAAGCGTTTTATCTCTCGGATCAGGATCCGCACAGCAAGTTCAACCACAAGGACCTCGGCTCGGACCGTTATCGGCTTCGGGTTGAAAACCTGCAGCATTTTTCCGACACGCATTATGTGAACACCAAATGGAACTATCTCAGTGATCCGGTGGTGACCAAGGAGTATTTCCGTTCTGAGTATCGTCTCTACGCCCAGCCGGAAAACTATGTGTCATGGTTGTATGGCAACGAATTTCTCGGTAGCGAGGCTTTTGCCAACTATCGGCTGAATGACTTTTATGACAACACCGACCGGGTTGAATATTCTCTCGATTTCTATCGCCGGCGCATTCCGAACAGCCCGTTCTTTTTCGAAAGCCAGAACAGCGTATCGCATCTGGAACGCGTCTATTCCTCAACGAATGCGATGATTCCATTCGATTCTGTACGGCTTGACTCGCTTAACACGGTCTATATGCCGCAGCGGATCGGCTTTGTTAATGTGATTCCGCGTGGAAGTTATCGGGCAACCTACTATTCGAAAAACGCCGTTGATCGGTCGGACGAGTATCGGGGGATTGCCGGCGCCGGACTGGAGGTTTCTATGCAGGCCGCCCGGGTGCTCTCGGATCAGGAAGCATGGTATGGTCAGGGCCTTCGGCATAAGATAGAGCCTTATATGGATTATATGTATGCAGATTCGTCGCTGAAAACGAATCGTATCTATCGATTCGATGCTGCAGATCTGCTGTCCGATGAAAACCGGATGCGTGTCGGTTTAAGGAATGTGTTGCAGACGAGGCGCTCCGGACGAGTTGCCCGTTTCATGGATGTTGATCTTTATACGCACTATCTCGTTGATCGTGACGGTGGCTCCAATAATTTCGGTCCGCTGTTTGTAAATGCCCGGATGCCGCTGACTCGCCGCACGGTGGTGGATATGGATGGCGAGATTGATTGGAATAATGGAACGGTTCCATTCTACAATACACGAATTTCGCATCGCAGAAGCGACGAGTTGAAGCTTTCCCTCGAGCATCTGTACTGGCGACGCATGGATCAGTCGCTATGGACGCCGCGCGTTGATCTCTATCCTGATGGCCGGTTTTCATTCTACGGCTATGCCCGGTTTGAGGATCAGGATCAGGATATCGAAGAGTTTTCGGTGGGCGGTTATGTGAACTGGTGCTGCATGCGCTATGGTCTTGGATATCATTTTTACGATGATAACGACCACAGCATCATGTTCTCGATCGGCATCTCGGCCTTCCCTGACGCCAGCATTTCAAGCGGATTTTAATAAGCCGGGCGCTTGACCCGGCATCCGGCGCCTATCTGCCGATCAGTTTAAGAAATTCGTTGCGGGTCGACTGGTCACTCCGGAAGCTTCCGAGCATGGCGGATGTGACCATGCAGGAGTTCTGTTTTTCGACTCCGCGCATCATCATACACAGGTGCTGGGCTTCAATAACTACGCCGACGCCTTCCGGCGCGATAGTTTCCATGAGCGAGCCGGCTACCTGATTTGTCAGGCGCTCCTGAATCTGAAGGCGGCGGGCAAACAAATCGACGATTCGCGCGAGTTTGCTGACGCCAAGAACCTTGCCTTCCGGAATATATCCAATGTGGCACTTCCCGAAAAAAGGCAACATGTGGTGTTCGCACAGGCTGTATAGTTCAATGTCCTTAACGATAATCATGTGATTGTCTTCAACCGTGAAAATCGCGTTGTTAATGACCTCGTCCAGGCTTTGCCGATATCCCTGCGTCAGGAATTCCATGGCCTTTGCCGCCCGTTTCGGGGTGTCAACGAGGCCTTCCCGAGTGGGGTCTTCCCCAATGCAGGACAATAGTTCTTTGTAAAGTTCGTTCATGTTTCTCTCCATTTCTTTGGTGAGGCTAGGGTTTGCGCCGCAAACGCGCAAGCACGATCACTCCTTCAACCACCATCCAGAGTTCAAGAATGGTAATCACGATGCCGATGGAAAACAGCATCCAGTTGCTCTCTCTCATGAATTGAGCCAGATTCAGCGCCATCGCCCATCCGGTCATGGCGATCATGAATACCATCGGGATTGCTGTGAAAAGGACGGGAATCTTATTCCGGGCCAGCCAGATGGTGATCACCAACAGGGCCAGTCCGCCAAGAAGCTGGTTGACTGCTCCGAACAGCGGCCAGAGTGCGAGTGCACCTTTGCCGTCGGCCCCGGTTGAAAATGCGAGTAGCAATGCACTGATTACAGCAATCAAGGTTGCCGGATGCTTTTTCCCAAGCGCCGGAAGTCTGCAGCTGATGGCAATTTCTGAAACAACATAGCGCTGCAGCCGAGTCGCCGTATCCAGCGTTGTTGCCGCAAATGAAGCCACGAAAACTCCCATCAGTGTGGTGGCGACTCCAGCAGGGATTCCGGTTCCGCTGATCAAGTTGGTTGCCCCCGATACAAACGCTGCAATTTTTGCCCCTAGGCCGCCGGCTGCCTGCCAGCTTTCATATTGGGCGCTGAATGCGGCAGTTCCGGTAAGCAGGGCATCGCCTTTTTGCAGGCCCAGCCCGATGCCTGCGCCGCAGGCTAGGATCACCAGTACGGCCAGCATTCCCTCAAGGAGCATGCCGCCATAGCTGATCGGCATTGCGCTGGTTTCAAGATCGCACTGTTTGGAAGAAGTGCCGGATGAAACGAGACAGTGAAACCCGGAAATTGCGCCGCATGCCACGGTGATAAACAGCAGTGGAATTAGGTTCGGGGCGCCCGGAGCATCCAGTTGCATGGCCGGCGCAACCATCGGCGGATGTTTGATAATCACGCCCAGCGTCAACAGGAGCATGGCAACACACAGCTGAAAGGCATTGATGTAGTCCCTCGGTTGGAGCAGGGCGGTTACCGGCAATGTGGAGGCGATATATGCATAGATCAGCAGAATCAAAACCCATACACCGGTGGAGACGGATGGCAGTTTAAACGGGAAAAGAGCCACAGCAATCATGATGCCATACAGCAGCATCGTCGCGATGATGCCGGAGCTGAGATGTGATCGTCCCTTTTTATACACGATGTAGCCAAGTCCCACGGCAATGGGGAGTTGAGCCCAGACCGGAGCCACGGATTCCGGATAAAAACTGAAGACAGATGCAATAACGACGCCGAAGATGGCGACCACGATCCATAAAGCAAAAAAGATGATCAGAAGAAACAGATACTTTACCCGTTTGCCGATAATATTCCCTGCCAGATCTCCTATTGTACGCCCTTCGTTTCGAAGGGAAATGACCATGGCGCCGAAGTCGTGAACCGCACCCATGAAAATGGATCCAATCAGAATCCAGATCAGTGCAGGAAGCCATCCCCAGATAATTGCGATGGCGGGGCCCACGATCGGTCCGGTTCCGGCGATTGACGTGAAGTGGTGACCAAACAGGACGGTTTTATCCGTGGCCACAAAGTCAATGCCGTCATGGTGGGTTTCGCTGGGGCACTTACGAGCGCGATCGATCCGGAATATTTTTCTTGATAGAAATCGTCCATAGGTATGATAGGCAATTAGGTATAAAACGCCCGACAGGGTCGCCAATAAAAGTGAATTCACCATTCCACTCCCTTCATAAAGACGCATTTCTAGCGGTTTTTTAAGTGGCTTGGAAGTCGATTATGAGCATGCCTCTGGAACCGGAATGGTGCAGTGAAGCAGGGTATTCCCATTTGTGTGCTGCGTCAGGTTCAGCGTTCCGCCGAGCTGTTCGGTCCGGTGCTGCATCAATCGCATACCAAGCCCTTTTTCAATGTCCGGCGGCATCGGTGTACCATCGTTGATTACGGATAGGTCGTATCGACCGTCTTTGATGCTTAGTTCGATCGAAACTTTGGATGCCTTGCCGTGCCGAACCGCATTCGTTATCGCCTCCTGAGTAATGCGATAAAGCTGATGTTGGATATGCAAGGGGATTTTTTTTGATTCAGGTTCTATTCGCACGATAAAATCTGTTTTGGTCGATTCCTTCATGTGCCGCATCACATCGTTCAGTGCATCAGTGTAGTCATAACCTTCTGTTTTGAAAAAATGATCCATGAATCCGAGCGTCTCAATCATGAGGGTGCTTCGCCTTATCATATCGTTCAGTTTGGCTGTTTGATGCGTCACAGAGTTGCTTTTGAATACAAGTTTATTAAGAAAACGGTCGCAGTCTGATTGAAGTCCCTTCAGGGATGCGCCGATGTCATTCAGGAGCATGTGACTCAGCATTACCTGCGCACTTTCATTGTTTCGCACGACATAATTCTGGATACGGTTCAGTTCTTCCGTTCTTTGGGAGACTTTTTCTTCAAGGGCAATGTTAAGGTTTTCAAGCTTTATACGGGTATGTCTAAGTAGCGCTATCAAGAAGGAAATAAAGATTTGCGACGATATACCAAACGGGTTGAATGCCTCATTCCACAGGGCTGGGGTATCTGAAAAATGTCGCAACATCACGTAATGAAATGGAATGGTAATAAGGGTTGTGAAAATCGCGCCGGAGTAGCCGAACAGCCATGCTCCAAACATGCTCAGTGCGATTGATGCCTCCATGACGGTGATATTGAATACCGGAAACATCCAATAAACGAAAAAGATATATGCTGCCCAAGATATCAGGTAATAGATGATATGTTTATTGGGTCTAGGCATGGTTTAGACCTGTAATGAGGTTCATTTGTTGCGAGGGTTCGTTCTTTAAGGCGGAGGTGGAACATTCAATCTGTAAGGAGTTATCCGGTTTAAGCACCGTCGTTAACTCTCCTCCCATTAACTGAGCCCTGTAACGGACCAATTCGATATACGTGTCGTCAATTGTAATGTCCGGGTTTTCACAATCTGTAGCGGTAATGTTGAGTATGAATTTTGCATTTTGTTTGGTGAATACAATGCAGATTTCTTTCGGATGGTCATGGTGCAGAATGTTCAGGACGCATTCATGGACTATTCGGTAAAAATGAATTAAGTTAAAGTCGGAAAGCTCTTTCTCTGACTCGTCAAGATTAATCAAGAATGTGGTATCTGTGGTTTCAGAGAAGTAAGCAGAAAGTTCATCCAGCGCAGAGTCCAGACCTGCTTCAATCATTTTGAAAGGAAACAGTGTTCGTGACAGGCGGCGGGTTAATGTTAGATTTTTTTGAACACCATGAATAATGCTTTCGAGATCTGAAATGCAGTCTATTCCTTGATTTTCAACTTCTTCCAGCAGGATGTTGCTGAAAATTAGGAGTCCCGTAAGATTTTGTCCGAGACCATCGTGAATATCCTGTCCCAGACTCCTTCTGATATATTCATCATCATCAATCAACTGCCTGATTAACTGATTGAGCATTTCTGTTCTTTCAGAAACTTTTTGGTCCAGCAGAGCGGAAAGTGTTTTTACTTTGTCGCGCTGTTCTTTCAGATATCCAATGCCAATAACCACAAAAGTAAACGTAAAGGTGCCAAATGCCTTTGCCTGATAGATCATCAGGATGTCTCCATAATAATCAAAAATAAAATAGAAGTATGCTATAATGGCAAACGCAATCCTGAGTCCTTTGCTTGATCCATAAATCCAAGCACCTAGACCGCACAGGACAATAGAGGGAATCGCGGCATTAATGTTAAAGAACGGGAAGGCGATAAAGACAAATAATGCGTAGAAAAGGAATAGTATACAGTAGCTGATATGTGCGAATCTGGCCATCTATTTAAAACTACCAAAGAAATTCCTGCTCACAACTCATTTTGCCGTCTTGTCAGAGGGAATTTTAGTGATTGTTTATTGAACCGAGATTGGATTTGCCGCGTTTATGGTGATTCCCTAAAGTGCGCAAATTATGAAAAAAACACCACTTCATTCAGATCATCTGAAAGTCGGCGCCCGCATGGGCGAATTCGGTGGATGGGATATGCCGATCCAATATGCAGGCATCATGCAGGAGCATGAACATACCCGTACGAAGGTCTCTGTTTTTGACATTTGTCACATGGGTGAGTTCGAGCTTGCCGGTTCTTCGGCTATGGCCGATCTTGACCGTCTTTTGACCTGTCGTATTTCTTCACTGGCCATTGGGCAGGTTCGGTACGGTTTTTTGCTGAACCATGAGGGTGGCACGATCGATGATCTTACCTGCTACCGGATGGATGAGGACCGATACATGCTGGTCGTTAATGCCGGTACCCGGGATAAGGATGCGGCCTGGATTCGGCAAAATATTTCTACGGAAACAACCTTTACGGATCTGTCCGATTCGATGGCGAAAATTGATATTCAGGGACCCGGAGCCCGGGACGCGCTCGAGGAAGTGCTTGGATGTCTGCTTCCGGATCTGGGCTATTTCCGTTTTCAGGAGTTTGATGCAGGGGAATATTCCTTCATCCTGAGCCGGACCGGGTATACCGGGGAGTTTGGCTATGAGATTTATCTGCCGAATGAATGCGTGGAATCTCTCTGGAACCGGCTGGTTTCTCATGCTTCTGTTGAGCCGGCCGGACTCGGCGCCCGCGATACACTCCGTCTGGAAATGGGGTATTCGCTTTATGGGCACGAGTTGTCGGAAATGCGGAGTCCGGCTTTGACATCGCGCGGAATGTTTATCGACCTGAAAAAGGATTTTGTCGGCAAGGATCGAATCGTTGCTGATCTCGATGCGCCGGACGTGTTGCTCGTTGGTCTGAAGCTGACCTCTAAGCGGGCGGCCCGCGAACATGATAAAGTGTTTCTGGCCGGGCACGAAATCGGTGCGGTGTGCAGCGGTTCTCTGGCTCCGAGTCTGGGTGTGGCCGTTTCGATGGCATTCGTAAAGCCGGAATGTGCTCTCGTAGGAACCATGCTGGATGTTGAAATCCGTGGAAAACAGTTTCCAGCGGAGGTGGTCAGCCTTCCGTTTTATACGGATGGATCTGCCCGGAAATGATTGATTGTGAAAGTGTGAATAGATGAAAAAGACGCCGTTTTGTGCAACCAGCGAGCAGGATCAGCTCGCTATGTTTGAAACTCTGGGAATCGCGGATTTTGATGATCTGTTTTCGGCGATTCCTGCCGATCTTCGATCAGACGAAATGGATATTCCGCTGGGTCTCTCCGAAATGGAGATGATGCAGCATATCCGTAAAATCGCCCGGAAAAACTCAACCAATCTTGTTAATTTTTGCGGCGCTGGGTTTTACGATCACTATATTCCGGCCGCAGTGAATGCGCTGTCGAGCCGCGGTGAGTTTTATACGGCATATACGCCATATCAGCCGGAGGCATCGCAGGGCACGTTGCAGGCGGCTTTTGAATATCAGACGGCCATCTGCCGGCTTACGGAAATGGAAGTGGCCAATGCGTCATTATTTGACGGCGGAACGGCGCTTTTTGAGGGTATTATGATGGCGCTGCGTCATACGGGACGCAACAAGGTGCTGGTTGATGAAGGCGTCAGTCCGATTTATCGCAAAATGCTGCGCTGCTATACGCAGAACCTGTCGGTGAATTATCAGGAAGTAAAGCTGTCCGGCGGCGGCATTGCGGACCGTGCGGCCTATCAGGCGGCGCTTGATGAAACCGTCGGGGCGGTCGTGTTTCAGAATCCGAATTTCTTCGGATGTCTGGATAATCTCTCGGAGCTGATTGAGCAGGTGCATGCAATAAAGGCGCTGGCGATCATGTCGGTTTATCCGCAGGCTCTTTCCCATGTTGAAACACCCGGTGCCATGGGCGCTGATATTGTGACCGGTGAAGGACAAAGCCTGGGTCTTTCGCTTAATTTTGGGGGGCCCTATCTTGGATTCATGGCCACCACAAAAAAGCTGGTTCGCAAGATGCCGGGGCGCATTGTCGGTGAAACCACAGATGCCGAGGGGCGGCGCGGATATGTGCTTACTCTGCAGGCGCGCGAACAGCATATCCGTCGGGAAAAGGCGACATCGAATATTTGCTCGAATGTGCAGCTTTGTGCGTTGCGGGCCATTATTTATCTGTCGCTGGTCGGACGCGAAGGATTTCTGGAAGTCGGGCGCGATTGCATGGACCGCGCAAGTTATGCATGGCATAAGATCACCAAGATCCCCGGTGTCGAGCCGGCCTTTAATCGCCGTTTTTTCAATGAGTTTGCGGTCCGTCTGCCCCGTGATGCGGCGGAGGTGGTCAGTGCGCTCGTTGATCAGGGTATTGCCGCCGGATTTCCGGTCGGCCGCTACTATGAAGGCATGGAGAATATTCTTCTGCTGGCCTTCACGGAAAAACGGACGAAGGAAGAGATCGATATTCTGGTTGCCAAGCTTGAAAGCGCGATGAAGGTCTAAAAGGATTTTCCTATGAAACTTATTTACGAAAAATCGTCGCCCGGTCGTCCCGGTGTTCAAATGTCTTCGATCCGGATTTCCCCGACCGAAGAAATTCCTTCCAAGTATCTCAGAAGTAAGCCGGCGGAATTGCCGGAAGTTTCGGAGGCGGAAGTGGTTCGTCACTTTACCGCTCTTTCGCGTCTCAATTTTTCTGTGGATACCCATTTTTATCCGCTGGGATCCTGCACGATGAAATATAACCCGAAAGCCTGTGAAGCGGCGGCGAATATGCCGGAGTTGACCGATGTACATCCGCTGTGGCCTCAGCTGCGCGGCGGTGGCCTGCTGACACAGGGATCGCTTCAGGTGCTTTATAATACAGAACGGTTGTTGTCGGAAGCCACCGGGCTTGATGAGTTTACTTTGCAGCCGATGGCCGGCGCCCACGGGGAGCTGACCGGTGTGATGATCATGGCGGCGTATCACAAGGATCGGGGCAACGAGAAAGACCACATTATTATTCCCGACTCGGCACATGGGACCAATCCTGCCAGTGCCCAGTTGGCCGGCTATAAGGTGGTGACGATTCCTTCGGATGAAAAAGGGATGATGAATTTTGATCTCTTCCTTGAGGCGTTGAATGAAAAAACCGCCGGCGTCATGCTGACCTGCCCGAATACGCTCGGTGTATTCAATACGCGCATCCGTGAAATCTGTGACGCCGTGCACAAGGTAGACGGCCTGATGTATTATGACGGCGCAAACTTTAATGCGATCATGGGGCGTTACAAGCCCGGCGACATGGGTTTTGATATCTGCCACCTCAATCTTCACAAATCGTTTGCCACTCCGCACGGCGGTGGCGGGCCGGGTTCCGGGCCGGTGGGTGTTGTTGAAAAGTTGCGCGAATATCTCCCGATTTCCCGTGTTGTTAAGACCAATGACGGCACCTATGCCTTGAATTATGATGCACCGAAAAGCATCGGCTATATTGCGCCGTTTTATGGAAACTTCGGGGTGATTGCCCGGGCATATGCCTATATCCTTTCGCTTGGTCGCGATGGAATGCTGGGGACCAGTAATCGGGCCGTGCTCAATGCCAATTATCTGCAGGAAAAACTGCGCCCGCTCTTTGGTGAGGAATACAGGGGGCGTTGTATGCATGAGTTTGTCTTTTCCGGAAAATGCCTGGCTCCGTACGGCGTGCACACGCTGGATCTGGCAAAGGGAATGATTGACCGTGGAATCCATCCTCCAACGGTTTATTTTCCGCTTAATGTGCCGGAAGCTTTCATGGTTGAGCCGACCGAAACAGAAGATCGCGATACGCTGGATCATTTCGTCAGCGTCGTTGAAGAGCTGTTTGAAATTGCAAAGAATGGTGCCGATCAACTGCATGCGGCGCCGGTTACGACCCCCGTCGGCCGTCTGGACGAGGTGAAGGCTGCACGGGAAATGCGACTGAGTTACAACTGATCCTGACACCCTGAAAATATGATGAGGATGACCGCATGAAATACCGTCCGTTGGGAACAACCGATATCAAGGTTTCAGAAATCAGTCTCGGCTGCTGGACGATGGGGGGTCCGAGTTGGGCGGAGGGAGGTCAACCGACGGGGTGGACCGGCGTTGATGAAGCTGAAGTGACTATTGCGGTAAAACGTGCTGTGGATTCCGGAGTCAACCACTTTGACAACGCTGATGTTTACGGTCTTGGCCAGGCGGAACGTATGCTGGCTCGCGTCTTGAAAAAGCTGGGTCTGAAATCAGAAGATTTTGTTATCGCATCGAAAGTCGGCCATTTTCGAGGTACTGCGGAACATGCATACGATCCATTGCATATCCGACATCAGTGCGAGCAGTCGCTGAAAAACCTTCAGCGCGATTATATCGATATCTACTATCTGCATCATGGCGACTTCGGACCGAACGGCGAATGGCTTGAAGGTGCCGCGGAAGCGCTGGATGAGCTGGTAAAAGAGGGAAAGATTCGGATAAAAGGACAGTCCGCTTATTCCGAAGCTGACTTTGAGCGGGCGGTACCCGTTGTAAATCCCTCGGTTTTGCAATCATGGGGTAATATTCTCGGGCCGGACTTCATTAAGCCGGAAAGCCGGGTGGGGCGACTTCTTGCTGAAAAGAAAATGTCTTTTGTTGCATTCAGCCCCTTACAAAAGGGCCTGTTGCTCGATAAGTTTGACCCTGAAAATCCTCCGCAGTTTGCTGACGGAGACATTCGTGCATCCGATAACCGCTTTCATTCTGAGTATCTGCGCGAGTTACGGCCAAAGTTGGTGGAACTCAAAGCCCGATTTGGCTCATCGACGGAGGTTCTTGCTGCAGTGGCCCTTCGCTATGTCCTGAATCATCAGAATGTTGCATGCGTTATTCCTGGATTCAGAAATGATCGGCAGATGCTCTGTAATCTTGGTGCGCTTTCCCTTGAGCTGAATGACGATGACATGGCTTTTGTTGATCGACTGTTTGGCCATTTTCAGGGATGACCGAGTGTCTGATTATTTAGGCATGCCTTGTTAACGCAGCTTATTTTGCCGAAGAAATCCGTGACAAAAAATATTTTCCAACTATTCTCTGAACAAAAGCTGACCGATATGGTCTTGTATTGAAGTGGTCAATTCAAACAGGAGATTGGTATGAAGAAGATAGTGGGTATTGCCGCGGTTGCATTAATGATGGCGGGATCTGTTGCGCTGGCATGTGATTCTTGCGGATGCAGCGCAAAGAAGGCCGAGAAAAAGGCAGAAAAGAAAGAATGCACGGCCTGCACTGCAGAAAAGAAGGTTGAAAAGGCCAAGTGCGATAAAAAGACCGAAGCTAAAAAATGCGAAAAGTGCACTTCGGAGAAAAAATGCGAAGCCTGTGCTGAAAAGTGCAATGCAAAGAAAGCTGCTGAAAAAGCCGCTGAAACTGCTGCTGAATAGTTCGGCTCATACATGTTCGTCAAAAAAGCCTCTCAATCGGGAGGCTTTTTTGTTCACATCTGTTCTCCTTTTTGCGAGGGCAATATGGTTGATGACGATCGGCCTCAATCTGGTTGGGGGATACATCTTTTCCTCAAAAAATGAAATGAGGTTTGCTGATATCAAGGTGCGGATGTATGCTTCACTCACATTTTCAGTAGGAGTGATGTATGGATCAGAATGAGCTGAAAGACGCGAAAGATGTTGTAGTGGAATCGTCCGCAGGGCCTTCCCGTACTGAGCGCAACTGGGCGATGGCATGCCATCTTGCTGGATTCTCCCAGATCATACTTCCTTTTCCCGGAGCCGGGGTTTTGGCAACCCTCATTCTTTGGCTGCTCAAACGGGAAGACGGGGCGTTGATCGACAGTCAGGGGAAAGAGGCCCTGAATTTTCAGATCAGTCTGCTGATTTACGCTGCCGCATGTCTTCTTTTGATGACGATTTTTATTGGGTTTCTTCTCTCTGTTCCTCTCGTGCTATTCGGCTTTATCTGCATGATTCTCGGAGCTATCAAGGCCAGTGAGGGGCGGGAATACACCTATCCTCTGTGCCTCCGCTTTATTAAATAGAATGTAAAAGGAATGTATTGATCAATGGGTGCTAAAATTATTGATGGGAAGCAGGTGGCTGCTCAGATTCGCGAGGAGCTCAAGGCAGAGGTCATCGCACTGAAGGCAAAGAACATCGTCCCCGGCCTGGGCGTGATACTGGTCGGTGAGGATCCGGCGTCAAAGTCCTATGTTTCCGCCAAGGAAAAAGCGTGTGGAGAAATCGGTATTTTTTCGGATGATAACCGCCTGCCGGCTGAAACAACACAGGATGAGCTGTTGAGCCTGGTTGATCGAATGAACAAGGATCCTAAAATTAACGGGATTCTCGTTCAGCTTCCGCTTCCTCAGCACATTGATGAATCCGCCATCCTGCTGGCGATTGATCCGGACAAAGATGTGGACGGTTTTCATCCGATGAATGTCGGGAAAATGGTGGTCGGCGAAGATGCCTTTCTGCCGTGCACGCCCCATGGCGTGATTCAACTCCTTCAGCGTAGCGGTGTTGAGACCTCCGGGGCACACGTAGTCGTGGTCGGACGAAGTAATATTGTCGGAAAGCCGGTGGCTAATATGCTCCTTCAAAAGAAGGATGGGGCAAATGCGACGGTGACGCTGTGCCATACCCGTACCCGTGATCTGGCTTTTCACACTCGGCAGGCCGACATTATCATTGCTGCCTCCGGTTGGCCGAATACCGTCACTGCTGACATGGTAAAGGAAGGGGCCGTGGTAATTGATGTCGGCGTAAATCGGGTTGAAGATGCATCGAGGGAGAGGGGCTATCGGCTGGTCGGTGATGTTGATTTTGATGCGGTTAAAGAGAAGGCTTCTTTGATTACACCGGTGCCGGGCGGGGTAGGGCCGATGACGATTACGATGCTGCTCTACAACACGGTCGAGTCGGCACGACGTGCAAACGGGGACTACTGCACGGAATAATTTGGGGTTAATGTTAATTATATATAAACAGGAAAATATAAAATGATCTCTAAGGACATGCAGAAGGCTCTCAATGAGCAGGTAAACAAAGAATTCTACTCAGCGTATCTCTATCTGGCGATGTCGGCGTATTGCAGCACGGCCGGTCTTCCGGGCTTTGCGCACTGGATGCGCCTCCAGTATGAAGAAGAAAACCTTCATGTGACCAAGATGTACGACTACATTCTCGATCAGGGCGGAGAAGTCGATCTTAAGATGATTGAAGAGCCGCCAAAGGAATTCGGCACTCCGCTTGAGATTTTTGAAAAGACACTTGAGCATGAGCAGTTCATCACGAAATCCATTCATAATCTGATGGGGCTCGCTGTTGATGAAAGGGATTATGCCACACAGGCCTTTCTTCAGTGGTATGTTACGGAGCAGGTCGAAGAAGAAGCCAATGTTCAGGATGTTCTCAATCCATTGCGAATGGTCGGCAACGATAAGGGCGGCCTGATGATGATTGATCAGAAACTGGGAGGTCGTGCTGTTTCGGCGGCCCCTGCGGCGGAATAAGGAGCTTCCCGTGAAAAGGTTCAGATTGCTGATCGTTCTTCTTTTTATATCCGGCGCGTTTGCTCCGTTGATTTCGGACGCCGCGAAGGAGATCACCCTGCTGCTGGTGCCCCGAGAGGATGTTCCTGTTAAAATCGGGGTGGATGTCGGCAACCGGTTGCCGACATTACTGCTTACCTATACCGTTCATCCCAATGGTGCAATCGTGCTGCAGGGCTGGAATGGGAATGAATGGGTCGGTATTTCCGGGGAGGCGTATCAGCAAGGAACCTTTTTTCCAGTGGCTCCGACGGCGGCCGTTCTGGTAGAGGTTTCCGGAAAAACAATTCCGGATGTTCTTGTGCCAAGCGAAAAGTGGTGCAGTACGGTGTATCGGATTGGTACGGTTGAGCCGCGGGCTCTGCTTCACCTGATCGGTCGCTGTTATGACTTTAAGTACAAGGATTGGAAGTGGTTTTCCGGGAATTATGGAATTCCAATGAGCAGCATCAATCCAGACGGACTGAATGTGGCGTGGTACCAAAAGCAATTCAAGGATAACCTCGGGAATAACGGGGAGGCAGGAATGTCGGATTTTCGTTATCTGGTCACACTCAGAGCCCCAGCACCTCCGGAAGATGTTCCGGAGCCCGTCGTGCTCGATCCGGTTGATGATTTGATTCCTACGGGGGAGCTCCCTTCCTCTTTACAGGATGAGGCCGGTCCCTCTGATGAGCAAAATATAGATGCTGCAGTAGAAAATCCATTCACCAATGCGGTTCCTGAAGCTGTTATTATCGGGGAAGCGGCTGCTGATGAAGAAGGCGCGGTTTTGCTGGATGACGATGCCGCCTCAATAGGGATGGATGATGAAAGAGAAGAATAAGCAATGGATCAAGGGCGCCGGATGGTTGCTGGTGCTCTCTTTTTTCGCGATGGGTTTGGGGTGTGCCAGTACGGAGCCTGTTCCGGAATATGTTTATATTCCTAACGTGACCGCAACGCAAAATCATCAGGGTCTGGTGACGATTTCCTGGCCGTCTCGTAAGAACAGTGTATATCGCCTTGTGGCGTGGGATGGCAGAAAGGTTATCCCAGATCGTAAAACATACCGGGGAACGGGTGAAGATCTCGTTGTTCAGTTCAAGCGCGATCCCTCAAAACCTTTGCCTGAGTATAAGGTTCAGGAGTGGATCGGCGGCAACGCAGGTCTCCTTAAATAAGACCCGTATTCTCTGTTCTTGATCAGAGGACCGGCGTCATCAGTGCGCATAGATTTTCTGCCAGTTTCTGGCCGGCAGGTCGTTTAATCCATGTGTTCAGCAGGATTTCTTTACTTTCATCCATATCTTCGTGGATCATCTGCTTAAGTTTTCCAATCGCGTTGTCATCTTCGATGAGCACGGTGGTTTCATAGTTAAGTTCAAGGCTGCGCACATCAAGGTTCGCGGTGCCAACCAGTGCAATGGAATCATCGGCAACAAGCGCCTTTGCATGGATAAATGGCGGGTTTCGCTCGTAAATTCGTACGCCGGAGGTCAGTAGTTCCTCGTAAAGGGCTTTTGATGCCATGCCGGCATAATGGTGGTTGTTCTTTTCGGGGAGAACAAGGCGCACGTCTACTCCGCGATGAGCGGCAGAACGCAGTGCCTGGATAATCTCGTTGGTCGGAACAAAGTAGGGTGTCACGATCAGGATCTGTCGACAGGCAAGAGTGATGGTGTTGAAAAACGTCTCACTGGCCAGTCCTCGGGGATCCGATGGCCCGCTGTCAATCAGGCGCGCACGGGCATGGCCCGTCGATAGTATTTTCGGGAAGTGTATTTCATTCAGCAGCTGATCAATGGGTTCTGCGGTCATGAAAAACCAGTCCCGGAGAAATGACAGCTGAAGTTCATGAACCAGAGGGCCCTCAACCTTGAAGTGATAGTCGCGAATGGCTTTGCGGTCATTTCCTGAGGTGTTTTCTCCGGAAATATTCACTCCACCGAAAAAGGCAATATGGCCGTCGACAATCAGGTTTTTACGGTGGTTGCGCAGGTTGATCTGAAACTGTCGTTTTAGCGGATTGGCCTGAGTCCATCCGCAGACGTGAAAGTTCGGAATTCTGCGGTATTTTCTAAACATGCCGCTCAGATAAGCATGGGTGGAGCCAAAGCGGTCAAACAGAAGTCGGACTTCGACGCCTTCATCCGCCTTTTTTCTCAGTTCATCAAGAAACTGACGGCCGGTTGCGTCTCTGTAGATAATAAAGCTCTGGAGGTGAATATGTTTTGTCGCGCTGCGAATTGCCTCAATCATCAGGGGATAGGCTTCATCACCGCCGCAAAGCGGCTGGATGGCATTTCCATCCAGCAGGGGGTGTTCGGTATTAAGGCTGTTCAGGGATCGGTTCAATCGTTGGCTGAATTCGTTTTTGATTTCAGCGTAGTTGCTGCTGAATCCATAATGCCATGCCACAAAGGATGACGCGTCTTTGTGGTGGGTCCGACGACGGTCCATCATCAATTGATTGGCCGCCTTCTTCCGGAGTCCTTTATTAGGAACCCGATCAATGCCAAATGACAGATACAGCAACGGACCTATCAGCGGGAATGACCATGCAACAAAAATCCAGAGAATGGTGGCGCTTGCATTCCTGCGCCGTTGCAGAGCATGCAGGCAAACCCCGGTGAACGCCACAATGTGGAGCAGGGTGCTGATAATCACCCAAAATCCATAAACAGAGATGCTTCCTTCCATGCAATTATGCTATCGGCATCAACCGCGAAAGCATAGTTAAAAGTGGGCGGGAAGTATTGTCATCCCAATTTAAGTGACTAGATTTATGCATATGAGATTCCTGCTTTACAACATCTGTTACGGAACCCACGGAAATCAACGAAAGCTGCCTGTTCTTGGACTGCTGGGCCGGACGCATACTCACCTGCATGAGATAACGCAGTTTATCAAGACGCATAATCCTGACGTAGTAGGGCTGGTTGAGGTTGACAGTGGTTCCTATCGATCCGGTCGAAAGAGCCAGGTAGAACTCATGGCTGATGAGCTGGGGCATTTCCATGCCTACTGTTCAAAATATGCCGCGAATTCCCGTTGGCAGCGCATTCCCGTGTATAACAAGCAGGGTAATGCTTTTTTGGCAAAAGACACGATTCATGGAGAAAAGTTTCACTACTTCGAGCGGGGCATGAAAAAGCTCGTTATTGAGCTGGAACTGGAAAAAGTAACCTTCTTTCTGGTTCATTTGGCGCTGAGCTATAAGGCTCGGCAGGCGCAGATTCTGCACCTGTACAATATGATCAAGGAAACACATCGGCCCTATATCGTTGCCGGCGATTTTAACGCATTCATGGGGGAAGACGAAATCCGGTTGCTGATGTCTGCGAGCGGGTTGAAAAATGCAGACAAAGATCTGCAACCGTCATATCCCAGCCGAAATCCGCGGCGACATCTCGATTTTATTCTGCACAGTCCCGAGATTCGGGTCACAGAATTTCAGATGCCGCAGGTTCAGCTCTCCGATCACCTGCCGCTTATCCTTGATTTTGAAGTAGACAGTGAGTGACCGGTTGATGTGTTTCGTGGATACTGTCGTCTCTGGATTTCCGGGAGGATTTATGGATGCTTTTTTATTCGGTGTGGTGGTTGCGGTTGTGCTGATGGGCGTTGTATGGTTTGTGCTCCGTTTTCGGAAACAGGATAGGCCGGCAAATGTTCAGGTATTCTCAAGTATCGAGCAACTGCGGTCGATTGGTCAGCTGTCGGTTTACAAGGTGCTGACAAAGGAGATCGTCACGGAAACCGACCACACCTGGGGAGAGGTTGGCAGCCGGTATCTGAGCTGGGTGCTTAGCAATAAGAAGATGGCCATGATTTTTGAGTTTGCCATCGATTTTCGCTATAACCTCCAGAGTCCTCGGTTTGAAATCAGCTCGCGCGGTACGGACGGTTATTCGATAACCATGCCCCCATGCGACTACGAGGTGAATATACGCGATATCCGCTTTTATGATGAGCAGGGGGCTAAGCTGTTTCCCTGGCTGTTGCCGGATCTGCTGAATGGATTTCTCGGCGGTGGATTCTCGGAAGAAGATAAAAACAAGTTGGTCAATGCCGCCAAGAGTCATGCAGAGCAGCAGGCCCTGGAATTGATCAACAATATTCAGTCCGAGGTTCAGAAATCCGCCAAGTCTACGCTTGAATCAATCAGTCGGGCTTTCGGTGCCGGACGCGTTGATTTTGTGTTCACCAGCAAACCTGCGACCGAGGTCGATGTGGCGGTCTCTGCAAAAATAGCTTCTTAGTAGGAGCTGTCGGCTATGCCGCCTTCGAGCACTGTTCGGGTGGCCCCGATTCCCAGTCTGGTAGCGCCCTGTTCCAGATAGCCAACCGCCTGATTCCAGTTGCGAATGCCGCCGGAGGCCTTGATGCCCATCTTCCCTCCGACCGTATCGACCATGATCTGTATGACTTCAGGCGTGGCGGATGATGGACCGAATCCGGTGGACGTTTTTACAAAATCAGCGCCGGCCTCGTGGGCGAGCCTGCAGGCATCGGCCACCTGATCCGAATTCAGGTAACAGCTTTCCTGGATAACCTTCAGCAAAATTCCGTGTGCGTGGCAGATTTCTGCTACGGCTTTGATGTCGTTCAGAGCGATATCCCGGTTCCCTGAGAGGTACTGGCCGATATTCATCACCATATCGATTTCCTGAACGCCGTCTTCAATGGCCTGCCGTGCCTGATAAACCTTGACTGCGGTGGTGTCGTCCCCATGAGGAAAGCTGAGGACGCAGGAAACCTTGACGGATGAATCTTTCAGGAGTCCGGCTGCCAGTCGGACATCGCAGGGGCGAACGCACATGCTGGCTACGCCGAACTTAATACACATCGCGGCATCATTCCGTACGGCATCTTCCGTCTGGTTTGCTTTAAGAACGGCGTGATCAATCGTGGCGGCTACTTCCTGTGCAGTATAGTTTTTCATGAAAAGATCTCCTAAAATAGAAAAGGCCGTCTTTGAGACGGCCTTTGATGGGGGCTCGAGAAAATTACTTCAGTAGTTCCTGCAGATATTTGCGGTCTTCATCCGAGAAATCGCGGAGCGGCTTGCTGACTGTACGACCGGTTTTGGCATCCTTGATGGTAACGAGGCCATTTTTGTAGGAAACGTAAATGGCTGATTCCACTTCGATTACCTTGTCGCCCAGGGTAATGTGCCAGGTGCGGTATACCGGCTTAATCTTCTTGGCTTTCGTGGTGGAGGAGCTGGAGCTACTTGAAGACGATGAATCATCCGCTGTTGCCGTTTCCTCTTTTTCAGGTTCCGGGGCAGGTACAAATTCACAGGGATCGTCGCCCAGCCCCGGAATCGTCAGACGCGCTACAGGCCCTTTTGCGGTGAGCTCAATAGATTTTCGGTCGAGTCTATCGGTCTTCGGATCCGGAGCACCGCCCTGGTCTTCGACTTCAAAGCTGATGAATTCCAGTCCGGTCTCTGCAGGTTTTAGACTCGTCGCATAGTATCCGAGATAATTGGGCTCCGGGCTGTTGTCGAAAATGATCACATGGTATCCGCCGTCATCCGGTAACTCACCGACGAAAATCCAATAATACCAGCGGTAATTTCCTTCGGTTTCATCTTCGAGGGTCGTTTTTACCGCTCCGAGATCATCGAGTTCCATCCCTTCGGGATAATGATCTCCACCGATTTGCTTAAGAATCGTGTTAACCCGGCTTTTCTTCGGTTCACGTTTCTTATCGGCGTGTGAAGTGGAAACAAATCCGATGAGCACGGCCATCGACAACAGCATCAAGAGTGTTCTTTTCATATCTCAATCTCTCCTTGTGTATCCTGACTTATATACACTGCTTGGTATAGACGCTCCTAGAATTACCTATATTAGTTCCCGTTGCCATGATTTTCATTCAAAAACTTCTGCAGGGAATTGCCAAAATCAGAAAATACGCACTTGGCAGGGCTGGGGAGTTTGGGCATAGTACCCGGCCTTTTTAAGCGTATAAACACCGAAAGGATAACTAAATGTATAACGCATCCGATTTGAAGAAGGGATTGAAAATCGAGATTGATGGCGATCCGTGCATGATCACCAACTTTGAATTCTCGAAGCCGGGCAAAGGGCAGGCACTCTATCGTTGCAAGATCAAGAACCTCGTGACCAGGAACACCTTTGATAAAACCTACCGTTCCGTGGACAAGGTTAACCGCTGTGCGCTGATCTCGCGCGATTACACCTTTTCCTATATTGATGGTCCGGAATATGTCTTTTCCGATAACGAAACTTTCGAGGAAGCCCGTCTGAACGACGAGTTGCTGGGTGAGCAGAAGTTTTTCCTTGTAGATGATATGCAGGTTGAAATCCTGTTTCATAATGACCGTCCGCTCGATATTACGTTGCCCAACTTTGTGGAGATGGTCATTGCGGAGACTGAGCCCGGTGCCCGCGGTGATACGGCAACCAATGTTGCCAAGCCGGCCAAATTGGAAAACGGTTACGAGATCAACGTTCCGATCTTCATCAACGAAGGTGATACGGTGCGTATTGACACCCGCAGTGGTGAATATTCCGACCGCGTTTCCAAGGGCTGATGCCATGCTGGAAAGCTTAAAGCTGAGAGACGCCCTGATGCAACGCATTCGGGCGTTTTTTCATGACCGCTCATATATTGAGGTGGAAACGCCGATTCGGCTGCAGACGCCCTGTATGGAGCTTTATATCGATGCGGAGCCCTGCGGTGACCGGTTTTTGCGTACATCGCCCGAGATTTTTCACAAGCAGTTGCTTGCCGCCGGATGCGAGCGTATTTTCGAGGTCGGGAAGTGTTTTCGGCAGGGAGAATTCGGCGCCCTGCATAATCCTGAATATACGATGCTTGAGTGGTATCAGGCGAAAGCCGACTACATCGATATACTTGAGGAAACACGGGAATTGATCAGATATGTGTGGGACGGTGCGCCGGTGGATTGGGCGGTTTTAACGGTAGCAGATGCCTTCGGTCGGTATGCCGGCTGGGATCCTGTGAGCAATTATGATGAGGATCGTTTTGATCTGGATCTGGTGGAAAAAGTAGAGCCGGCCCTGAAGGATCTGGGGGGCGCGGTGGTTCTGAAAGATTATCCGTTGGAGGCCGCCGCTTTATCGCGCAGAAAAGAGTGCGACCCCCGGGTTGCAGAACGTTGGGAGTTATATATTGATGGTGTCGAGCTTGCCAACGCCTATTCAGAGCTGACGGATCCGATTGAACAGCTCAACCGTTTCGAGGCTTGTGCGGCTCGTCGACGGGAAATGGGCCGGACCGATTATGGAGTCGATGACGCATTTATTGATGCCCTCGGGCGTATGCCGCCTTCCGGCGGCGTAGCTCTGGGCGTGGATCGTCTGTTGATGCTTATTGCGGGCCGGAATTCTTTGGATGGACTGATTCCATTTCGCTGATGGCAGTGACAATCGGTTGTTCAAGTTCTTCTTCCTTGAGCTCACCCGAGTGATATTCGATCACGGTCTTTTCGAGGTTTCGAAGCTGCTTGGCCACGTCATTAAGCCGGAATTCAATGGAATTCAGGATCCAGAACTGGAAATGTTCGACCTTTGTGGATTTGTGCATCATCCAGATAATTTTCATGGAGACCAGCAGGATCGCGATAACCAGCGAAAACTCGGTATCGATCGGTACACGGATATGCCAAATATGGTGAAGGACATCGTTTACGGCCAACAGCGCGATGGCTACGATAAAGGTGGTATTCACCCACTTATCGCGTTCGGCCTGCTCTTTTCCACCAATCTGACCCATCAGCTGGCGAATCTTCTCCTTCTCGCGTTTAAAGTTGTCGAGCTCTTCTTTGAGTTTAATCGGATCCAAGTCTTCCATGGCGTACACTCCGTTACTTAATGGGGACTATTATAGTTCTGTATTGGCTTTCATCAATAAATTTGCGTGTAAATCCGAGAGTGTGCATGCTAGAACCTTCATTCGTTGAAAAGGGTAGTTTATGGGTAAGGTGTTAAAAATCGGGGTGGCCTGCGGGGGGACCGGCGGTCATATTTTTCCGGGACTGGCGACGGCTAATGTGCTTCTTGATCGGGGGCATGATGTTACGTTGTGGCTGGCCGGTAAGGATGTGGAAAGTGATGCTGTGCAAGGGTGGTCCGGCAAGGTCGTGGTTGTTCCGTCGGAAGGTTTTCAGTTCGGGCTTTCTCTTCGCAGCTTCCTGACCATAAAGAAATTGCTCAGTGCGTATCGGTCAGCTCTGGTTCCTATGCGGAAAAATCGGCCGGATGTCCTGCTGGCCATGGGCAGCTATGCCTCGTTTGGTCCGGTCAAGGCGGCTCATCGACTGAAAATTCCGTATGTAATGCATGAAGCCAATCTGGTGCCTGGACGTGCTGTTTCCCTGCTCGCCCGCAAAGCGCATACGGTTGCTGTCAGCTTTGATAAGACGCGCTTTTATCTCAAACATCCCCAGATAGAAACCACGGGACTTCCGCTGAGGAAAACGTTGCAGCTTGCCAGCATGAATGTACAGCGCGAATGGGATCCCGTCGATCCGTTGCGTATTCTTGTCATGGGCGGAAGCCGAGGGGCACAGGTGCTGAATGAAGTGGTCCCTCAGGCTATCGTGTCCGCCGCCGGAAAAGGCATTGATATCGAGGTCGAGCATATTGTCGGTATGCAGGATGTTCAGAGTGTTAATGCGATATATCAGGCTGCCGGCGTTAAAGCCAATGTTCACCATTTTGTTCAGGATATGGAGAGGCTCTATCTGAAAACCGATCTGGCGCTCTGCCGGTCCGGAGCGGCGACCTGCGCTGAGCTTGCGGCATTTGCGGTGCCGGCGCTTTTGATTCCATATCCGTTTGCTGTCCGTGATCACCAGATGAGCAATGCCCGTGTGCTGCAGGATTCTTCTGCCGCAGATGTTGTGGCTCAGGAGGATCTGACTTCAACGTGGCTTTGTGATTATCTCGTCAACGTGTTCCAGATGCCGGCTCGTCTTGAACGCATGTCCATGGCCATGAAAAAACGGGCTCAGACGGATGCAGCCGACCAGTTGGCTGACTTGCTGGAGCGGGTGGCGGGGAATAACCATGACGGCGGTTGACCGCGCCGAACGGTTTGTCGGCAACGGCGGACACGTACACCTGATAGGAATCGGCGGAATCGGAATGGCTGGTGTGGCTTTTCTGCTGAAAGAGCGCGGATTTACGGTCAGCGGCTGCGACCTGCAGTCAAACCGCCAGACGGTGTGGCTCTCAACGCACGGTGTTTCAATTTCCGCCGGACACGCTGAAACTCATATCTCTCCGTCCACAGACTGGCTGATCCGCTCTACGGCGGTTCCTGATTCGCATCCTGAAGTCCGGCGCGCCCTTGAGATGGGGATTCCGGTGTCGCGACGCGGAGAAGTGCTTCCGGCTCTGATGCGCAGTCGGACTTGTATTGCGGTCAGTGGAACTCACGGAAAAACAACAACGACTTCGATAATTGCTCAGCTTCTTGGGTGTGGTTATTGCGTGGGAGGGGAGATTGATGGAGAGGCTGCGGTTGCCCGTGATGGGGAACTTATGGTGGTTGAGGCCGATGAATCCGACGGAACCGTGGCCGGCTATACGCCTGATTATGCGATTGTTACCAATATCGAATACGACCATATGGAGCACCACGCATCGGAGACCGCATTCGTGGGTTGTTTTGAGCAGTTGATCCGGAATACGCGCAAATGGGTATTTTATCGGGCTGACGATCCAATTGCCGGCCCGCTTTGTGCCTCTAACCCGATCTGCCGGCCGTTCACGCTTCCGTCTGAACCCTTTTCTATTTCGCTTCCCGGTCAGCATAACCAATGGAATGCCGCCGCGGCTCTTGCAGTTGGTGAGCAATGGAAATCACGTGCGGAGCTAATGGAATCGTTGAAGACTCTTTCATCGGTCCGGCGCCGTTTTGAGACGGTCTATGATTCCGACGGAGTCCGGATCATCTCGGACTATGCGCACCATCCAACCGAAGTTTCTGCACTTATCCAGACGGCAAAAGCCCTGAAACCAAGGCGGCTCATTGGCGTTTTTCAGCCGCATCGTTTCTCCCGCACACTGGCGCTTGGAGCGGACTTTCCGTCCAGCTTTGACGGGCTGGATCATCTTTGGCTGTTGCCGGTTTATGCTGCCTCCGAGGCGCCAATAGAGGGCGGAACGACGGTCGATCTGATGAACCGCTTTCCTGAGCAGTGGCAAACAAAGCTGACGCTGCTGAATGATCTCGAATCGGGGTGGGCTGCCATTCGACCGATGCTCATGCCGGGGGATCTGTTGCTTATCATTGGCGCCGGGGATATCGAGCAGCTGGCCGAATGGGCTCGTTCTATGGATACGTGATCCTGAACTGGCTGCAGATGGCCGATGTTCCTCGCGTGACCTATGCGGAAGGGTGTCGGAGCGGGAAATGTCGAAAAAACAAGGGCGGACCGGATGGGATGAAGCCGAGTCGGTGTCGGGAATTCGGTAAATTATGATCCTAAAAACGGCAATGGGCACACGGATTCGTGCGCTATTGGCGCATAGGCTTTAATGGATTGAGATTCTTTAACGGTTGATGATTTTCAGCCGCTAAGCAGGGGCTCGGCTTCTGCAGGAAGCCATTTTTCGCCCAGCCAGCGTTTCAGCAAACGGGTAAGCAACAGGTTCCAGCGTTGAGAGACGCTCCATTGCTCCGTAATGGACATGATTTGATGCATCTCGTTGCTTATCAAGGTAACTGCATTAATGATTTCCGACCCCATACCATGAACTGTGCTGACTCGAACGGTGCGTTGACCCCGCTTTTGACCTGTCGGCTGACTCCGGCCATTAACAGGGGACGAGTGCGGATTGCTTCACGATGGAGTTCTGAATCATAAAAGCGAAGATAGAGACTCCACCAGTTATAAAACAAGGCAACAAGATTAGCCCTGATCCGGCAGGGAGCAAGTTTGCGGGTCGTGAACCCAGCCCAGCCCCATTGATTTTTAAGTTCATCGTAGTTGTTTTCTTCATGCCCAGAAGGCCGGGGTTGATGCCGTCGCCGCGAACAGCATTGATGTGGACGTAGCGCCAATGTCCGCATAGAACACTCAGAAGAACTGAGCCCATCACATTGAGGGCTCCGCTGCCCCGGTCGCCGGTGTAATGCAGGGGACAGTTTTTCAGGAAATGCTCCCAGCGTCCCCCGCGCGATGATATTCGGGGAAAAGGGGGAAGTGTGCCCGAATCAGACGTACAGGGCAGCCGATCAAGGATGGGCGACGTCTCATTGCGATAAAGCACGCCGCGTCCATCGACTCCTTCCGTGTTCGGAGGGTTTATGAATAGATCAGGCTAGGGAGTAAATCTTCCCTTCTGTATTTTCTAACCCAATTCTCAACGGTTCCGCATCCTTTGATTTCATAAGCCTTTCGAGCGTTGTTAATGGATGAAAACCTGCCCTCGGCAATCTGGTCAAGCACCTGTTTCTTAAATGCCTCACTGTACCGTATTGCTGTACTCACTTCGGATCTTTTCCTGTCCAAAGTGTCAGACTATCTCATTTCCGGACACGGGTTTGGACTTTTGGTATCCGGATTTTACCATTCATTCTGGATGGGTTCGGCAGGCAACCGCGCTTTTTTATGCCTGTGTCACCCTCATTCTCCTCCGATTCCTACACCCCCGCCGTATTTCCCGAGAAAATGGGGCTGCATGCTTCCGTTTCGTAAGGATACGGAAGCAGGGGGGAGTGCATGATATTTGTGATCAATTTCATTTCCTAACGAGCGCCCGGTGTTCATCCTGTGAAGGCATGACTAAAGCTGATAATAAAACCGACTGGAAATGGCAGATTGCAAACCGGATCACAACGATGGAGGAGCTTTCCCGTTATGTTGATCTGTCCGACGATGAATGTGCGGCACTGAATGGGTCCGGCGCGCTGGCGTTTGCAATTACGCCTTATTATGCCGGGCTTCTGGAGAATGATGCCCTGCGCCGGACGGTGCTTCCGTCTATGAACGAGCAGTTTGCTGTGGCCGGAGAGTTGGAGGATCCGCTGGGTGAGGAAAACCATCGGGCCTCACAGCACCTGATTCATACTTATCCGGATAAGGTACTCTTTCTTGCGACGTCCTTCTGCTCGACTTACTGCCGATACTGCACACGTTCGCGCATTGTGGGCAAGGCCGGGCCGCAGGCAGGATATGAAGATAGCTTTGCATACATTGCTGCACATCCTGAAATCCGCGATGTTCTCATTTCGGGTGGCGATCCGCTCACGCTGACCGACTCGGTAATTGATGGCCTGCTTGGACGTATCCGCTCGATTCCCCATGTCAGGACTGTTCGGATCGGGTCCAAGGTGCCGGCCGTGCTACCCATGCGCATTACGGATCATCTGTGCGAAGTGCTGCGCCGGCATCGAATCTGGCTGAGTCTGCATTTCACGCATGCCGCAGAGCTCACCCCGGAAACAGCGTCAGCATGCCGCCGGCTTGCCGATCATGGTGTTCAGATGGTCAGCCAGACGGTCCTGCTTAAAGGCGTAAATGATTCCTATGAAGCCCTGAGTGAGTTGTTTTACGGCCTGTTGGAAATCGGAGTAAAACCCTATTATTTATTGCAATGCGATCCCGTGAAAGGGTCAGCGCACTTCCGCACTTCTGTTGAACGCGGTGTGGAACTGATCCGGTCGCTGCATGGAAATCTTTCCGGTCTTGCGGTGCCTCAGTATGTGATTGATGCGCCCGGAGGAGGCGGCAAGGTGCCGCTGCTTTCCATGGATCAGGTCCGGCGCGTTGGAAACGAAATCATTGTAACCAACCACACCGGGCATGCTTATCGTTATCCAGACCCTGCTGAATAGCGTTTGTTCGCGATTAATGCTTCGTCTGAATACCGGGTTTTGAATTTCAATAATTCATTGCTCTTCGTGCTGGAAATAATACTTAAAAGGTACAATATTGGTATCGGTCAAAGCGAAGGACATCCAATGCAACAACTTAAAAATCGTCTGGCTGATGAGAAGAGTCCGTATCTGCTGCAGCATGCGTACAATCCCGTGGATTGGTTTCCATGGGGTGATGAGGCCTTTGAAAAGGCGGCGAGGGAAGATAAGCCCGTATTTTTATCGGTGGGCTATGCGACCTGTCATTGGTGCCATGTCATGGAGCGGGAATCCTTTGAAAATGAAGAGATTGCTGCACTACTCAATGAGTCGTTTGTCTGCATTAAGGTGGATCGGGAAGAGCGGCCCGATATTGACAACCTCTACATGACGGTCTGTCATATGATGACCGGGCAGGGCGGCTGGCCGCTTACCATCCTGCTGACGCCGGATCGGTGGCCTTTTCATGCGGCCACCTACATTCCTCCGGAGTCTCGGTTCGGGCGGCTCGGAATGGTTGAACTGATTCCGCGGCTGGCAGATGCCTGGAAGAACCGGCGTAAGGAAATTCTCTCGGCGGCCGGCCGGATCACCGATGTGCTGACCTCCCGGAATAACGGCGATGCTACCGACAAACTGGATCCATCCATCATCGACAAAGGGTATAATCAGATCATGGAGGAGTATGACGAAACGTTAGGGGGATTCGGGGATGCGCCGAAGTTTCCAACGCCTCACAAACTGATTTTTCTGCTCCGGACAGGCCGTCGCGCTGCTGTTGAGGCGGCGGCGCATACGTTGACCGCCATGCGGCTGGGCGGGATCTTTGATCATGTCGGCCTCGGTTTTCATCGCTATTCGACCGATGTAAGGTGGCTGCTGCCGCATTTCGAGAAGATGCTCTATGATCAGGCGCTGCTCTCGTTGGCCTACACGGAGGCCTATGCCGTGACCGGAAACATTCTGTTTCGGCAGGTTGCCGAAGAAGTCCTGACCTATGTGCTTCGGGACATGACGGCGCCTGAGGGTGGATTTTACTCCGCAGAGGATGCCGATTCAGAGGGCGAAGAGGGGCGGTTTTATGTCTGGTCCGAGTCCGAACTTTCTGAGTTGCCGGACGCTGAATTCCGGTTCTGCGCCAAATGGTGGAATATCCGGCCGGATGGTAATTTCCGCGATGAGGCCACCGGTCGCAAGACCGGCGCAAACATACCGCATCTTTCGGAAGTTCCCGATCCTGAATCCTCCGATCGGCTGGAAACCATTCGTCAGATGCTGTTTTCCATTCGGGAAAACCGGGTGCATCCGCTGAAGGATACCAAAATCCTGACGGACTGGAACGGAATGATGATTGCCGCGCTGGCCCGGGCGGGGAGGATTTTTGACGATAAACGCTACCTGAAGGCCGCTGAGCGGGCTTTTCAGTTTATTGAAGAGGAAATGCGGGGAGAAGACGGCGCGCTGTGGCATCGGTATCGGGAAGAAAATCGGGCCGTACGTGGCCAGCTTGATGATTACGCCTTTCATGTTTTCGGCGCGCTGGAGCTCTATGATGCGACGTTGAATCCGATCTATCTCGAAACGGCGTTGAGGGATTGTGCAACTTTGCGGCGGTCGTTTTCTGATCCGAATGGCGGTGGATTCTTCATGACGGAAGAATCTTCGGACGATCTCATCATTCGTCCGAAAGCGATGTATGACGGTGCCGCGCCTTCCGGAAATTCGATTCAGCTATACAATCTGCTTCGGCTGGCGCGACTGACCGGTCGCTTTGAGCTTGAACAGGAAGCAGCAGATGCCGGTAAGGTGTTTGCCGGAGTGATTTCCAGATCGCCGACCGCGTTCGCTCAGGCTTTATCCGCCTTTATGTATGCCTCGGGAACCTCAACCGAAGTCGTTGTCGTCGGAGATTGCAGTGATCCTGAAACGGCTGATCTGATTGCTTATATCCGATCGGTTCAAAATCCGGGAATGACGGTTCTTCTGAAGGACCCTGACCAAACGGAGCGTATGGCGCGTATTGCGCCTTTTTGCCGGGATCAGCGGATGATTGATGGAATGCCAACGGTTTATGTCTGCAAGGGATTTTCCTGTGCGGCACCGGTCACTTCTATGGAAGAGCTCCGGAGTCAGCTGGCATAACAAAAAAAGAGGCCCGAAAGCCGCCTTTGGTCGAATTTATCCGACGTCTATGAGTCGGAGTCATAGCTCATCAGGAAGTGAAAAGCCAGATCGTCTTCCGATAGCCCTTCATACATCACGGTGACCACCTGATCTTCCGGCTCCATGAGCTGGGTTTCAGTAACCATCAGCTGCATGCCGACCTTGTCGGTGTGCAGTCCCGTGGACATAACGCCCATGATGAAAACAAAGGATAACGCGCTCGCCAGAGCCGGTTTCCATCCGAAAAATATTTTTTTCCGGCGCTCCGGCGCTTCAATGCGTGCCATGCGCATGACATCCTGAATTGCCCGGATCGGGGGCTCTTCCTCCGGTAGCGACACCGAGGCGGCACCTACCAGGACCTGTTTGAATTCCCGGCACGGAGCGCATTCGGAGAGATGCTCCGAAAGGGCTTTGGCCTTTGCAGAACCGAGTTCTCCTGAGTCCTGCAGCAATATTGATATTTCAGCTTCTTTACATTTCATGACAGCGCCTCCTGCAACTCGTCATATTCTCCTTGTAATACAGAACGCAGTTTGGTCAATGCATATTGCATTCGAGCCAGACAAGTATTGATCGAGCACTTCTGTATCTTTGCTATGTCCTTGAATGACACATTCCCGTACATCCGAAGCAGAAAAACCTCCTTCTGCTCCGGTGAGAGCGTTTCAACGGCCTCCGATATGCGGATTCCCAGAGAGTTTCCTCCCGCTTCCTCCGCCGGAGTGATGCCCGGAGCCGCCAGATGGTCCTCCAGCGTATTATCACCGTCATCACCACCAAAACTGCTCTGCATCGAGATGTTCCGACAGCTGCGCCGCGCCCGGTCAATGACCAGGTTGTGCGCGATCCGGAACAACCAGTTCAGGAAATTCTTGTGTTTGAACTTGTGAATATTCTTCAGGGCCCGAAACCAGGTTTCCTGAAAGATCTCGTCCGAGTCCTCGCGTCCTTCGGTCATTTTCAGGATGAACGAATAGAGTGGGCGCTTATATTTTTCAACCAGCGGAGCAAGAGCATCTGCATTGCCCGCCAGATAGTTGTTAATGCACTCGATATCCGAAGTATCCATGACTTACCAGTTCATGCGGCGATTTCCTTCCGCCATTTAAATAACGTCCGATCAACGTGCGCCATTCGTTTCTATTGCACGTATTCCGACCATATCTTGCCGGATACCGGGTCGATTTCCATGCGAATGGCATTGTCCCGGGAATCCATCAGTTCCAGTTTAAACCACTCACATTGGCCGTTGGGATAAAAATGGACGAGGCAAAAGTTGTCATAGAGATGATCCTCGTCGTTCCACTCCTTTTCGAAGTCGTTGACGACGAGGCCTTCGGGGAGATAGAAATGATGTTCTTTACTCAGTCCGGCGTTTTGTGAGTCGGACGCAGTACCATCTACATATCCGAGCCGTTTCAGGACTTCCTGATCCAGATAGCCATCCGTCGTATTTGTTTCGCTGTTTGCCGGGGCCCCCATGAAGAGTTCCATGGTGTCATTGTCGATGGCCAGTGTGAGCGTTTCGTTGCGCATGATGGCCATATTGCGGGTAAATCTGGCCATTCGCTCAATAGAACGGCTGGCTGTTTTTAATTTGGTGCCATTAAGAGAGTTTGCAAAGAATGGGGTTGAGATGGCTGAAATAATGGTGATCAGCACAATAACCAGAATTACCTCCATAAGCGTAAATCCGGCTTTGTACTTTGATCTGATTTCAGTGCATTGGTCGTTCATATAAAAGGGTGATTATTCGTTTGATTCTTCTTTGCCCCAGTTATTGTAAGTCTTTCCCGTCTTTGACGATGTGCAGGAAATGTCGAAGGAGTAGGTGTTATGAGATCCGGGGACTGTATACGTATACTGATTTCCCCATGGATCTTTGGGGATAACCTGCTGACGGAGAAACGGGAAGCCTTGCTTTGAGTTATCTAGGAGTCCTTCTAAGCTTTCTGGATAGTTTGCATTATTCATTTCATATAATTCTAAGGCTGAGGATAGCATGGATATGTCTGTCGTTGCAGTTACAACTCGAGCCCTTTCGGTGTGTTGTGCTGGGTCAATACCCTTTAGTGCGATTGCCGCGAGCATGCCGACGATGACGATTACCAAAATAATTTCAATCAGGGTAAAACCCGACTTGGCTGCATATTTTTTCCGGCGGTTGTGTTTCATGGATATCTCCTTCGCTTGTATGGGTTCTAAATATTGAGATGTGATGTAAGTTCTAAAATGGGTAACAGTAGGCAAATTGCAATGCCTCCAACAAATGCCGCCACCAAAAGGATCATTAATGGTTCTAGCACCGTGGTAAATGTGCGTACCTGTTTGTCCAATTCTGCGTCGTAGCGCCGGGTAATATGCTTGAGGGCGCCGGCCATATCGCCGGTTTCCTCGCCGACGGCCATCATATCGGTAAGAAGGCGGGGGAACACCTTGCTCTGCGCCAGCGGCTTGGAAATGGTGGCTCCATCGGTCACCCGTTCCCGGGCCTTACCGATTTCATTTGCAATGGTCACATTCTGAATCGTTTTCTGCACAATGCCCATAGCCGGCAGAATGGATACGCCGTTTTGCAGCAGTGTACCGAACGTTCTCGCAAAGTGGGCGTACGCATTGGTTGCAATCAGTTTGCCCATAAGCGGGATTCGTAGCTGGGTGCGATGCCATATTACCTTTCCTGATTCGGATCGGCTCCATCGTCGGAACACAATGATCAGGCCGATTAGGGCAATTAACACGAAAACACCATATTTCATTAGGAAACTGCTTGTTGCCATAAGTGCAGCCGTCGGTTTCGGCAGCGTGGCTCCCATGCTATTAAAGTTTTCGACAAACTGTGGGACAATGAAAATCATCATACCCAGTACAGCCAGACTGCCGATCACCAATACGATAATCGGATAAACGAGTGCGCCGATTACCTTGCCTCGGGCTTCATGCACGCGTTCATAATGAAGACAGACGTTTTCGAGTGCATCCGGAAGGTGGCCGCTGGCTTCTCCGGCGCGAACCAGATTGACGTACAGTGAGGAAAAGGTTTCCGGAAAAAGCTCAAGGGCATCGGAGAGCGAGGTTCCCTGAACAATCTCGTCGCGCAGGGTGGTCGTTATGCGACCGACAGCGCTGGTATCCTTTCGGGCCGCGAGCGTGTGCAGTGCACGTCCGATCGTCATGCCGGAAGCAACGAGGTCTGAGAGCTCCCGGGAAAACAGAAGCAGATCCTGCAGTTTCATGCGGGCTTTACGCTGGAAACCGAGTTCAAAGTTGAACCGCTTCTTTTTCCCATCACTCTGCATGACCGTCTTGGTCGTTTCCGTAATGGAGATCGGCACATGTCCGAGCAGTTCAATTTGTCGCGCCGCGCCGGCGCGATCTCCGGCCTCAACCACGCCCTCGGTTCGTTCGCCCTGACGGGTCCGTCCTATGTATTTAAAATGAGCCATGTGAGTGTTAAACGATCACGCCAAACAAATATTTCAATGATCGTTCAGAATAGTGATTTGTTCTGGGAATGAAAGCTTGGAAAAGAGTTTTGGAGCATGAGGTCGGGGCAACCTTTATGCCCGGGGATGAAACTGCTGGTGGATCGATTTCAGGCGTTCGGGATTTACATGGGTGTATATCTGGGTGGTCGCAATATCGGCATGGCCAAGCATTTCCTGGATCACACGCAACGGAGCGCCGTTCTGCAACAGATGACTGGCAAACGAATGACGCAGCGTGTGCGGTGTTACGTTTTTCATGATGCCAGCCTCTTTGGTGTATTGCTTGATGATCTGCCACAGGCGTTGCCGGCAGAGCGAGGTTTTATTGCGGGATACAAATACATTCGGAACGTGCGGATTCTCGCAGATCAGGGGGCGGACCTCTTCGAGATAGCGAACCAGAATGTCGGCTGAATTGCTCGCTACAGGAATGACGCGTTCCTTGCGGCCTTTACCGATGACGCGGATATAGCCGTCGTCAATGTGCAGGTCGGCAAGTTTCAGTCCGGCCAGTTCCGAGACGCGCAGGCCGGAGGCATAGAACATTTCAAGAATGGCGCGGTCGCGCACGCCCAGCGGTTTTCGCATGTCCGGCGCCCGCAGCAGCAGGTCGACCTCTTTTTCCGAAAGGGTGTCCGGCAGGATTTTCCACAGCTTGGGAGAATCCATGGTGTCGGTAACATTCCGATCGAGCAGATCTTCCTGCTGCAGGAAACGGAAAAATACTTTGATCGAGACGAGATGGCGGGAGATGGAATTGGTCGACATGCCCTTGGCTTTCATTGCCATCAGGTGGTCGAGGATCTGTTTCCGGCTGACCTGGTTCAGCGATGTGGCACCTTTTTGTTCGAGCCAACCCAGAAACTGTCCGATATCGTCCGCGTACGCCTTGCGCGTGTTGATGCTCAGCCCGCGTTCCAGCGAGATGTGATCCAGGAAGCTTTCGAGAAATGCATTCATGCTTAGCCACAAAAAACAGAAAAAGGCACAAGAAACCCGACAGTGATTCTTGTGCCCTTTGTGGCCATTAAGATGCCAGTTCAGTGCCGGTAAGAAGCTTGTAGGCTTCCAGATATTTCTCGCGGGTCTTCATGACAACCTCTTCCGGCAGTTCCGGCGCCGGCGGCGTTTTGTCCCAGTCGAGAGTTTCGAGATAGTCGCGTACAAACTGCTTGTCGAACGAGAAGGGAGAGGACCCCGGTTTATAGGTGTCGGCCGGCCAGAAGCGCGAACTGTCGGGCGTCAGCACTTCATCGATCAGGATCAACTCGTCACCCATCATGCCGAATTCAAACTTGGTGTCTGCAATAATGATCCCCTTCGTCAAAGCATAGTCGGCGGCTGTTTTATAGAGGTTCAGGCTGACTTCGATCAGTTTCTGTCCAAGGTCTTCGCCAACGATTTCCTTCATCTGGTCGATGGAGATGTTTTCATCGTGGCCTTCGTCGGCCTTGGTGGACGGCGTGAAGATCGGCTCATCCAGTTTTCCTGCCATTTCATAGCCGGGACGTAACGGCATGCCGCCGATGGTGCCGGATTTCTGGTATTCCTTCCATCCGGATCCGATCAGGTAGCCGCGAACGATACATTCCACCGGAAGAAGTTCCGCTTTTTTTACCAGCATGGAACGTCCTTTCAGCAGTTCGGCATGTTCTTTCAGCTCTGCCGGGAAATCATTTACATCAGTGGAGATCATGTGGTTCTTGACGACATCGCCGGTGCGGTCGAACCAGAACTTGGAAATCATGTTCAGCACCTGTCCCTTGTTGGGAATGCCGTTGGGCATGACGCAGTCAAATGCCGAGATACGGTCGGATGCAATAAAGAGGTATTGGTCGCCGAGATCGTACACCTCGCGCACCTTGCCGGATTTAAACTTTTCGATGCCTGGAAGCTCGATTTTCGTGGCTGCACTCATTTTATCTCCTGTGTGTTAAGTTCCTGAATGCGGCGGAGTGTACGAATCAGGCACGGCCTGCGCAACCCCAAATGAAAAACGCCCCGGACAAACCGGAGCGTTTTCGTCAGCTTGGAGCGTTTTCGGGATTAACCGAGCAGTTCCGCCGCCTTGCTGTAGATGTTGTCCGCTGTAAAGCCGAACTTTTCCTGCAGCACCTTGAACGGGCCGGATGCACCGAAATCGCTCTTGGTGATCAGCGCACCGCAGCGGCCGACATAGCGTTCCCAGCCGAAGCTGGTTCCCGCTTCAACCGCCATGCGCTTCGGAACATCGTTCGGGATGACGGAGTTCTGGTATTCTGCATCCTGCTTTTCGAACAGTTCCCAGGAGGGCATGCTCACGACGCGAACATTCTTGCCTTCTTCGCCGAGCTTCTGTGCGGCCGCAAGGGTCATTTCAACTTCCGAACCCGTGGCGATCATAACCAGTTCCGGCGTGCCTTCACCGCTCTGCCAAAGAGTGTACGCACCCTTCTTGACGTTTTCCGCAGACGGGAATGCCGAACGGTCGATGGTCGGCAGGTTCTGACGGGTCAGCGCCAGTGCGGTCGGACCGGACTTGTTTTCAAGGGCGGCAATCCATGCTACGGCCACTTCGGTTGCATCTGCCGGGCGGATCACGGTCATGTTCGGGATCATGCGCAGGCTGGCGATGGTTTCGATCGGCTGATGGGTCGGGCCGTCTTCGCCGACGCAGAAGCTGTCGTGGGTGAATACATAAACTACCGGAAGTCCCATGAGTGCCGCCAGGCGGGCTGCCGGACGGACATAATCGGCAAATACCATGAAGGTGCCGCCGAAGATCCGGAATCCGCCGTGCAGCTGAACGCCGTTCATGATGGCGGCCATGCCGAGCTCGCGAACCCCGAAGTGGAAGTTTCGGCCATCAAAGGCATCCTTGCCGATGTCGCCGAGACCGGCCATATAGGTGTTGTTGGATGGGGCCAGGTCGGCTGATCCGCCGACGAGGTAGGGGATTTCCTTGGCGAGAGCATTGATTACCTTGCCAGAAGAAGAGCGGGTTGCCATGGAGGATCCGGCTTCGAACAGGTCGAGCTTGGATGCGAGGTCCGCCGGCAGTTCGCCCTGCTGGGCTTTATCCCATTCCAGTGCCTTCGCCGGTTCCGCCTGGGCAAACTTGGCGAATTCGGTGTTCCAGAGGGCTTCGACCTTCTTCATTTCTTCAACGCGGGCTGCGAAAATATCGCGGACTTCCTGCGGGACGAAGAACTTGTCTTCCGGCATGCCGAGATTTTTCTTGGTGGCGGCCACCTCGTCTTCACCCAGCGGGGCTCCGTGTACATCGTGGGAACCCTGCTTGTTCGGAGAACCAAAGCCGATCTTGGTGTTGCAGATAATGACCGACGGCTTTTCTGTTTCAGCCTGAGCGGCTTCGATTGCGGTGGCGATTTCGTCGTGATTGTGTCCGTCCACTTCCTGCACCTGCCAGCCGTAGGCTTCCATACGCTTGGTCACGTTGTCGGTGTAGGTGATATGGGTGTCGCCTTCAATGGAGATAAAGTTCTGGTCGTAGAATACGATCAGCTTGCCAAGGCCGTGGTTGCCGGCCAGGGAGAATACTTCGTGGGAGATGCCTTCTTCAAATTCACCTTCGGATGCGATTACGTAGGTATAGTGATCGACAATCTTGTGGGCGTCGCTGTTATAGCGAACGGAGAGCATTTTTTCGGCTATCGTCATGCCGACGCCGTTGGCACAACCCTGACCCAGCGGGCCGGTGGTGGTTTCAACCCCGATGGTGTGACCGAATTCCGGGTGTCCGGCCGTCTTGGAGCCCCATTGACGGAACTTCTGGAGTTCTTCGATCGGAAGATCGTATCCGGAGAGGTGGAGAAGGCTGTAGATCAGCATGGAACCATGGCCGGCGGAGAGAATAAAGCGGTCGCGGTCAACCCAGTTCGGATTTTCCGGATTATGCTTAAGGTATTTGGTCCAAAGTACTGCTGCAACGTCAGCCATGCCCATCGGCATACCCGGATGTCCGGAGTTGGCAGCCTGTACGCCATCCATCGCGAGTCCGCGAATCGTATTGGCTACGAGACTCATATTCATAGGTGTTTCTCCTTTTTTAACAATAGGTAATATGTAAATGAGGGACCAAAGATAATTCCCGGCCCCCGCAATACAAGCCATTTTCCGGGAAAGGTTGGATTTGCATAATAGATGTTTGGCGAACGGGATTCTCATCTCTATAGTAATGAGGATATTGCTTGGAGGCTTTTGTGTGATCGACCTGCACGTACATTCTGTTTATTCTGATGGCACCGATACGCCTGCCGAACTGGTTAAAAAGGCGGAAAAGCGTGGGCTTACGGCTCTTGCGCTGACCGATCATGATACCGTCGGGGGAATTGAGCCCCTGCTTGATGCTGCTTCGGGATCGGTTGTTGAGGCTGTTCCGGGCATTGAGCTCAGCGCGGAATGCGAGAGGGGAACCATGCATGTGCTTGGCTATTTCGTGGATCATACCTGTCGAGCGCTTCTCGAAAAGATCGAGACAGTCCGTGCCGGCCGCGATGAGCGGAATACTGAAATCCTGAAAAAGCTCAACAAGCTCGGCTATGTGCTGATGTGGAGTGATGTGGAAAAGCATGCGGGGTGTGATGTCGTGGGGCGCCCCCACTTTGCCGAGGCTTTGGTGGAGCGGGGGCATGTTAAATCACGCAAGGCGGCATTTGATCTTTTGCTGGGCAAAGGCCGGCCGGCTTATGTCGAGCGTTACCGGTATACGGCGCGTGAGTGCATTGAGCTGATTCATGCTGCCGGCGGAATTTCTGTTTTGGCGCATCCGGCCACGATTCACCTTCCCGATGATCAGCTGAAGGGGGTGGTCAAGGGATTGAAAGCGTGTGGTCTTGGCGGAATCGAGGCCTACTATGCGGAACACAAGCCCGAGAACATCGAGAAGTTCTGCGGATGGGCAAAAGATTTTGACCTGATCTGTACCGGGGGAACCGACTATCACGGAGATAATTCACCGGATCTCAAACTGGGGTCCGGTTTTGGTCAGCTTCGGGTTCCTGATGAAGCGCTGGAAAACCTGAAAGCAGCCAAGCAGCTGTTGGTCCAGTCTTAGACGATCTCAAGAATCTGTTTGAGTTCCGTGATTACGGCGTCCGGTCTGAGATTCATGCATCGTTCATCCTGATCCCTCATGCGCAGGGAGCGGCGGTCTCCGGCAAAGAGAGCGGTTCTGCAGCCGGCTTTTTTCGCGGTATATATATCGTTCAGCATATCATTTCCGACATAAAGGGTTTCGGATAAGGCGATACCATGGTTTTTCAGCAGGGCGGCGCCGGCCTTCGGGAACAGTTGGTCGGACGGTTTGCCTTCCAGCTCTTTAAAGGACCAGATGCAGCAGTCGGGATCAAACCCGAGCTTTTCAACGGTCTGCCCGAAAAAGGCGGAGAAGAGCAGGGGGGTGTAAAACTGGGCGTTGGAGACAATTCCCAGTACATATCCGCGATTCTTCAATGCCTGAGTGGTTCCCCGACAGCCGGGCATCGGCCAGGTGGGGTTGACCCGGCACTCATATTCCATTCCAAGCTGGCGAATCGGTTCGATATCAATCGATGCCGGTTCCAGAAGGTGTTCGCTGCGCAGGCGCCGGACCACCCGTTTCCAGATCGCGGCGATGTCGACTTCCGGATGCTCAATTCCTGCCGTGCGGCTGGCATGGTGCCATTCCTGCACTTCAGCCTTCAGAATGCATTTGCCCCGTTCGCCAGCCTGAGCCAGATCACCTTGAAAGTGGGCATCTCCCAGCGCCTGCGTCAGGGCCTCTGCCGTATCGGTTGCGGTGGCCGTTCCGACATCGCCTGAGCCGGAAATCAGCAGGGTTCCATAGACATCAAACAGAATGGCGCGGATTCCGGGCAGTTTTGAAAGCTCAGGATTTACACCGGTCGCAATCGGTTCCAGCAGAGAACATCGTTCGGTTACAATATCTTCAAGCGGTTTCATGGCTGTATCATTCGGGAATGCGAGGGACTTGCCAAGGTCCGATCGGGAAAGAAATGGAATCAGTGCTCCTTTGGATGGGAAAAATAGGCGCTCGTTCCTTTGGCTTCCATGGTTTCACCGATGCGCCGGACGGCATGAACATAGGCGGCGGTCCGGAGGTCGGTATTGATTTCCCGGGCCAGCTCGTACACGTTTGAAAATTCCCTAGCCATGATGGCCTGCAGCTTCCGGTGGACCTCCTGCAGTTCCCAGTAAAGGCCGGAGCGGTTCTGGAGCCACTCAAAATAGCTGACCGTTACGCCGCCGGCATTGGCCAGAATGTCTGGCAGCACCTCAATGCCTCGCTCAAATAGAATCTCATCCGCTTCTGAAGTAATCGGGCCGTTTGCCACCTCCACAATCCGTTTGGCCTTAATACGCGGGGCATTTTCTGCGGTGATCTGATTTTCCATGGCGGCAGGAATCAGCAAGTCGATATCCAGCTCCAGCAATTCCTCGTTACTCATCGTTGTGGCATCGATGGCGTGGCAAAGTGCGCTGTCGCAATAAACGGCCTGAACATGGCGGGTTTCCTCTTTGATGCGGATCAGGCTGGGCACATCGAATCCATCGGGGGAATAGACGGCGCCCTGCGAATCGCTGACGGCAACAATCCGGTAGCCGTCTTTATGGAGCAGGCGCGCCACACTCTGTCCGGCATTTCCGAATCCCTGAATCGCGACTCGGGTGTCCGACGGATTCATTCCATGTTTTCCGGCCAGCTCCCTGATGCAATAGAAGGCGCCGCGGCCGGTGGCGTCGGATCGTCCAACGCTGCCGCCCATGCTGACCGGCTTTCCGGTAATGACAGCGGGGCAGTTCTGCCGGCGGATCGTTGAATATTCATCCATCATCCAGCCCATGATGCGTTCGTTGGTATACATGTCCGGCGCGGGAATATCGACGTCTGGACCGATAAAGTCGGCGATCAGTCGGATATATCCGCGGCTGAGCCGTTCGAGCTCCATGGGGCTGAGCGACTTGGCATCCACTGAAATTCCGCCTTTTGCTCCGCCGAACGGGATGCCGACAACGGCGCACTTGAAGGTCATCCAGAATGCGAGCGATTGGACCTCGTCCCGGCTGACGGATGGATGATAGCGCAGTCCGCCTTTAGTCGGGCCGCGGGTGTCGTCGTGCCGGACGCGATAGCCTGTAAAAAAGTCAAGCGAGCCGTCATCGCGCCGGACCGGAACCGAGACCTCCAGGCAGGATTTCGGGGTGCCGATGCGCAAGGCAATCTCTTCACTCAGGTCCGTATGTTTCAATGCATTTTCGAGGCGCCGCAAGGCATCCTTAAACAGTTTCGGCCGTTTCGTCATATGTACCTCCAGATCCGGGGTCATTCTAGAAAGGTTGCGGGGGTTCGTCAATGGAACTGCCTTGCCAGATGGTTGAAGGACATGGCTTGCGTTGATCCTGCACCCTGTTACTATTCCGCCAAAGGAAAAGAGAGGTTCCCGTGAAAACATCCATTTTGTATTCGCTGTTGATTCTGCTCGCTGCTGCCATGGTCTCTCCGGCTGAAACGCTGGAGATCAAGGTGGCCAAAGATACGTTCGGTCGCTCCAATGAGCGCAATCAGAACAGCGGCGCCAGCGCCGATCTGTACATGGCTCATTCTCCCGTCGTACGAACCCTTATCGGATTTGATCTCTCTTCCGTCACCAATCGCATTCTTTTTGCCGAGCTCCGCCTGAATATGCAGAATGACAATCCGCGCGCCATGTCGTTTCAGGCGGTTCCCATGGTTTCCACGCCGGTTAACTCCACCTGGAAGGAGGGCGCCGGCAGCCGCGGATCGCAGGGCCGGAATGCCCTGCAGGGCGAGGTAACCTTTTCCTGTTGCAGTTTTCCTGATGTTCCATGGCAAACCGCCATGGGGCGGGATGCTCGTGGACTGGATGATTCCTCATTATGGCTCTCTCCGGTGGCCCGGCAGTCCGTCACCGAATGGAAGGCCGGCGGGCAGGTTCTGCTGAAGCTCTCCACGGTGGACTGGCTCGAAAAGATACGGACATCAAAAATGCCGGTTGTTACGCTGGGGCTGTGGGGAACGAGCGGGAACGGCTACTATGTCATCGCGTCAAAGGAGTCCGGCGCCGGTCCGGTCCTCGTGTTGACGGTCGAATCGCCGGGAAAAAAGGCCGGCAATCCGGTCCGTCCATAATTGCAGTGATTCCTCTCTTTTAACCAACGTCTGATTTGTCTACCGTCTCTTCCCATGAAATGGATTTCTTTGCTTGAAAAACGGTTCGGGGCGTTTGCTATACCCAACCTTGCTGTCTACCTCATTATTATTCAGGCTGTCGGCGCATTCCTGTTGCTGGGCGGCTATGCCGAGGAACGTGATTTTATTCTCAATGGCGGCGTTGTTCTGCATGTCGGCCAGTGGTGGCGGCTGCTTTCGTTTCTGATGGTGCCTTCGGTCAATCTTAGCAGCAGCATGTTTGCGCTCTGGCTTCTGATCTCATTCGTTGTCTTTTTTCTCATTGGGTCGAGTCTGGAACATCAGTGGGGAACCTTTCGTTTCAACCTGTTTATCCTGTTCGGCTATCTGTTGACCGTTGTTATGGCCTTCATTAATCCGGCGGCGTTCATCGGGAACGAGTTTTTCCTCGGTTGTGTATTTCTGGCGTTTGCCACGCTCTTTCCGAACTTTGAGTTTCGTCTCTTTTTCGTGATTCCCGTGAAGGTCAAGTGGCTGGGATGGATCACCTGCGCTTATTATATGCTGATCCTGCTGCAGCCGTCCGGCGGGCATCCGCAACTGATCGGCGACAAACTCGGCGTGGTTGCCGCATTCCTGAACTATGCGATTTTCTTCGGCAAGGATGTGGTTCTTGGAATGAATGCCGCGCGTCGGCGCAAGACGTATCAGATGAAAACGGCCGTGCGCGAGAGCCAGGCCCGCCATCAGTGCGAAGTGTGCGGCGTGACGGACCAGAGCGATCCATCCATGCATTTCCGTTACTGCTCAACCTGTGGAAAGTGTTATTGCGAGAATCATATCGAGACCCATAAGCACGAATAAGGAGGCGTCATGACAATCAATCAGGCCGTAGTGTTCACAAAGCCGGTACATCACCTTAATCTGGGACTGAGTGCCGATCTTCTAGCTGAACGGGCCCGGGCATTCTTTCCGGTTCATGGGTTTGATTTTGTTCAATGTCGCACCGTAACGGGGCCGGAACTGAAAGCCTGTCAAATCATTCGCCGTCACTACCAGATGTACAGCAAGGCATCCTATGGAGAGATTGACATTTCTTCGGACGGAAAAGAGCGTTTCAAGGAGCGTTTCGGTTCGGTCTGGGATGACGAAATGGCCGCCGGCCGCATCATGGGCAATCCGGAATTGCTGACCAGTCGAGGCATCGACGCACATCAGCTGTTTGATTTATGGGATGGCGCCGATGTCGGAAAAATCCAGACGGGACTGCTGATGGCATGGCTGGAACCGCTCGAGTGCTACTGCATCAACGCCTTTTATCCGGCGATGGAAGCCAACTTTTATCATCCCGATACGCGCATGGATTATTATGTCGTTGAATTTGATCCGGCGCAGGTGTCGTGGCTGCGCTTCCGCAAGGAAATACTGGGAGCCACCAATGCAGCCAAAGCGGCGACGGACAGCTTCCGTGGTCAGCTGTATGCCGACTACCGCGTCGATTTTCCCGGCCGTGATAATTTCGTGCACGGAAGCGCCGGACCCCTTGAAGGCATGATCGAGCGATCCATTCACGAAGCAGACTTTCGTCTGGCCGAAAATCCGGTCGGGCGATCTCTGGAATCCGCCGGCATTACGATGGAACGGTTTGCTGCCTGGAAAGACGGCCAATCCAATGCGGCATTGGCGGACCTGTTTGATGCCACCGAAGAGAAAGACACCGATGACGTTCTTCCTCTGTTGAACGCCGTTACGTGGTAGCCCTCTGGCTTACCTGTCTCGTCCTGACTTGAGCAGAACCCGTCCGATGCAATCGCCGGCGCTAATTATCGGTGGAGAAACTTTTCAAAGTCGATAAACCGGTTCAGCACAAGACTGCACAGGGCGGCGACTGCAAACAATACCATCAGCGGGGCGGCGGCTATCAGTGACCAGGAAAGAGCGCCGGTATCGCGATACGCGCTGATAATTCCGTCCAGGGAAAGACAGAGCAGGGTGATGAACAGGGCCTGAACCATGGCCTGTATGCCATAGCGTTTCCCCCACAGTTCGGCAGCAATCAGGGACAGCTTGCCATAGAGGGCAATGATCAGCGTTATGGGCAACCCGACGGGCGTGAACCAGACCCCTTCATCAAAGCCGTCAAAGAACCACAGCATGGCGAGGACGGAAGCTGTAATCCATCCCAGAGTTATAATCTTGGTGTCACCCAGGACAATGATGCCCGTGCAAACAGAAAACAGCGCGCCCAAAGTTGTCAGGGCATATCGGCTCCACAGCTGGGACCCCTCCATTCGCGGAGCAACAATCAGGATGACGAGGAATGCAACGAGCAGGATGATCAATGCCGGCAACAGGGCAATGAATCGTTTGGTCCGTTTTTTGATCGCCGGTAGCTCCCGCTGAATCGGCCACAGCGGTGATAATTCGGTCTCTTCCTCATACCGGTGTATCGGTACGTTACAGAGGGGGCAGGTAGCCCGTTCGAGATCAACCTCTACGCCACATTTTGAACAGTATGCCACGGCTGCTCCTTCTCATTGGTTTCAATTCGCACGGCGAGTCCGACCTTGCGCAAACGGGTAAAGAAGAGACGTTCCACATCTTTGTAGAGTGCCTGTGTTCCCACAGTAATCGTGGTCCATTCCCCGTAACTGATGATGCCGACATTCGCTTTGGTGATCGGATTTGGGTTCGGAATAAAATCAAATCGTTCAATGGCATCACGGGCTTCCTCCGGTAGCCGGACCAGCCCCAGATTGGTCATGACGCCGGAATGTTTCCGGGTCGCAATATATCGGTAGATAATCCTGTTAAAAGGAGCTTTCACCATCAGGGGCAGCCATTTTATCAGGGGCAGGGTGCCGACATCCACCATCTGGCGGATCTGTTGGTTGATATATTTTTCATTGACCTCCACCTGCATGTAATGGTGTACCGTGTCGAGGATTTCGCGAAAGGTAAACTCTCCCAATCGCAGGTCGATTCCCGGTAGCACGGTAAGAAAAAAGTTCCGCAAAGTTTTCGACGGATACATGGCGCGAAGGTTTACCGGGACCATCACGCGGAGCGGCAGCAGGCGGGAGCGACGCGGGTTGCTCTCATGCAGGTCCTGCAGCGATGCGAGCCATGTGGCGACAAGATACTCTGTAATGGTTACGCCGTTTTCTTTTGCGAGGTTCTTCAAGGCCGTGCACGACAGCCGGGCCGTAATGATACGGCCGTTGTCGGACGTGAGGGGCTTGGGCAGGTGGTAGGCCCCTAGGGATCGTCGTGGCGGGGGAATGTCCGGCTTGTAATATTTAAGGTATCCATCCTCCCACTCTTCGGAAGAAGATGGTTCGTCCGGCGCAATCAACGACGTGAACGGGGTTTCCACCTGCAGATACTTTTGAAGCAACAGCAACAGGAATTCCTGCGCGCCCGTACCGTCGGTCAACACGTGGGCGCATTCGAGGGCGATGCGTTTTTGATAATAGAGGACCCTAAACAGAAACCGTCGGTCACTGCCCATGTGCATGGGGCGGCACGGAGCATATCTTTCTTCCTGGATCAGCGGGGTGTGCCGCACTTCCTGGAAATAGTTCCAGAAAAGGCCCGCTCTCAACCTGACCTTGAAGCCGGGAAAGCGCTCGATGCTCTGGTCCAGTGCCTGCTGGAGCCGGTCCGGCGCTACGGTATCCTTCAGGGTGGCGGACAGGCGAAAAACCGTGGTCGATCGATTGGTGACAATCGCCGGAAAAATCTTGGCCGCACTGTCGATGCGATACCACGTCTTTCTTCTGTAAGTCATTATGCCCATCATTCAGATCCGATTTGCTGGAATATATATCGGATAGCCCATTCGCCTCAATGGTAGTCCGCGATTATATCGACTCGCATTCAAGCATCTTGGATGTGCTGTCGCTGGATCAACGCAAATTAGGGTTCCTTGATAATGCCCGATTAAGGATTTCGGAGTTCTTTCGTTTTGAACTCTGACGGAATCGTAAGGCTGATTGTATCGGCTTGCGAACAGGCGACATCTATCCTCCTAAAAAGGAAACGGAGCTTCGCATGAAAAAAATATTTAAATATCAGAGGGGCGTGGAGATGCGTCAGTGGTTACTCATATACGGTTCCATCGCGATGGCGGCCTTGGTGCCTCGCACCTGCAACGCCAGCCAAGCGTATGGCAGCATTCACAACTTTGACTGTGTGAACGACACCGAAGTGGAAACCCATGGTTTTGAAATCGAGCTGGAGGATGTTCATTGCACGGATATCGCGAGCTGCTACAGCTGGAACCATTACGGCACACCGGAGATATCCGAGATCGAAGTTAACAGCTCGGGAACACTGCACACCAATGTGATTGTTCGTTATGCGGCCACCTGGACCCCCGGAGCCGGGTGGTCGGCCTATACGGCAGTGCCCACAAACAGCATTCCACCCACGCAGGGGCACCAGTTCACCAATCCAAACATCAATTTTGGAGGAGAGCATTTCGGGGTTGGATATCGCCGTACGCCGACGGCAGTACAGTATTTCTGGCTGGTTGATAATGGAGTGCATGGACTGGAACGCGGCGCACCGGTGTATATTGCGACCCCGACGTTCACCTACATTCCTCCGGCCGGAGGTTTCCCGGCACAGGTTCAGGCCGCAATCAAACCCCCGCCGCCACCGGAACCTGATCCTCTTGAGTTTGGAACCCCTTGTTGGGTTAAGGAGATCTGCACCACCACGCACAATCCCGAACCGGTAAAGTTGCGTGATTTGGTTTCCGATGACCCCGATGACCCGTCCGACCGAAATTGGCGTAATGGCGAGCCCGACGAGGTAGAAGTCGAGTGGCAGTTAATGCAGGTGGATTACAACTCGGCTGGCGGTGGTGCAAACGGAGAACTGCAAGGCGCCCCCGAGGATTTGAATGGAGGCGACGAGGTGGTTACGCGCCGCTATGAATTCTATAAATATGAGGGGCCGATCGATGAGGAAAGCGGAGAGGCCATGGCCGACAAAGTAGCGGGAGATGGAATTCATGGTGTCGGCATAAAGACCATTAACGGTGTAGAGGTTGATCTGTCGCTCGAAATTGTGGTTGGCGACTTTTTCGGTGCACAGATGTCAGCTTTCGATGTGGATGAACCTATCGGACTGATTGATCATTTGCAGGATGGAAGGGTTGGCGCCGACTATCCGGCGCGCAATCTTATCCTGTCGGCCACCACTAACTTTGTGGCCGAGCTGTCCGGCGCGCTGCCAAATGGTCTCGCGTTTGATCGGGAGACCGGGATTCTTTCCGGAACCCCTGCCGAGGCCGGTGTATTTGACTTTCAGGTTCAGGTGGCTATTTCCAATAAAACCGAGGTTGTTCAGAAATACTTCCTTTCTATCGCCGATATTGGCGAGGATCTGCCGCCGCACTCTTCAGTTGTTTCGACGGTCGAGCCTGCCGGAAGTGGCGAAGTGGATGGCGACAACGTATACACAAACGGTGCTGCCGTCACGGTCATGGCAACTCCTTCCATAGGCTATGCATTCACAGGTTGGTCGGATAACGGTAAATTAGTGAGCACATCCAGCAGCTACACATTTACGAATCTTCTCAATCGATCGCTGATGGCTAGCTTTATCGAGGTTCCTTTTATCTCGGTGTCCGATACGCTTCCATCCGGTTTTGTGTTGGCATGGCCCACCAATTTCAGCGGTTACGAGCTGATTCAGAACTCCTCCCTGATAACAACCAATTGGACGCCGGTTGAAGAAGCCGTAAGCAGCCAAGGTGCAAACTATCAGGTTACGGTTCCGGTTTCCGGTAGCTCGATCTATTTCCGACTGAGGCATCCTTGAGAGCTAAATGTTGTGAAACGGAGAGTAACGGTGTGGTACTCGCCTCAAAGGGGAAGACCACTGCTGTTGTGAATTTATCTCTTTGCCGTGTAATTCGAAGCAAGGTATCAATGAACCGGTTCCGCCATGAACAGATAAAATGCGTTGACCAGCTTATCCTTAAGGCGCTCGACGAAGGACAGCGGGAGATGGTCTGCGGAGTGGCATCGACAAGATGCGGCGAAAGGAGCACCGCAGGCTGACCCGACCAGAAGGACGACCGGCTCAAGGGCACCAAATACGCATGGCTCAAAGGCATGGAGCACCTGGGCGACGAGGCGCTCGAACAGGTTGAGTCCCTGGCGAAAGCCGAACTTGGCGAGGCCAAGGCCTGGTGCATCAAGGAGCTGTTCCGACACTTCTGGATACGTCGTGATGCCGAATTCGGCCGGAGCTTTTTCGAGCGTTGGTACAGGGAAGTATTTGATACGAAACTGCCGGAAGTCCGGAAGGTTGCCCGGATGCTCAAAAAGCACCTCGAAAACCTCCTGACCTATTTTGAGTGTTATATTACCAACGCTGCGTCCGAAGGACTCAACTCCAAGATCCAGGCGGTCAAGGCCAACGCACGCGGGTTCAGGAACTTTGAGAACTATCGGGTGAGCATTCTGTTCTTCTGTGGAAAACTGGAGCTCTCACCATAAAAATCTACGTAGAACCTTTTTTTGCGATTTCACAGAATTGGCGCCGGACTTATTCCGGTCGGATCAGCTCAAATCGGTCCCGGGTTCGGCAATACCAATGCGGCGAAGCCATCCGACCGACCATCATGATTTTTTCAGATAGAACACGCTGTTTTTCCGCGTCGTACAGTTCGTCCCGCAGGTGAACCCGCTGGATCAGTCCGATAACCATCCGGTTGTGCCCGATTTCAAGAATGTCCCATGTTTTGCATTCCAGACTCACGGGTGCTTCGGCAATGCAAGGCGGTTTGATGGTCGTGGATGCGGTTGTGGTGAGTCCGGCGCATTTGAGTTCGCTTTCCCCAAACGGCAGCGATGCGGCGCAACGGTTCATTCCTTCCGCCAGCGCTTCATCAACAAGATTGATGACAAATTCGCTGTTTGCCTGAATATTCAGGGCGGTATCCTTCGGCGTCCCATCATCACGGTTTCCCGGAGCAAATGCGCAGATAGGCGGTTTTGCCCCGAAAAGATTGAAAAAGCTGAAGGGGGCGGCATTCACCCGTCCTTCGGAATCGATCGTTGATACGAGGGCAATGGGGCGAGGGGTTACCAGGCTGGCCAGAATGGGATAGACCCGGTCGGCAAGTTCGGGCGTGTCAAAGTCAAGTTCCATGCGTTTACTTCCTTCTCATCAATCATGACGTTCAATTCATAAGAAACCACATTGTTGGTGGTTCGGTGCCTCCGCGTCAAGCGGTCATGGATATCGAACCTTTCCATACATAATAAAAAAGCCCGCCGGTATGGCGGGCTTAGAGTGGGCAGGGGTGCCTGCCTTTAGAAGTCGACGATGTTGGAGATGTAGGTTTCCAGCTCGTCGATCGGCATGCGGACCTGCTCCATGCTGTCGCGGTCACGGACGGTGACGCAGTTGTCTTTCTCGATGGTCTCGAAGTCGACGGTAACGCAGAGCGGGGTGCCGATTTCGTCCTGACGGCGGTAACGACGTCCGATGGCGCCGGTCTGGTCGTAGAAACACTTCCAGCGCCGGGTCAACTGATCGAAGAGACCGCGGGCTTTGGCCACCAGTTCCTCATTGTTTTTAACCAGCGGAAGAACGGCCACTTTGTAAGGTGCAATGCACGGAGCGAAGCGCATGACGGTACGGGCTTCGTAACCTTCCGGCGCACGCTTGGCGCCGACTTCGGCGGTAAGCACTTCGCCTTCACCCTTGGGAATCCACTCTTCGCGATAGGCTTCGCAAAGCAGGGCGAGGGCGATGCGGTCGACGCCGGCGGACGGTTCGATGACGTGCGGAATAAAGGTTTCGTTGGTTTCCGGATCACGGTATTCCAGCTTCTTGCCGCTGGTGTTCTGGTGCTGGGTAAGGTCAAAGTTTCCGCGGGCCGCGATCCCTTCAAGTTCCTGCGTTCCGAAGGGGAAGTCATACAAGATGTCGGTGCAGGCGCTGGCATAATGGGCCAGTGCATCGTCTTCATGGATGTCGCGGTGCATGCGGCCTTCCGGAAGACCGACCTTTTCATACCAGTTCAGGCGTTCGGTAACCCAGTATTCGTGCTGTTCGGCATCGGTACCGGGCTTGATGAAATATTCGAGTTCCATCTGCTCGAACTCACGCGAGCGGAAGGTGTAGTTCCGCGGGTTGATTTCGTTACGGAACGCTTTACCGATCTGCGCGATCCCGAAAGGAACCTTGTTCCGCACGGTGGAGCAGACATTGCCGAACTGGGCGAAGATGCCCTGGGCGGTTTCGGGGCGGAGGTAGGCGACGTTGGAGCTTTCTTCAACGGGGCCGACGTAGGTTTTGAACATCAGGTTGAAGGCGCGCGGTTCGGTCAGGGTGCCGGGTTCATTGGTGTCCGGGCCGATCAGCTTGCCATATTGATCGAGCGGAATGTCGAGAAGGGCGACGGTTTCGTAATCTTCGACATTACCCTTGGCCACCTTCTGGACCTTCTTTGCGGCCGGATCGGAGGCGCCTTCGTGGAATGCAAACATGAGGGCATCGGCATCGGATTTGTGCTTGAGCACATTGATCTGGTCGGCGCGATAGCGGCCCTTGGTTTCGCGGCAGTCAAGCATCGGGTCCTTGAAGTTACCGACGTGGCCGGAGGCTTCCCATACTCGCGGGTGCATGATGATTGAGCTGTCGAGACCGACGATGTCTTCGCGCAGCTGGGTCATGGATTTCCACCAGCAGGATTTAATGTTGCGCTTCAGTTCAACACCGAGCGGACCGTAGTCCCAGAAGCCGTTGATTCCGCCGTAGATTTCGGAGGTTTGGAAGATAAAACCACGCCGCTTGCAGAGGCTTACAAGGGCGTCCATTGTTACGTGATAGTCGTTTGCTTTCATAAGACCGGCAACCATGCCTAAGGCCGGTATTGCGGTCAAGGCGGAAGGGGGGAAATGATTGCTGTTTCAACGGGTTTTTAGTCTGTGCAAGCAGGAGGTGACAGGATAGGTTACCGAGATGAGTAGGAAAATCCCCAGCAGAGTTGTCCCCATATCCGTGATTGCCATAGCCTTGCTTGCTATGCTGATCCTATGCGAGATTCTGATTATGGGCGGCTTTCTGGAAGTCCGCGCTTCTACGGTGGCACGAATTGCTCCCTGGGCCACGGAATCATTTCTGAAGCTGGTCGGAGATCATCCGGATTCTCCATGGAGGATTCGGAAAAATGCGCCGGATGCACCCGGTCCTTCGACCATGGATGTAATTGCCGGATTTGATCCCAATGCCTTGCTTTCGGATAGTAATGATGTGCCGGACGAGATTGAGTCGCCGGGCTTGCCGGATGAACCGTCGGATGTTGTCGTTCCTGAAGTTGTCGACGATAACATCCCGGTCGGGTGATCAGACTTCCCAATAGGCCAGGAATTCAATATTGCCGGCGGGGCCCCTGATGGGGGAATCACACAGGCCGAGCCATGAAAATCCCAGTTCTTCGGTTCCGAAGCGCCGGACTTTCTCGATGACTTCCTGATGAACTGCCGGATCTCGTACTACGCCGCCTTTGCCCACCTGATCTTTGCCCGCCTCAAACTGCGGCTTGATCAGGGAAATGATGTGGCCGCCGGGCTTCAGGAGATGCTTCAGCGGAGGCAGGATATTGGTCAGTGAAATAAAAGAGGTGTCAATGCTGCAGAAATCGGCCTTTTCCAGAATGTTTTCTTCGGTCAGATAGCGCGCATTGGTGTTTTCCATCACGACTACCCGGGGATCCTCGCGCAGTTTATAGTGCAGCTGGTTGGTTCCGCAGTCCACTGCATACACCTTTGCGGCGCCATGCTGGAGCATGAAATCCGTAAAACCGCCGGTTGAGGATCCGATATCGAGGCAGGTGCAATCGGACAGTTCAAAATGAAACTGCTTCCAAGCGCCTTCAATCTTGAGTCCTCCCCGGCTGACATATTTTTCCGGTTCTTTGACAAAAAGGTCGGCGTCATCACGGTATTGGTGTCCCGGTTTTGCGGCTGGCTGGCCATCGACGCGCACCTTACCCGCGCGGATCAGGCGCTGGGCCTGTTCGCGGCTTTCGGCGTGACCGGTCTGGACGAGGAGTTGATCTAATCGGATTTTCGGCATAGGCAGACATGCTACTGATCCGGCGCCCGGGTGCAAGAATTTTGATTGTGATCAGTCCGACTCCCCGGGGCATTTTCTGATTACGCCCACGTCGCCCAATAGAAGCAGCTTCACTTTTATGTAAAAAATCCCGTCCCTTCCGCTCTTATAGGCTGGATGAAAACGATCACCCCGGAATGGAAGAAGACGGACTCCGCAACAAGGAGTGCCCGCATGAACATCGAAACCATGGTTGTGCACTCGGGGCGGAAAATGGGCGATTTGCACTATCTCGGCCCGGTAAAGCCGACCGGGGATGTGCATCGGCAGGCGGTGGTCTGCGATGGCGAAGGGGTGGCGATCCTTGCCTGGGGGCCGGCCTGTTATGCACTTCGAGACCGCGACGATG
>JAFGVP010000068.1 GCA_016937945.1 Pontiellaceae bacterium | reverse complement strand
GATTCGAACCAACGACCAAGTGGTTAACAGCCACCTACTCTACCGCTGAGCTACGCAGGAATGCTCAAAAGAGGTGCACAAGGTACACGAATCCCTGATGTTGTCAACACCCCGAAAACAACTTTTTTTACCCGTTATTACATCACCTTTTGCGCCAGAGTTTTACTCATAAAAATTCTCCAGACACAGACCTGTTGACCAATCAACGTGGCCGGACAAATTTAAAAAAGGCATCCGAAACAAAGAAATTCATGGATTGAACCGTATTCAAACCGAGGGCTGTTCAGCAATAAGGATGCAAATTCAGTTCCCTTTAACCCGCATCACCATTCCAAAAAGTATTACCTCCATCGGCGACGACGCCTTTTCCGATTGCCGCAAGTTGCACCATGTATTTTTCGAAGGCGATTCCCCTGCGATCAGTGACTCCGCATTTAATCGTGGCTGGCCAACGCTACACTATCCCCTGGGTACCCATGGATGGGGCCGGAAACCAGCCGGGAGGCCCACCGCATTCATCGATCCAAACGTCCCCGGTTTCTCATACATCATCACGAACCAAACCATCACGATTACCGGCTATATCGGCAAAGACACCGAGATCGCAATACCTGAAATGATTGCGGGATTATCCGTAACGGAGATCGGGAAATTCGCGTTTGCCGAATGCACCAACCTGACCGGCATCGTGCTTCCGGATCGCCTATGCATCATCGAAGACATGGCGTTTTGCGATTGCAACAACCTGACCCATTTGGACATACCGCCGACAACCATACAGATTGATGACTTCTTATTCTGGCAATGCGAAAAACTTGAATCCATAACCGTGGATAACGCGAATCCGGTTTTCAGCAGTGAGGACGGGGTATTGCTCAACAAGGATAAAACCCGGCTCATTCTCTGCCCGAAGGATAAATCAGGAACGGTTACGATCCTTTCCGACGTCACCAATATCGCAGGAGCGCATTCACGGGATGTTACAAACTGACCGGCATTTCAGTCAGCGAATCCAATCCGATCTTCAGCACCCAGGACGGCGTATTGTACAATAAGGATCAAACAAAGCTCGTCGCTTGCCCGGAAGGAATCGAGGGAAGCATCCGGATTCCAAAAACAGTTGCCACCCTGCCCTTCGATTCGTTCAGCGGTTGCCCGCACCTTGCCGCATTTGAAGTGGACCCCGAAAACCAGCACTACAGCTCACTCGACGGCGTCCTGTTCGATAAAGGCATGACCCGGCTCATTAAGTATCCAACGACAAAGGCCGGCCTGTTTATGGGATGCACAAACCTGACTAACGTGGTTTTTGAAGCGGCACCCATCTATTTTGACCAAGGATCGTTATTCCGTCCGCCACCGGTTCAATACTGAATCACCCGATTTCCTGCCGACCTTTAATGGCACGGGCCAGGGTTGTCGCGTCGGAATATTCAATCGCACTGCCGGCCGGAAGACCGAAGGCGATGCGAGAAACCTTCACGTTGCGCGTTGAAAGAACCTCTTTAAGATAGCTGGAGGTGGCATCGCTTTCTACATCGGTCCCAAGTGCAATCAGGACCTCTTCGATTTTTTCATCGGTAATACGCCGCAGGAGACGGTCCACCCGCAGATCGGCAGCGCCGACGCCATGCATCGGAGAGAGGCGGCCCATGAGCGCATGGTAACGCCCTTGGAAACCGCCGGACTCCTCGATCTTGATGATATCGCCGGGACTTTCCACCACGCAAAGAACCTGCGCATCGCGCCGGGGACGGATGCAAAGGTCGCATGGATTTTTGGATGACAGCGTGATGTTTCCACAGCGCTCGCAGGCGGCAATCGCATCGTCGGCCTCCAGCAGGGCGTTGGCAAGAATGCGCATGAGGCCCTTCTGGTCCTGAACCAGGGCCATCGCCATGCGTTCAGCCGTACGCCGTCCGATACCGGGCAACCGGCTGAGCGCCGCTACCAGATTATCAAGAGGAATCAAATGCTGCATAGAAGTTCTATTCCACCACGGAAGACACAGGGGATCATGGAAAACCCTTCACCCGGCGTATCTCTATGGCCAAAATTTAGAAGGGCAGTCCCATGCCGCCGGGAAGGCCCATGCCCTGCGTCAGCTTGCCCATTTCCTTCGACATGGTTTCCTGCGCGGAATTCAATACGCCGTCGACAGCGGCAAAAACGAGGTCTTCAAGCATTTCCACATCATCGGGATCCACGGCATCCGGGTTGATCTTAATACTTTTAATTTTCAGGTCGCAGGTGGCCGTTGCCGTAACCATGCCGCCGCCGGCGGTAAACTGCACTTCGGTCTTTGCCAGCTCATCCTGCTTTTTCTTCATGTTTTTCTGCAGATCCTGGGCCTGCTTCATCATCTTCATCATGTTCATAGCGTGTATCCTTCCTTTGCTTAAAGCATCGTATGTGCGCTTCGTTATTCGCGCACGTCGTCAATTTCCCCATTAAAGGCTTCGACCACGGTTTTCACAACGGGATTTGAGTACCATTTTACCAGCTCATTCGTCGGTTCGACAGGCTTCCCTTCCTCCTTCTTCACCTTGTGATCGGCCGGCAGCGCCCGTCGGTCATCGGGCTTGAGCGGTTCAAAAGAGACGGCCAGCATACGCCCGAGCACCCGGTTCACGGCGCGGGCCAGCGCCAGCCTGGAGCGGTCATCGTCGAAGCGCTCAAGATCCGCCTTGAATTCAGGATCAAAACCGACCACCAGATGATCGTGATCCACCCGTAGCGGGGCGGTATCGAGATAATAACGGCGGGAAAGCGGGTCCGCACGCCCCACCAGATCAATGATGGCGTGCCATTTCATAAAGAGCAGATTCAGCTCAGCCGGCTCGTCAGGCTTTTTTTTTTCGGCATCGCCGCCATAGAGCGATGCAGCCGCCGCGGAGGCAGTCGGCGCTAGTGTTGCGCCGGATTTAAAGTTTTTTTTTAGCTCGGCCACCTGTTTAAGCAGCTCGTTGATCGTTGCCGTTTCGGCCGCCCGCGAACAGCGGATCAGCCCGGTTTCAAGCAGTGTTTTCTTGGAAAGCGCATAGCGCATCCGGCTGTCGGTTTCGATCAGTGCATCAATAATACGCAGCACGCGCCCCGCTTCAGTGGACGGCGCCTGAGCCTGATAAAACTGCAGCTGTGCTTCAGGAAGTTCCAGCGATGCGGCGCCCTGTCCCGCATACAGCACCACGAGCAGATTCCGAAAGCTTTCGAGCAGTTCCATGACAACCCGCTGCAGGTCTTTGCCGGCCTGATCCATGGCGGAGACAATATGGATGATTTGCGGCACATCGGATTTCAGGATGGCGGTCGTCATATTTTCGAGCACGGAACGCGATACCAGTCCGAAAACCGCCAGCACATCGTCTTCATCAATCTCTTTGCCGCGGAAGGAAATCAACTGGTCCAGCGCCGATTCGGCATCGCGCAGGCCGCCTTCCGCTCCGCGGGCGATGGCCAGCAGGGCATCCTCGGAAATGGTGATGCCCTCCTCCGCACAGCCGCGGCGCAGGCGATCGACGATGTCCTGCACGGAAATGCGACGCAGATCAAAGCGCTGACAGCGCGACAGAATGGTCGGGAGCACCTTGTGTACATCAGTGGTCGCAAAGATAAACTTTATGTGCGGCGGCGGCTCTTCCAGCGTTTTGAGCAGGGCATTAAAGGCCGCAGTCGAGAGCATGTGCACTTCGTCGATGATATAGATTTTGTAGGGACCGCGTGCCGGCGCATAGCGGGCGTTATCCCGCAGGTCACGCACCTGATCGACGCCGTTATTCGACGCTCCATCGATTTCGATGACATCCAGACTGTTGCCCGCCATGATTTCGCGGCAGGCATCGCACTTGTCGCACGGATTGGGCGTCGGCCCCTCCATGCAGTTGAGCGCCTTGGCAAGAATACGGGCGGAGGTCGTTTTTCCGGTTCCGCGCGAACCGACAAAAATATACGCGTGAGCCACGCGATCGGTCTCAATGGCATTGGCCAGCGTCCGCGTGACGTGATCCTGCCCCACCACATCCGCAAATTGCTGAGGCCGCCATTTTCTCGCTAGTACTTCGTACGCCATAGTTCTCCGCTATTCCGCCTTCGGCAGGGCACCGAAGAGATCCCCGGCATACGCTCAGGCCGATGCTTCCGTACACCCGGAAAACACGGTTTACCGCTGCTGCCTTCCGGCCCTGACGGGGTTCCCCGGCATCCGTCGCACAGAGACCAACCTTCAACACGTACGCCGGGAATCGCCTCGACGCCCTCCCGGTTTCAAGAAAGAAGAGCAGAAGATACAGGGGACCCCGCAGCAAGGCAAGCCCGTCCCTGAGGATTCTGGACCAAAGCCCTAATCGGCGCGCCGGAGCAGCAGAATGCCGGCAATCTGCCCGCCGACAATCGGAATCCACGGAAACAGCCAAGGCTTCAGCGCGTAACTTTCCTCGAAGGTATCGGAGAGAATGATGAAGATATAATAAATGGTTACCACGCAGAGACTGATCAGCATGCCGGCCGACGACTCTTTCCGGTGCGACTTGATACCCAAAGGAATCGCAATAAGTACAAACATGAGCGGCGCAACGGCGAGACAGATCCGTTGGTTCAGTTCGATCAGGTCACGCCCCCTCTCCCTTTGACGCATCTGCTCGTAGGCCAGAGGATAATAGTCGCCCGGGTGGCGGATGCGGTCGAGCAGATCGTAGAACGTCATATACTTACGCTTTACAGGAATCTTGTTCTTTCCCATCAACTCCTTGAAATCGAGCCGGATCGGATATTCACTGGCGCTGATATAGCGGGTTTTTGTTGCGTCGTTGGGCGCTTCCGCGTTCGGGATCTCAATACGGACATCGTACAGATCAATATTGAGGATCGATTTTTCATCATCGGTCGTCATGATTCCTCGTGCGGCACGGATCGTACCTGTGACCCGGCCGGTATCCTCATCAACTTCATAGACAATCAGGTCACGTACGCGGTTTTGTTTTTTCTGACCGACATAAATCATGTAGCCGGGAAATTCCCGGATAAACTGCCCCTCTTCCAGCAGCTTGATCGGATCGGCCACGCCCATGGTCGCCAGAAGCTGTCGATTCGCCAGCGTGGCTCGTGGGTAAACCACGCAGTTATTATACAAACAGAGCAACACCAGAATAAACGACACAAATACGATCGGTGAAGCAATCTGCCACAGGCTGAGCCCCCCGCTTTTCATGGCACTGACTTCGCTGTCGGCGGAAAGCCGCCCGAACAACAGCAGGGCCGAAAACAGTGCACTCAACGGAATCGTGAAAGCGATGGAATACGGGAGATTATAGAGAAAAAACCGACCGACGGTGGAAACCGGAAGCCCCTTGGCCATTACATCAACGGCCTTGTAGATGGCTCCGATACTGAACGCGAACGTAATCAGCAGCATGGCCATGGAAAAGGTCACCAGAAAATCACGGATCAGATATTTGCTCAGCTTTACCAATGTTAATCCCCCGAAAATAGAGGCGTATACTGTATGGAGGAAACCTGCCCGACTCAAGTTAAGAGGCAATCCAGTTGAAGTCTCCATCAAATCCGTTTAACTGTTCCGGAGTTTATTTTGCGATGAAGAAAACCGATTACATTGAATATGGGGCCGTCAGGTTCCTGCTAGGCCTCAGCCGGTTGCTGCCGGAAGCATGCGTCTTTGGCCTCTACCGCGGACTCGGCCGCCTCTCCTGCTCTCTGCTCGCCCGGCGCCGAATCACCGCTTTGATGAATACCGAGGTGGTATTCCCTGAAAAAAGTGAAGCGGAGCGCATGCAGATCGTTCGTACCCACTTCCTGAACATTTCCGAGTCTCTGGCCCTGAATACGCTTATCATGAGCGGCCGGATCAGCAACGAAGAGCTGCTGGACATGGTTGAAGCGGATCATTGGGAGCGGCTTGAGCATGCCGTACACGACTCGCCGCACGGCGCACTCTTCTTTTCCTGCCATATCGGCAACTGGGAACTGATGCCCCAGTATGCCGCGCTCCGCCTGAAGATCAAGTGCCACGTCATTGCCCGGAAAACCGACAATGCCCTGCTTGAAGAACGGATCATGCTCCCTTTGCGCGAACGCTTCGGGGTCAGGATTTTCTATAAGAAAAACGCCATGATGAAAATCATGCAGGCGACCCGCAAAGGTGAACCCGCCGGCATCATGATTGACCAGAAGCTAAACATTAAAGAGGGCATTCGCACCGAATTTTTCGGTCGGATGGCCGGCACCACGGCAACCCCCGCCCTGCTCCAGATCCGATTCGGAATCACCACGATTCCGGTTTTCATGATCCGACTCGCACACAAACGCTACCGAATGATTATCGGCGAACCGGTTCAATGGGAGGACAACGGAGCGCCTATGGAGGAACAGGTTGCCGGACTCACGGCGGTTCATCAGAAAATCGCCGAGCAGATTATCCTGGAATATCCTGAGCAGTGGTTCTGGGTGCATGACCGTTGGGGCCTGTGGAAAGCACGGAAGAAAAGATGAAACTCGCATTGATTGTCAGCGACGGCAAACCCGGCCACTTCAACCAGTCCATCGCCCTGTGCAAACATCTGGGCCTGAAGTATGAAATCATTGAAGTGGCCTACAAAAGCCGTGCCGCCAAGGCCTGCTCCTATCTCCTCGACCGCTTGGGAATTTTCACTGGAAGACTGCTTTCTGCCGACTTAAAACCTAACACTGAACACTTAACACTCATTATCTCCACCGGTTCCACAACCTATTATGCCAACAAACTGCTGGCGCGCCGGATGAAGATTCCAAACGTTGCCATCCTTTATCCGAAAAGTTACCGGCTCGATTTCAGCCATATTCTCTGCCCGGCCTACGATCACCCACCCAAACGAAACAATATCACCGAACTGCCGCTCAATCTCTGTGCCGCCGAGCCGGCATTCTTTAAAGAGAAAGCCGCCGAATTTTCTCAAAAGCACAGCACCTCGAAGCCGGCGGCCGGCATTGTGATCGGGGGCCCCAACGCGATCTCGGATATTGATCCGGATCAGATTAAACAACAGTTGGAACGGGTCTTCGCATTGACCGAAGGAATGGAGCGCTGGGTAACAACCTCGCGCCGGACCCCGAAAGAAGTGGAAGCCATCATCGAATCAATGCCGTTTGATTACACACTCATCAACTCGCGCGACGCCTATAACCCGATTCCCGCTTTTATCCAACTCTGTGACCGCCTCTTTGTCACCTCCGACTCCGCCTCCATGATCAGCGAATGCGCCAGCTTTGGAACCGCCAAAGTGGAAATTCTGATGAACCGCCAACTCAAGACCCCGAATAAATTTGAGGAACTGATCGGCGGACTGGAACAGAAAAACGCCGTCCACATTTTTGACGGAACGCTTGGAAATGCTGCTGAAAAAATTGATCCGGTGCCGCTTCTGTCAGCTGTATCCACCCTGCTTACCCACTCTGAATAAACCGAGTCCGGAGACACCATGCTGACCGACAACATATTAAGCCTGATCGGGAATACCCCCCTGATTCAACTTCAGGGAGAACCAATCTATGCCAAGGCGGAGTTCCTTAATCCCGGCGGAAGCATCAAGGATCGCGTGGCGCTCGCCATGATCGAAGGGGCCGAACGCGACGGACGCCTCACGACGGAAAGCACGCTTATTGAGCCGACCTCCGGCAACACGGGTATCGGCCTCGCGCTCGCCGGACGACTGAAAGGCTATCGAGTAAAAATCGTGATGCCGGAAGGCATGAGCGAAGAACGTAAAAAGCTGATCACCGCGCTCGGTGCCGAACTGATCCTAACGCCTGACAGCGAAAGCATTCCGGGCGCTGTAAACAAAGCGAAAGAACTGGTTGCGGCAGATCCTGCGGCGGTCATGCTCGACCAGTTTGGAAACAAGGATAATGCCCGCGTGCATTATGAAGAGACGGCGCACGAACTCTGGCGGCAGATGAACGGAAATATTTCCTGCTTTATCGCGGGCATCGGAAGCGGCGGAACCCTGCAGGGCATCGGAAGTTTCCTGAAGGAACGGAACAAGGACATCCGCATTATTGCCGTGGAGCCGAAAAATGTATCCGCCCTGCTGGGACACGAACCGGGCCTGCACCAGATCCAGGGAATCGGAGACGGCTTTGTTCCGGATATTCTGGATGTTTCGCTGGTGGATGAGGTGGTTGAAGTGACCGACGACGATGCCATTGAAACCACGCGACAGCTCGGACGCAACAACGGACTGCTGGTCGGCATCTCGTCCGGCGCCAACGTCTGGACCGCCCGCAGGATTCAGAAAAGCATCGGCGGAAATATTGCGACCATCCTGCCGGACCGTGCAGAACGCTATTTCAGCACCGCCCTGCTCTGATCCGGCGCCGGACCCATTAAGAAATTCTGCGATTGAGAATGGTGGAACCGACGGCAAAAAAGAGTACGCCGATACCCAGCAGCACGCCGCAGGGAACCAGCATTTCAGAAAAACTGAACTGTCGCCATACGGCTCCTTCCATCGCATAGATCCCCCATTTCACGGGACTGATGGCGCCGGCATCCTGCATCCATTTCGGCATGAATATCAGCGGCATCATGCCGCCGCCCAGCATGGACATGATCATCAGAAGCCCCCACCCTGCGGCTCCGACGGCCTGCTCGGTCCGGCCCAGCGTGCAGACAAACATCATGATGCCGACAAAGCAGAAGATGGTGCAGAAAACGGCCACGGCGAAATAGAGAAGGTTCCCGATCGATACATGGAATAGCAGTTTGGCCAGAACGTATAAAAAGGTCACCACCATGACGCTGGTAAAGAAGCAGGCCAGCCCTTTACCCGCAAGGATGTGCGTCTTTTCGACCGGTCCGACACAGAGGCGGGCAAAGGTTCCGGTCGTCTGTTCCCGTACCATGGAGACCGCAAATGTTGCAACGCACCCGATGATGCCCCACAGGATGCATTGGGGCAGTGTAACCTGGAATCCCTGCGCAGGGAAATCGCCCCCGTCTTCATCCACCTGAATGCTGACAGTCTCAATGGTCATGAAATCGTCCGGCATCTCGGCGCCGGCTTCGCTCTCGCGCAACTGGTCCGTAAAACTTTCGAGGGAATCAAAGAAAGTCATGCAGGTTGCGCGCAGCAATGGATTGAGCGATGCATCTTTCGCAATACCATCCCGCCAGAACTGAAACTGCTCATCAGCGCGCTCCTTGTCCGTGAAAAAGTCGCGGAATCCTGTAAAACGGGTTTTGGTGACAATCCCCTGCAGATAGGCGGTCTGCATCTGGCATGAAGGATCCGACATAATCTGCATCGCCGAAGCGTCGGGACCGAATCCCATCCCGTCGTTCGCACTGAAGTTTTCGTTGAGGATCAAGGCCGCAGTCACCTTTCCCTTGCGAACCTCGTCACGGGCCTGATCCATGGACATAGCGATCAGCTCAACGCCCTCTTCGGCGCCTAGGTCTTCCGTGAATCGCCGCGACTGAACACTTTGATCCAGATCAACCAGTCCGACTTTCATATTCATCGCACTGTCGCCGCCGCTGGTACTTGAAAAAACGAGCCCGAAAAACAGGGCGAATACCACAGGGAAACCGATCACCCAGAACAGGTTGGCCTTATCACTGAGCAGGACGGCAACATCCTTGCGCGCCAGATAGAAAAGTCGTTTCACGAGTCCCTAAGCCTCCTGCCGGTAAGATTGAGAAACACGTCTTCCAGACTGGCACGGTCTATCCTCAGCTTATGAAGATCCAGCCCAAGTCCCTGCAGTTGACTTAACGCTTCCATAGGATCGAGGGACTTGAATCGGAGTTGCTGATCCTCGAGGGTCAGCGAATCATCTCCAAGCGCCTTTTTAAGTTGCAGAATATCAACAACCGGCCCGCTCAGTTCCAGAGAGATGTGCGATAAACCGCCGTGGTTTTCTATGAGCGCATCCACCCGGTCTACATCCAGCAGCAATCCGTGATCCACGATGGCGACCCGATCGCACAACCGCTCCGCCTCTTCCATGTAATGCGTGGTATACAGAATGGTTGCCCCGCCCTCTTTCAACCGATCGATCGTATCGAAGATCAAATTACGCGACTGAGGGTCAACGCCCACGGTCGGCTCATCAAGCAGCAGAATATCCGGCTCATGCAGCAGGGCGCAGGCCAGATTAAGACGGCGCTTCATTCCCCCACTGAATGTGCCGACCCGATGCCTGCGGCGTTCCGTCAATTGCGCCACATCCAGACAAAAGTCCACACGCCGGGATAAGTTCTTACCGGAATAGCCATACAGCCGGGCAAAAAATTCGAGGTTTTTCTGGGCACTCAGATCCTCATAGATGGCGAGACTCTGGGGAGCCAGCCCTAGAACCCGGCGGACCTCCGGACGGGTGGGATCCGTCTGACCAGCGAGGGCAACCGTTCCTCCGTCCGCACGGACAAGACCGCACAGGATACTGATCGCCGTTGTCTTTCCCGCTCCGTTGGGACCGAGCAGACCAAAGGTCTGCCCCCTCGAAACCTCGAAGCTGATTCCGTTCAGGGCGGGAACGTCCTTGTAGCGCTTGGCTAAACCATCAACTTTTATCATATCGTTTTAATTCAAGGGTCGAAGACACAGCGAAAAGCCGATTCCTGCACATCCCAGGAATCAAACGTCAGGCGATCTTGTCAGAAAATTGAATATCGTAAAGGTATTTATACTTTCCGCCCTTATCAAGCAGCTCGGCGTGAGTACCCTGTTCGACTATCTGCCCATTGTCCAGTACGACGATTGAATCGGCGTGGGCAATCGTAGAGAGACGGTGGGCGATCACGAATACCGTGCGGTCCTTCATCAGCTCATCCAGCGCTTCCTGCACCAGACGTTCCGATTCCGTATCCAATGCGCTGGTGGCTTCATCGAGAATCAGGATCGGCGGATTTTTCAGCAATGCCCGCGCAATCGCCACGCGCTGGGCCATGCCGCCGGAAAGCAACGAGCCGCGCTCGCCGATCACCGTGTCATATCCGTTTTCCAGTTCCATGATAAACTTGTGGGCGTTGGCGCGGCGGGCGGCCGTTTCAATCTCTTCACGGGAGGCATTTCCAGTGCCGTAAGAAATATTTTCCGCGACACTGCGATTAAAGAGCACCGTTTGCTGGGTTACGACACCGATCTGCTTGCGCAGCGAATGAAGCGTGTAGCTTCTCACATCCCTGCCATTTACCTCAAGCCGCCCTCTGGTAACATCAAAAAAGCGCGGTATCAGATTAACCAACGTGGTTTTCCCGGCCCCGGAGCCCCCGACGAATGCAAAACACTGTCCGGACCGAACCTGCAGGTTTATACCGTCCAGCACCTTCTTTTCGTCATATGCAAACGTGACATCACGAAACGCCACCGTCTCCACGCCGCCATCCAGGCTGATGGCATCAGGGGCATCCACAATTGTGTTGGTTTGGTCGAGTATTTCAAAGATTCGTTCCGCGCCAGGGGTGGCGCGCTGAATGCGCATATGAATCTGGCTCAGTTTTTTGGCCGGCTTGTACATCTGCCCCATTGCCAAGGCAAACGCAGCCAACAATGCAAGGGAAAGATTATTCATGTATGCATAGACCACAACGCCGGCGATGGCAAAAGAGGAGAGAACCGTCATGATCGGCTCGTTCAACGACCGGGCCCGAGACTGCTTCATGAACATCTTGAAAACCCCGTTATTGTAGAAATTAAAGCGGTTTTCCTCCTCTTTCTCCATCTGAAAGGCCTTGACCACCAAGGCTCCGCTGACCGTCTCTTCCACAACCGACAACATATCGCCCAGACCTTCCAGCCCCACCTTGGATGCCTTGCGGATCCTTCGACCCAGTATCGCCACGGGCAATATGCATATGGGAAAGATGACAAGAGAAACAACAGAAAGACGCCAATCCAATACTATCATGGCACCGATACAACCAATAAGTGTGAAAGGCTCACGAATAATATCTCCGATCACATTGGATACCAGCTCCGTCAGCAACCCTGCATCGGCCATGATGCGCGAGATCAGGTCCCCCACGCGGTTCTTGGAAAAGAAGTTCATGGGGAGCTCATGGATGTGGCCGAAAAGCGTTCTTCTCAGGTCGGCCACGACTCGATTCCCGACCCATTCCACCATGTATTTGCCCGCAAAAAAGAATACGCCCTGCACAAGAGCAACCACCGGCAGCAATGAAACGGTTAAGAGTAAACGTTGAAGGCTCAACGCTCCGGCATTTCCCTGCACTTCATCCATCGAAGTCATATGGGTAATGTCGAACGACTCGCCCGAAATCCCGCCCAAGGCCCACCGCACAACAAGAATCAGACCTCCCTGCGCAGCGCCAAACAACATTCCGCAAAGAATACCGATAAGCAGACGAAACCGGTAGGGCTGTACAAAAGGAAGCAGACGGGTATAGACACCAAAGATATTAGACTGGCTTTTTTTATCCTTACTCATGGGCACGCATAGTTCACGAACTGCCATGAAACGGAAAGCAAAAAAAGACGGCCTGAAAACAGGCAAATGATGTTTGAAAGGACTTCAAACCAAGCCACGCAAACTGATAGTTTCTCCAGATGCACATTGTTCAAATAGTACCCGAACTCAATCAGGGAGGCGTCGAACGCGGAGTCGTCGAGTTCAGTCGGGAGCTCGTACTGCGCGGGCACCAATCGACCGTAATCTCCGCCGGCGGCACCCTCGCCCCGCAGATTGAAAAGGACGGTGGACGGCACATCGCCCTCGATGTCTGCTCCAAGAATCCGTTCACATTCTTCGCTCGATGCTCAAAACTTAAAAATGAACTCTTAAAACTGAATGCAGACATCCTCCACGCCCGCAGTCGCGTACCGGCATGGCTCTGCCGTTTTGCAAACAGGAAACCGCAAATCCCCTTTATCACCACCGTGCATGGCTTCAACAGTGTCGGCAAATACAGCGAAATCATGATGAGCGGCGAGCGGGTTATTTACGGCAGCAGTGCGATCAGGGACTACATTCTCGCCAACTATAAGGTGGCCCCGGCCATTCTCCGTTATGTTCCGCGCGGCATCGACATGGCCTATTTCGACCCCGCCGCTGTGGACCGTGCGTTCATGGACCGCTTCAGGAAAGAACACCATCTCGAAGACCGCTATATCATAACCATTGTCGGGCGCATCACGGAGTGGAAGGGACACGACTGCTTTATCCGGGCGCTCGCCGAGGTACAGAAGAAGCATCCGAAAGTGATCGGAGTGGCCGCCGGCGGCGTATGGCACGGCAAGGAGGATTATCTCGATCAGCTTAAAACCCTCGCGAATGAGTCCGGCGCCGAAATCCGCTTTGTCGGATCGCAGCAACAGGTGCGCGAAATCTACGCTCTAAGCAGCCTGATCGTCTCCGCCGCCAACACCAAACCCGAAACCTTCGGCCGGACGGCCGCCGAGGCCCTTGCGATGGATACGCCCGTTATCGCCAGCGCCCACGGCGGTTCGCTGGACATCCTGATCGACGGCGAAAACGGATTCCTCTTCCTGCCTGGAGATGCCGCGGCGCTTGCGGAAAAGATTCTGAAAGCCATGGATTTCCGCTTCAGCAACATGCGCCCTCACATCGACAAAAACTTCAGCCTTAACCATATGACCGAAACTGAACTGGCGGTTTATTCCGAAATCCTATGAGCAAACTGAACGACATCCTCGATAATCCGAAAAAGGCCCTGACCATCTGGTCGGCGTATCACCTGATCGTATGGACCTTTCTGCCATGGCTCTGCAACAGCTGCCTGCCGCTCGACAGTATCGAGGCGGTTATGTGGGGCTCGCAGTGGCAATGGGGCTACGACAAGCATCCGCCGCTGAGCGCATGGACGCCGGAGCTGATGACCGACCTCATGGGCGACGGCGGACTTTATCTGCTCAGCCAGCTTTGCGTGGTCATCGCCGGACTCGGCATTTACCGTCTCGGGCGCCGGCTCAACCTCTCCGCTCGGCAATCGCTGGTGGCCGTGCTGCTGCTGGACACGATTTATTATTACCAGTTCATCAGCGTTGAATTTAACGTCAACATTCTTCAGATGCCGCTCTGGGCCTGGGGCTGGTATTTCGGGATCGATGCGGTCTCCCGCAAAAAATATGGCTCATGGATCGGACTGGGCATCTGCATCGCGCTCGGAGCCCTGACCAAGTATATCGCGGTGTTCCTGCTGGCGCCGCTCTTTGCGGCGTGGTGGCAGCGTGGCGAACTCAAAAAGGCCCTGACATCGCCGGGGCTCTATCTGGCCGGCATCCTATCCATTCTCGTCTTCCTGCCGCACCTCATCTGGATGAAAAATCATGACTGGATCACCATCACCTACGGACTGCGCCGCGGCGCCGAAGAGGAAACCCTCTGGTGGCACCATCTCTGGAATCCGCTTGAATTCCTGCTTACGCAGGCGGCGATCCTCGCCCCCGTCATCATTGTGGCCGTCATAGGAAAAGTCCGAAATCGCACCAGTTCCCCGCCCGGAAAAGATGGGGCCATGGGGCTCGCCCTCGGCGCATTTCTGGCCATTGCCCTTCTCTCCCTCGCCACCGGAATGGCTCCGGTAACCATGTGGGCCGCCCCCATGCCGCTGGCCGTCGGACTCTGGCTGGTGCCCCGCTTCGAGCTGGACCGGATTCCGCGCACCCTGCTGACCTCCATGGTGGTTATGTCTTCCGTGTTTGTGATCGGCTACGGCGTCACGTACGGGCTGGGCCCTAAAATGCGCGACAAGCCGCACCGCGTCAACTATCCCGGCAAAGCGCTTGCGGCAGCAGTTGAGGAACGCTGGCACGAAAAACAGAATGCGCCGCTGCAATACGTGATCGGCGATGAATTTCTCGGAGGGATTGTCAACCATTACGGCGCCGACGAACCGGCCGTCATGATTCGGGGCGACCTCGAACGGTCGGCCTATCTGACGGAAGAGCAGGTCCGTAAAAACGGTGCCATGGTGATCTGGCTAAAAAACCGCAATGCCGAACAGGAACAGCAAGTTTCGCTTCAATGGGCCTTTCCTGACCTTCCTGAACGCTATTCCTCCCTGAAAGAACTGCCGGATCTGATCATTCCCTGGCCGCGAAATTCCAGCGGTCTGGCCGGTCGCTACGGGATTGCATACATACCGCCGAGTAACTAGAGTGTCCGCCTCATGAATCCAACTATCAGCATTGTAGCGCCGGTCTATAACGAAGAACACGGCATTGAAGAGTTCATTCAGGCAGTGGCCGATGTCATGAACGAACAGGAACTCCCATGGGAACTGCTGCTCGTCAACGATGGATCCGCCGACCGGACCCTCGAAATCCTTCAAGAAAAAAAGAAGGCCATTCCTCAGCTTGAATGGGTGGATCTCTCCCGGAATTTCGGACATCAGGCCGCCGTAACAGCCGCTATCGCCCACGCGCGTGGTCAGGCTGCAGTCATTATGGATGCCGACATGCAGGATCCGCCATCGCTGATCCCGAAACTGATTGCTTCGTGGCAGGCGGGCAATCAGGTGGTTTTTGCGCGCCGGACCCAGCGGGCCGAAACCGGGTTGCGCCGGCTCGGATTTGAGACCTTCCATAAATTTTTCCGGTATGCCATCGATTTTCCGATCCCGGCCAATGTCGGCGTATTTTCGTTGCTCGACCGCTGTGCAATCAACGAGGTAAAGAAGCTGCCCGAACGCAACCGTTTTCTTCCGGGGCTCTACAGCTGGGTCGGCTTCAAACAGAATTTTGTCGACTATGCCCGCGACGATCGCTCTGCCGGCACCCCCAAGCAGACCTTTAAGCGGCTCATTAAATATGCCAGCGACGGCGTGATGAGCTTTTCCTACAAGCCGATCCGCGTTCTGGGCTTTATGGGTTTGATGACCGCCGTAATGGCATTTGCCATTGCGCTTTATTTTACAGCCAAGCGCCTGCTCGGTTATGAAATCGCCTTCACCGGTTTCACAACCCTCGTCATCCTGATCAGCGGCCTCGGCGGACTGATCCTGCTGGCGATCGCGCTGGTCGGCGAATATGTCGCCCGCATCTACGACGAAGTCAAAAACCGGCCGGCCTACATCGTAAAATCAACATCCATGGATTCTAACAATGACTGAATCCGCCGGCATTCCGCTTAGCTGCTACATCCGCACAAAGAATGAGGCGGCGCGCATCGGACCGGTGGTGACCAAGGTCCGGGAGATCGGCGCCGAGGTGATTATCGTCGATTCCGGCTCCACGGATAACACACGAGAAATTGCGCGCGAGGCCGGCGCCGTGGTGATTGAAAAACCATGGGAAGGTAACGGATTCCAGAAACGCAACGGCGAGGATGCCGCATCCAATGAGTGGCTGCTGGATCTCGATGCCGATGAAGTCCTCAGTCCAGAACTCCAGGACGAAATCAAAAATCTGTTTTACAATGGCGCACCGGAACCGGGTATCTATGCTCTGAAGCTCGTCACGGTTCCGCCGGTTCCCAAAGGCGCCGTCTGGCATCACGCATCCATCATGTGGCGCAACAAGCTCTATCACAAATCCGTGGTGCGTATGCCGGCCCACGCCGCTTGGGATCAGTTTAAAATTCCGGATGGAGTTTCTGCAAAGAAGATCAACGCCGCCCTGCTCCACTACTCATTCCTGGATATCGAACAGCAGGTCGGAAAGATGAACCGCGTCAGCACCGTGCGCGCCAACGAAACCAGACTGAAACCGAAAGGTCAGCTCGCCCTGCGCATCCTGTTCGGATTCCCGTTTTACTTCTTCAAGAAATATATCTTCCAGCAAATGTTCCGCGAAGGCATCTACGGCTTCGCCTGCGCTGTCGTTATCGCCTCCAACCGCTGGCTCAAAGACGTCAAGATGTACGAAATCCACCTCGGCAAAAACGGACGCAACGAGATATGAGCAAATGCATAAACATCGTTTTCGTCTCACGCGAAGCCGCGAAGCCGCGAAGCAAGGTGTCGGAACAAATGACTTCTCCTAATGGGACAGTCCATGTTTGCAGTCCGCATCCAGAAAACAATCCATATTATAGTACACACTTCGCGGCTTCGCGCCTTCGCGTGCATCCATCCTACACAACGGCGGGTACAAGATGAGCAGAGAACTCCCACGCGAAGACGCGAAGACGCGAAGAGATGTAGAAGAGACCGCATCAATCGTGATTGATGTAGCGTTGCAAATCCATAAAGAACTAGGACCGGGATTACTGGAATCTGTGTATGAAGCGGTTTTGGCTAAACTTCTACAACAACGAGGACTGACAGTTGAACGACAGAAAGCGGTTTCATTTTGTTATCAGGGGATCGAGTTTGATGAAGGATTCCGACTGGATTTACTCATCGATGGGCACCTGATCATCGAATTAAAATCCGTTGAAAAACTGCACCCATCCCATCCGAAACAACTGCTGACCTATCTGCGATTGATGAATCTGCCCGTAGGGCTTCTGATCAACTTTGGTGCCCCGCTCCTCAGAGACGGCCTTCAACGGGTGGTAAATAATCACACAAACTTCGCGTCTTCGCGTCTTCGCGTGCATCAAAACCATGACATGGAAGGTGCACAATGAGTATATGGGTATCACGCGAAGACGCAATGACGCGAAGGCTCCTCAATGGGACTAGCTCTCAAACACGTCTATCAACCGTCCGATTCTGGCCGGCACTTCAAATGAACAATGGAGTCCTTTTTCTTAAAGAAGAGCGTCAACAAGAGTTAAGTCAGCATACACACTTCGCGGCTTCGCGCCTTCGCGTGTATCAATTTTACATAACGGCAGGTGCAAGATGAACAGAGGTCTCCCACGCGACGCCGCAAAGCCGCGAAACGATGTCTCAACCGACACATTCTCCTCGCTACGGATCGTTCATGCCTGCAACTTTCATTACAACAAGAGCGGGGATAAGTTTGATACGATGGATGCCCGGATTCATCACGGACTGATTGAAAACGGGCACTATGTTTACCCTTTCCCCGTCCACGACATCGGACGTCAGATGCACTGGAGCAGCAGCAAGCGACTGGGAGCCAAGAAGGCCAACCAGTCGTTGATCGATACCTGCCGCAAAGTCCGGCCGGACATTCTGATGCTCGGGCATTCGCAGTCGATCACCCGCGAGACCCTGAAGACGATTCGCGCCAATCAGCCGGAGATTAAAATCGCACAATGGTTCTGCGACTGGTTCTACAGCGTACGCGCATTCAAGTTTCAGTTTATCTATGATCGCCTTGACCTGCTCGATGCATTCTTCGCGACAACTGCCGGCGACAAGCTGGAATCCTTTCATCAGAAAGGCTGCCGGACGGCGTTTATCCCCAACCCGGTTCATCCGGCGCTGGAGCGTTACCGGGCCTTTGATTCCGAAAAACATGATTATGACCTCGTATTCTTCGGCACTGACCGCAAAGACCCGGAGCGGCGGGCAACGTTGCAGGAGATTGACGATAAGCTCGGCAAAGATTTCAAGGTCGGCATTTTCGGATCGCTTGACCGTCCGGGCATCTATGGATACGAGAAGGACATGGTTCTGACCCACAGCAAGGCGGCGCTCAATCTCACCCGCCTGCCGGAGCCGATGAAGTGGTACAGCTCCGATCGCATTGCCTCCCTAATGGGCAACGGACTGCTTGCCTGCACCCGTGCTGAAGCCGACCTGCATGAGCTTTACGGCTCCGACACCATGCTCTACTACAACAGCACAGACCACCTGATTGAACAACTTTCGGATGTGCTCAACAGTGGGAAATGGAAAACTATTGCCCAAAACGGGTGGGAGCTGAGCCACTCTGTTTTCACAACCAGACGGGTTGCCGCTTTTATGACCGGATTTGTGCTGGGGAGCGTCGGCTTCGATTTTGCGGACTTTTCAATATGAGCAGCAAACCGACTAAACGCATCGCACTGGTCGATGCCGGCCGAAAACCGGAAATCATTGAAGCGGTCCTTCCGTTCATTGAAGATCGCTATAACCTGATTCGCACGGATGAGCGGGATGCGGACTATGTCTTTCACTCCTGCCTCGGCTACGATGTCCTGAAATATTCCGGCATCCGCATTTTTGTGACCGGCGAAAACGTATCACCGAACTTCAATATCAGCGACTACGCCCTCGCCTTTGATAAAATGGAGTTCGGCGACCGCTACCATTGGCTGCCGCTGATCCGACTCTACTGCGATGCCTATGCCACGCTCTGTAACCCGCGCCCCGCCGTTGAAGATATTGTTTCAGCCAAGGAAGGGTTCTGCGCCTATGTGATGTCGAACCTGAGCGACAGCGCCTCCGAACGCACGCATATTTTCGACCTGCTGTCCGCATACAAACCCGTGGCCTCCGGCGGGAAATGGCGCAATAATGTCGGAGGACCGGTGGTCGACAAGATGGCATTCCAGTCCAAGTACAAATTTGTGATCGCCTTTGAAAACAGCTCCACCCCCGGCTATCTCACGGAAAAATTTGCACAGGCCGCGCAATCGAATGCCATCCCGATTTACTGGGGGGATCCTGAAATCAGCCGGGTGATCAACCCAAAAGCCTTCATCAACTGCCACGATTTTCCATCGCTTGAAGCCGCCGTGGAATATGTAAAAGCCGTGGATGCCGACGATACGCTTTATCGCCAGATGCTCGCCGAACCATGGTTTCCGAACGGACGCGAGCCGGACGCATTAAAAGGCGAAACCATCGAAAGGTTTCTGGATAATATTTTCGATCAGCCGCATGCGTCCGCATACCGCCGCAACCGCAGCCGCTGGGGCATCAAGTCGGAAAAGCGTCTGTTCGATATGGCCTTCCGGCCGCATGTCCATACGACAGGACTTGCCAGACAGAAGTGGCGCAACCTGACCCGGAAAAAGAAAGCATGAGGAAAATGTCATGGCCAACCTGATCCGATCCATCAAGAAGCGGCTTTTCCCCCGAAATGCAGAAAAAGCGGCATATGTACATGAAGAGCCATGCAGTGTGGACCGAAAAACAAAACTGACCAGCGCGTCTTTCGTGGGCCGCTATACCTACATCGGTCAGGGCACTGTATTCGGCGATGTCCGGATCGGACGTTTCTGCTCCATTGCGAGCGGGTTCACCATCATCTACGGCAACCACCCCCTTGACTACCTGACCACGCACCCCTTTACCTATAACAATGAAATCTTTGGCCATAGCGAAGAATACCGCAACATCGACTTCAAAAATGCGCGTCCCGCACCGACACCCACCGAACCGTTGATCATTGGAAACGATGTATGGATCGGTCACCGCGCAACCCTGCTGGGCAGGGTGCGCAACATTGGCAATGGCGCCGTGGTTGGCGCCGGCGCCGTCGTAACGAGGGACATCCCTCCCTATGCGGTTGTTGCCGGAAATCCGGCAAGGATTATTAAATACCGCTTCGATGAAGAGACCATCCGTGCGCTCGATGCATTAAAATGGTGGGACTTTCCTCTGTCCCGAATCAAGCACCTGGATTTTTCAAATGTGAAGGCCTGTATAACCGAATTGAAGATCATGAGAACGGAAGCCGACGCCAATGAGTAGTCCAGACCTTATTTCAGTTATTGTACCTGCCTATAATCACGAAAACTATGTGCAGGATACCATTCATTCAATCCTGAACCAGACGTACCCGGACATCGAGCTGGTCATCACCAACGATGGATCGCCGGACCATACCCATGAAAAGATTGAAGAACTGCTGCAGCTGTGCCGCGCGCGTTGTGTCCGGGTTAAGTATATTAACCGTCCCAACGAGGGGTATGTCCGCTCCTTGAACCAATGTCTGGGAGAGGCCACCGGCGAATACATCTATGTCATCGCGTCGGATGACGTCGCCCACCCCGACGCCCTGACCGTTCTACACCGATTTCTAAGCAGCCATTCTGATTATGGACTGGCCGTAGGTGACAATGCATTTATCGACGGAAACGGACGCACCTGCTACTGGGGGCATAAACAAACTATCACGTATGAAGCAGAGACCGCCGTCTATCGCACCCATGCAGCCTACCTCAAACAAAGCAGGCAGGATGTGGACTTTAACGGCCCCTCATTCGGTTCCTACAAAAGCCTGCTTTCCGGAAACTATGTTCCCAATGGCTACCTGATCCGAAAATCCATTCTCGATAAATTCGGAGGCTATTCTGAAAAAGCCCCGCTCGAAGATATGTACCTGATGTTGCAGATTGCCAAGCATGCCAAGCTGAAATATATCGACGAAGTGCTTTTTTCATACCGTTGGCACGACACAAACACCATCAAGCAACGGGGCATCATTGAACGCTACTACGAAGAAACGCTGCGCCATGAAATCCCCTATGCCAAAGCTCACGGATATGGGAAATACCTTCCGCTCAGGAAGGAGTTTCTCCTCGGCGGTGTTAAGGTTTTCTTCTACAGCCGGACCGCCAGTAAAACGGTGTTGCGCATTCTGGGCATCACTCTATATAAACACCGGAAGCGTGCAAAAGCTGAATCAAAGGAGCAGGGATGATTCATCCACTATCAGACGTCCAGAGTCCGCATATCGGTGAAGAGACCAACATATGGCAGTTTTGTGTAGTGCTTCCCGGCGCACAGATCGGGAACAACTGCAATATATGCTCTCATTGCTTTATCGAAAACGATGTAGTGGTCGGCGACAATGTCACCGTCAAATGCGGCGTGCAGCTGTGGGATGGACTCCGCATCGAAAATGATGTCTTTATCGGACCGAATGTCACCTTTACCAACGACAAGTATCCAAAGTCCAAGCAGTACCCCGATCGTTTCCTGCAGACCACGTTGCGAAAGGGCGTATCCATCGGTGCAAATGCAACGATTCTGCCGGGAGTCAGCATCGGTCAAAACGCCATGGTGGCGGCCGGAGCGGTGGTCACGCAGGATGTTCCGGAAAATGCAATCGTCATGGGAGTCCCTGCCAAGATCACCGGTTACACGGACACATTACTGCGCCCGACCGACACCATCGATCCACTGCAGAACCAAAAACATTGCGGCCCCGTGTTATATTCGCTGTCAACAGTGCAGGACATCCGCGGCAACCTCGTTGTAGGGGAATATCCAAAAGAACTTCCCTTCGAACCAAAGCGGATTTTCATGGTCTATGGCGTCCCGAACAGCAAGGTGCGCGGCGCTCATGCCCACAAGGAATGTCACCAGTTCCTCATTGCTACGCATGGCTCTGTTAACGTGATCCTGGACGATGGAAAAAGCAGAGAGGAATACGTCCTTTCAGAGGCGTCCATGGGGCTTTACATCAAACCGGGCATCTGGGGCATCCAGTATAAATATTCCGAAAATGCCGTATTACTGGTGCTCGCATCACATGGCTACGACGCATCGGATTACATTCGCGACTATAATGATTTTCAGGCATGGAAGAGAGAGTGTGAATGAGCATTCCTTTTTTGGATTACCGGGCCGTGAACGAGCCCTATTTTGACGACATACAGAAGGCGGTCACGCGTGTGCTTCAATCCGGATGGTATGTACTTGGAGAGGAGGTCGCCGCCTTTGAACGGGACTATGCGGCATATCTCGGCACACAGCACTGTATCGGGGTAAGCAGTGGACTCGACGCACTGATTCTGATCCTCGAAGCATGGAAGGAATTAGGAACGCTCAAGGATGGCGACGAAGTCATCGTCCCTGCAAATACCTATATTGCATCAATCCTTGCGGTCACGAAGGCGGGATTGAAACCGGTGCTGGTCGAGCCGGATGAACAGACCTACAATCTGGATCCCGAACGGGCCCTCGCTGCAATCACCCCCAGAACCAGAGTCATCATGGCCGTTCATCTTTACGGCCAATGCGCCGACATGGATGCGATCCATTCCATCGCGAAAGAACATGGCTTGCTGGTCATGGAGGATGCCGCGCAATCTCAGGGTGCGACCTATCGCAACGGCAAGGCCGGCAACCTGTCTGATGCGGCGGCACACAGCTTTTATCCCGGCAAGAATCTTGGGGCCATCGGAGAAGGCGGTGCGGTCACAACCAATGACCCCGAACTGGCTCAGATGATCGGAATCATGCGTAACTATGGTTCCGAAAAGAAGTACCACAATCAGGTCAAGGGAATGAACAACCGGCTTGACGAGCTTCAGGCTGCTATTCTGCGGGTCAAACTACCGCATCTTGATCGCGATAACGCCGCACGGAAAACCGTTGCGGAAACCTATCTGAAAGCCATTTCCCATCCGGATATCCGCCTTCCGTACGTCGCAGGCTATGGACAACCGTGCTGGCACCTGTTTGTGGTACGGGTGCCGAACCGGGCCAAATGGATGGAGTATCTCTCAGACAAGGGCATCCAGACCGCCATTCACTACCCGATTCCTCCCCATCAACAGCCTGCGTATGCCGAATGGAACCATCTTTCATTTCCAATTACGGAAGCGATCCATCGGGACATCTTAAGCCTTCCCATCAGTCCGGCGCATACACCGCAGGAAGCCGCGTGCATAGCCGAGGTGTTGAATGGCTTCTAGCATATGGCTCCATTTTATTCGCCGCCTTGGAAAACGACGTAGAAGGATTCAAAAAAGCCGCTGGGCCCGACAGGCGCGATGGCAGTCGGCCATGGCCGGCGGCTCGATTGCACAATCCGGGCGGGTGCACTACAATGTTCCCGTGCGTTGCGATGGCGCCGGCACAGTTAGACTTGAAACCGATGTTACGCTGGGCTATGGCGCGGGACCGCGATACGGCAACGGTGAAATCCTCCTGCAGGCTCGTTCCAACGACGCCGTAATCACCATCGGATCGCGCACGGTCGCCAACAACAATCTGCAGATCATTGCCAACCGATCGGTTCGCATAGGCACAGAATGCCTCATCGGAGAACTCGTCTCGATTTATGACAGCGACTTCCACGAAACCAATCCTCTCGAAAGAATGGGCGAATCAGACGGCAAGGTCTCGGAGGTTGTGATCGGCAACAATGTCTGGATCGGCAGCCGCAGTATCATCCTTAAAGGAACCACAATCGGCGACAACACGGTGATCGCGGCAGGATCAATCGTTGCAAAATCTATTCCTGCGAATGTAATTGCCGGGGGAAATCCGGCCAAGGTCATTAAGGAAAAAATCACGGAATGAGGGTATATCAACACATTATATTGATCGTATCGTTTTCGACGGTGCTGTTAGCATGCCTTTTGGGCACCTTATTCCATTGGGACCTTTATGAATTGGAACGGGAAAACCGGAAGCTGGCCGAGTTTCCAAAGTTCAGCACACTTCCAATGTCACAATGGCCGGAAGCGTATGAAACCTATTTCAACGACCACTTCGGCTTCCGCAACACCTTTATCCACCGCTACCGGAAAATCATGCGCAGTGCAGGCGTCAGCGACTATAGGGTTATCTATGGACAGGATGACTGGCTCTATTTCAACGATGACATGGTCATGCAGGATTTTATCGGAACGAGGGAATATGATGAGGCGATTCGACAGCGACAGGTTGCAAGGCTCCAACAGAGAAAGCACTGGCTCGAAAAACGGTCAATTCCCTACCTGTTCCTGATTGCGCCGAACAAGACCACAATTTATCCGGAGCACCTGCCGGAGGACATGGCACCGCTCAAGGCGAACAAGACAAACCGCAACTATTTTATGGAACGCCTTCCCGACGACCTGACCGAAACCGTGACCGACCTGACGCCGATTATCCAGCAGGCAAAGACCGGACAGGTTGTCTACCTGCGCAATGACACCCACTGGAATCCGGCGGGGGCATATCATGCATATACCAACATCGTGGATCGGATCGCGCAACGGCTGCCCGACTCACCTCCACCCATACCTCTTGATCAGCTGGTGCAAACGCACCAACGCTTTATCGGGGACCTGGCCAAGATGACAGTATCCCCGGAGCGTTATGCCATGGATATCGACCTGCTCACCTGTGTAAACAAAAATCAATGGACCACCAATGAAATCGCTGAATCGGAATTCCTCATACCCGAGCATATGCCGATCGATGGAAAACCTCCATTTGTTGTGCATAATCCAGCCGGTCACGGAACGGCCGTAATCTTTCATGATTCATTTACGCTAAGGCTGATGGAATATCTGCCGCACCAATTCAAAGACACCTTTTTCGTCTGGCGATATTCAAACCGGACCCTGCTTCCACTGGTGGTGGAACGCTTCCATCCCGACATGGTCATAGAGCAATGCGTGGAACGGCATTTAGTGGATCAGGAGAACGGCGCGCTGCTCGACGATCTGGACATGGCAGGAGATAAAAATGGTCTTTAGCTCTATTGTATTCCTCTTTTTCTTCCTGCCGGTAACACTGCTGATCTATCACCTGCTGTTTCTTCCGGTATCGCTAAAACATAAACGCTCGGAAGTCTGGCGGCATCTGGCCAACCTGTTCCTGCTTTTCTCCTCACTGGTCTTCTACTTCTGGGGCGAAGGCTGGCTGGTCTGGATCATTGTCGCCTCAACCTTCATCGACTTTTTCTGCGGGCTTCTTATTGCCGGAGCGCTCCACAAGGGACGGATTGAGGAGCTCATCGAAGGCGCCCCTCGAACCTCCCTTCAGCGTACCGGCCTGTGCCTGTCGATCTGTTCGAACCTCGCCTTCCTTGGATTCTTCAAGTATTTCAACTTCGGGATCGATTCCTTCAACGCGGTCGTGCCGGAAGCCTGGCAGCTGCACGACGTTCTTCAGGTCACCCTGCCGCTAGGCATCAGCTTTTATACCTTCCAGTCGATGAGCTACACGATCGATGTCTACCGCGGCCACGTAAAAGCAACACGCAATCTGATTGATTTTTCAGCCTATGTCACTCTGTTCCCGCAACTCGTAGCCGGACCGATCGTTCGCTACAGTACGATTGCCGACCAGTTAGTCCACCGCGCCATCTCATTGGAATCATTTTCCTCGGGCCTGCAGCGCTTTATTCTCGGACTGGCCAAAAAGGTCCTGATTGCCAATACGGTCGCCCGCATGGCCGACTGGGCGTTTTCTCTATCTGAAAATGAACTGACCACCCCGTTAGCATGGATTGGCATCGTCTGTTATTCCCTGCAGATTTACTATGACTTTTCCGGCTACAGCGACATGGCGATCGGTCTCGGTCGCATGTTCGGCTTCAACTTCCTCGAAAACTTCGACTATCCCTATATCGCCCGTTCCATCCAGGAATTCTGGCGGCGCTGGCATATCTCGCTCTCCACCTGGTTCCGCGATTACCTCTATATTCCGCTGGGAGGGAACCGCAAAAGCGGCGCACGCACCTACACCAATCTCATGACCGTCTTTTTTCTCTGCGGCCTGTGGCACGGAGCCAGCTGGACCTTTGTGGTCTGGGGCCTCTATCATGGCTTCTTCCTGATCATTGAACGAGCCGGATTCAAACGACTTATCGATCGGATGCCGGGCGTCCTCCGACATATTTATGCATTACTCGTCATCATGGGCGGCTGGGTCTTCTTTGCCTCGGGAACCTTTAGCCAGTCCCTGTTTTTCCTGCGAGCCATGGCAGGATTCGACTCGGCCGACCAGCCCGTATACTATCAGGACTATCTCCGACCCGACCTCATCCTCGCCATGGTCTGGGGTATTGTCTTTTCCACGCCCCTGCTTCAGATGATCAGTAACACCGGTCTAAAGCTTGCGAATCGTGTGAGCGGCCTTAACCACCCGCTGCGCATCATTCAGATTTTCGGACTGATTCTCCTGCTTCTGTTCTCGGCGATGTTTTTGGCATCAGGAACCTTTAACCCGTTCATCTATTTCAGGTTTTAGCCAGTCAGGAAGATCATGCTCACCATCATTACCATCTCATACAACAGCAGCCAGATTCTTTCTCACTGTCTCGGACCGCTGATCGACTCAAAAGCATATCCGTTTATCATCATTGACAATGCGAGCACCGATGGAAGCGCGACGACTCTGCTCAACCGCTTCCCTCAGGCGACGATCATATCGCTACCGAAGAATATCGGCTACGGGCGCGCAGCAAATGTCGGGCTGAACCAGGTGAAAACAGAATACGGCCTGCTGCTCAATCCGGACCTGACGGCGACGCCCGAGTCGATCGAGAGACTGCTGAATCATGCACGTTCAGATACAGCGAATGCCATTGCGTGGGGACCGGCATCACAGGAACAGGATGTTGTACAGTCGCCCCCTGAATCGGCGGAGTGGATCAGCGGCTGTGCCATGCTGTTTAACATGAAAAAGCTTCGGGAAATCGGGTTGTTTGATGAAAACATCTTCCTGTTCTTCGAGGAGACTGATTTATGCTCACGCATCAGGGATGCCGGAGGAGAGATCAGGTTCTGCCCGGATGTCCTGTTCCAACACATGCTGGGGCAGGCCTCAACGCCCAGTTCAGCGATCGAGTGGATGAAAAACTGGCACTACGGCTGGTCGCGCTGCTACTACTTCGATAAACGAGGACTTGGCGAAGGAAAACGCAGTCCAAAACGCCAATACCGCCTCTACCGCTGGAAATCGATAATTTCAACCGACAGCCGTAAACGAATAAAATACAAAGCCCAGGCACAGGGAGCCCGGGCCTTCATTGCCGGAGAAAAAGCGTTCCTTCCGGATGGAAGTCCACAGGAAAGACCCGGACACAAGACCTCTTATACGGCGGATACCGCTTAGCCTCCAGCGACCCGCAATACGCCGATGATTCGATTAATGGCCGACGAACTGGTTGCAGTTCCATTCGGGAGCACAAGCAGGCGTTCAGCAACGTGATCGGTCACAGGAAGAAACTGCCCGGCATCCGGCTGCAGGGAACAATAGGGCTCCATGCGATGACAACCGGGCCAGAAATATCGGCGAGCCAGAATGCCGGTGGAATGAAGCACGTCTATCAGCTCGTCCCGGGATTTTGAGTAAGCATCTCGCACCTCCACCACAATATACTGCCAGTTGCACCGCTCCGATGTCTGGTATGGCATGAGCTCCAGCCCATTGATCGATTCCAGCCCGACACGATACTGTTCATAGTTCATTCGATTGACTGCAATAAAGCGTTCAAGTTCATTCAGGTTGACCAGGCCCATGGCGGCGCAGACTTCACTCATCTTGCCGTTTGTTCCCAGATAAACGACCTTATCATATTCTGCAAAACCAAAATTAAGCATGAGCCGGATGCGCTGTGCCAACTGATCGTCATTGGTTGTGATTGCCCCGCCTTCAAACGTGTTAAACACCTTGGTGGCGTGAAAGCTGAATACCTCACAACGGCCGAAATTCCCGATCATACGACCGCCATGCGAGCAGCCGAAGGCATGAGCGGCATCGAACAGCAGCTTCAGGTCATACCGGTCTGCAACGGACTGCAGTCGATCGATCTCACAGGGACGCCCGTAGAGATGAACTCCAAGAATTCCGGTGGTTTCAGCAGTGATGCGCCGTTCAACCACATCGGGATCAAGGGTGTAGCTACAACGATCAATATCGCAGAAGACCGGCGTGATTTCCTGCCATTTCAGGGCATGTGCGGTGGCAATAAAAGTGAAAGAAGGAACGATGACCTCACCGGAGAGATCCAGCGCCCGTATTGCCAGCTCCAACCCGGTGGTCCCATTACAAAGGGTGATGCAGTGTTTCACCCCAAGATAGTCTGCCAGACGCGACTCAAACTCCTGCACCAGCATTCCGTGGTTCGTCAGCCAACGACGATCGAACATTTCATCGATCAGACGATGAAATTCCTCACGGCCTCCGATGTTCGGAGCTCCCACATGTAGTACCTCTTCGAACTGCATATATTTATCCACTTAGCGACACACGCTTCCGCCCTCGAAACAAGAGCACACTACAGCCGCTGAGTATGGTCGTCTTATCCGGAGGAAATCAACTTGCGATTTCTGTGAAAACGAAGGCATTTCATTTGGAAACCGCCGGCAATATTTAATCAACATTTCACGATGAATTAGGTAGGTTCCATTCCGGTGCCGCCAAAAGGAGTACGGGAGACGGGAACACACTGCCATGAAAATACTGATTACAGGCGCAAACGGACAATTGGGAAACGACTGCCGAGAAATCCTTACGGACTTGGGAGATGTTACCGGAGTAGATGTAATGCAGTTCAACCTCCTGTTCAGGAAAGAGTGCATTGCTTATCTGGATTCAATGGCGCCGGACGTAATCGTAAACTGCGCCGCTCATACCGGAGTGGATGCCTGTGAAACAGACCCATCGTGCTGGGCCATTAATGCCGAGGCCCCTGAATGGATGGCGGAATGGACCCACCGCAATCAGGCGTATCTGGTTCATGTGTCCACCGATTATGTATTTGCCGGAAACAAACCACCTCCGGAAGCTCTGACGGAAGCGGATGCCACCGGCCCGGTTTCAGAATACGGCCGCTCCAAGCTGGCGGGGGAACAGGCGATTGCGGCTGCAACTGACCGCTACGCCATCCTGCGAACGGCCTGGCTCTATGGGGCATCCGGCAGGAATTTTCTTAAAACAATGTTGAGGCTGGCACTGAAAAATCCTGAAAATCCTTTGCGGGTTGTGAGTGATCAGCTTGGATCGCCGACCTGGTCACGGACTCTTGCCCGGCAGATTAAGCAGGTTATTGCCCATGAGGCGTTCGGAATCTTTCATGCGACATCGGAAGGCTTCTGTTCATGGTTTGAGTTGGCGGAAACCTTTCTCTCGGCCATGGAGGTTCCGCATACCGTGGTGCCCTGCTCCACCAGTGAGTATCCGACTGCCGCACAGCGGCCGGCGAACTCGATCCTTGAGAATACCCGGCTGAAAGAGAATAAAATTAACGTATTTCAGGACTGGCAGGTAGAACTTGAGCAGTTTATCCAGCGGCATGGAGATGCCCTGAGACAGGAATTTGAAGGTGTACTATGAATAAAGTGATGGTAACCGGCGGTGCCGGTTTTATCGGTTCAGCGGTTTGCCGCTATCTGGTCGGGGAAAAAGGCGTGGAAGTCCTGAACGTGGACAAGCTGACCTACGCCGGCGTGCCCGAATCGCTGCGGGATATCGAATCTAACGGCCTATATCATTTTGCACAGGAGGATATCTGCGATCGCAGTCGAATTGCCGAACTGCTGAATGAATACCAGCCGGATGCAATCATGCACCTGGCGGCCGAATCGCATGTCGACCGCTCTATCGATGGCCCCGCTGCATTTATTGAAACCAACATAGTAGGAACCTACACCCTTTTGGAATGCTCAAGAGAATACTGGAACAACCTGCCGGAACCGCGCAAAGCCGGATTCCGCTTTCATCACATTTCAACAGACGAAGTCTACGGATCATTGGACGAAACAGGTCTCTTCGAGGAAACGACACCCTATGATCCCCGCTCTCCCTACTCCGCCAGTAAGGCATCGAGCGACCACCTTGTGATGGCATGGCACCACACCTACGGACTGCCGGTCGTGATCACCAACTGCTCAAACAACTATGGCCCCTATCACTTCCCTGAAAAACTGATTCCACTGGTGATCCTCAACGCTCTGGAAGAAAAACCGCTTCCGATCTATGGAAAAGGCGACAACATCCGCGACTGGCTGTATGTCGAGGATCATGCGAAGGCGTTGGTCACCGTGGTGGAATCCGGCCGGGTTGGAGAAACTTATAATGTAGGCGGTCGCAACGAGCGTACCAATCTGGAAGTCGTCCAGACGATTTGCGGTGTCCTTGATGAACTGCGCCCGCGTGGCTCCGGCTCCTATCAAGATCTCATCACCTTTGTAACCGATCGCCCCGGCCATGATCGGCGCTATGCCATCGATGCCACCAAGCTCGAAACAGAACTGGGCTGGAAGGCAGGGGAAAACTTTGATACCGGCATCCGGAAGACGGTTCAGTGGTATCTTGAAAACAACTGGTGGTGGGAACCCATCCGCGAGGCGAGATATTCCGGAGAACGGCTCGGCAGCTCGAAACAACCGGGAGGAAAACAATGAAGGGCATCATATTAGCAGGTGGATCAGGTACGCGACTTCATCCGCTGACAAAGGTGATCAGCAAACAGATGCTGCCCGTGTATGACAAGCCGATGATCTACTATCCGCTGTCTGTACTTATGCTGGCAGGGATCCGTGACATTCTGATCATCAGCACGCCGCACGATCTCCCGTTATTCGAACGATTGCTCGGCGATGGAAGTGAAATCGGCATCCGCTTCAGCTATGCAGAACAACCCAGCCCGGACGGCCTGGCCCAGGCATTCGTCATCGGCAGGGATTTTATTGGCAGCGACAACGTTGCCATGGTACTTGGCGATAATATTTTTTACGGATACGGCTTCCCCGGAATGCTGAAGGAGGCCGCATCAAGAAAACAAGGAGCCACCATTTTTGCCTATCCGGTCAGGGATCCAGAACGTTACGGAATTGTTGAATTCGATGCAGATGGCAAAGCGCTTTCCCTTGAGGAAAAGCCGGCGCAACCTAAATCGAATTATGCCATTCCCGGACTCTATTTCTACGACAACCGCGTGATCGACATTGCAACAAAGATGAAACCATCCGCCCGCGGCGAGTTGGAGATCACCGACGTAAACAAGCAGTATCTCGACTGGGGAGAACTCAACGTCCAGAACCTGGGACGCGGCTTTGCATGGCTGGATACCGGCACACATGATTCCATGCACGAAGCCGCCAACTATGTCGAAACCATTGAAAAACGACAGGGTTTTAAAATTGCCTGCATCGAAGAGATTGCGTTCCGACGGGGCTACATTGACAGGCAGCAGCTTATCCGACTGGGCGAATCGATGGCGAAAAATGATTACGGCAGATATCTGCTGCAGATTGCATCGGAGAAGAACGAATGGAAGTAATCAATCTCTCAATCCCGGATGTCAAACTGATTAGACCTAGGCGATTTGATGACGCCCGTGGATTTTTCCAGCAGAGCTATCGATATGATGAATATGCTGCAACCGGTATTACAACCCGCTTCGTTCAGGACAACTGGTCTCGGTCATCGCACGGTGTCGTCCGCGGACTCCACTATCAGCTGAAACATCCTCAGGCAAAGCTGGTCAGTGTTCTGCGCGGAGAAATTTATGATGTGGTCGTTGATATACGCCAAGCATCCCCGACGTTCGGACAGTGGGTCGGGGCAACCCTGTCTGACGAAACCGGGGAACAGCTTTTTGTTCCCGAAGGCTTTGCCCATGGTTTCTGCGTACTGAGCGAGACGGTCGACCTGACCTATAAATGCGGGGATTACTACACTCCGGGAGATGAATATGGTATCCGCTGGAATGATCCGGATATCGCGATTGAATGGCCGGATTCGATAATCTCGCCGAATATATCAGATAAAGACAATGCCGCCCCGTTATTGAACGATCTTACTCCTAACCATCTATTTTAAATCGTCATGAAAAGAACCGTTTTCAGTTTTATCTTTCGCTGCATTTTCACGGGATGCGTCCTCTATGGAAGCGGTCAGCAGGCCGTGGCCGGCAAAGGATCATCACTTCCTAAAGGATTGATGCTGAATCTGGATTTCCAGCACAGCGAACAGGGACTGATCCCCAATCGGGCGTTCTTTCCCCTGTACGTTCCCCATGGGGACCTGACTATTCAGGAGTTACTGGGCGAAAACATGCTGGTATTCATGCCCGGCGAAGGGCTCGATATTCCACACAGTTCCCTGATTCAGCCCGATGGAAGCGAATGGATTGTAACCGTTCAGCTCGGAGCCTATCCGGAAGGCGGCAACGGCATGGTTCTATCGCAATGCAATGATGAGTTCGGGTATGCGATCTATCTTAAAGACGGATCTCCGCGCGCCGTGGTCCGAACCGGTAATTGCTCCATGATTCTCAAAGAGGATCGTGCATCGGGCATTACAGACTGCCGCACCCAGCTCTGCACCGTCGAATTGAGGATTATGAAAGATATGGCCTTCCTCACGATCAACCGGAAACGCGCCGCAATCGTTACGCTGGACGCTCCGCTGAATGGAGAGGAGATGCCGATTCACTTGGGAGCACACAAAGAGCTTCCGGTGATTCTGCAGAATATTTCCGGAATCAATTCATCCGATTTCTTTGGAGCCGTCAGCGCACTCAAAATCTGGCGACAGTAAGCGGGGTAGACCTAGAAAAGTCCCCGCTCTTCCTGCTTTGCCTGATCCCAGAAAGCATCGAGCTCATCGAGCGAATAGGCTTTAAAATCCCTGCCGGAAGCATGAACGAGCTCCTCAACCCGCTGGAAACGACGCACGAATTTTTTGACGTTGTGATTCAACAGTTCCTCGGGGTTATGTCCGAGAAAACGGCTGACATTGACCACTGAAAACAACAGATCTCCCAGCTCAGCACGGATATCCGGTTCATGATTCCGATTGATGGCTTCCTTGAGTTCATCAATCTCTTCATGCAGCTTGGCGAAAACGTCATCGATGTGTTTCCAGTCAAATCCGGCGCGCGCGGCACGTTTCTGAATCTGATGCGCCTTCTGCAGCGCCGGAAGATGTTTGGGAATGCCGGAAACAATCGAGGCCGGTTTCCCCGCTTCCGCTTTTTCGGCTTTCTTGATCGCGTCCCAGTTCTGAAGCACCTCGCCGGTTCCGGAAACATCAACTTCGCCGAATACGTGCGGATGGCGGCGCTCCAGTTTCTGAATAATGCCTTCGGCGACATCCGAAAACTCAAAACTCCCGTTTTCGCGACTGATCTGTGAATGAAAAACAACCTGAAGCAACAGATCGCCCAGCTCTTCTTCGAGATGTGAAACATTACCGCCTTCAATCGCATCAATGACTTCGTAGGCTTCCTCAATCAAATCCGATTTCAGCGATTCATGCGTCTGTTCCCTGTCCCACGGACAGCCATCCGGCGCGCGAAGCCTGCGCATCACCTCAAGCAACCGTTCCATTGATTCACCCGCTTTGGACATGATCTGCTCCTGTTCTTTTATTAAAAAAAAGGCGTCCGCAACGGGACGCCTTTTGCAAACCAGACAATCGATTACATGCGAAGCGTCATATCGAGAATGGTGTCCGGCTTTTCATCTTCCAGCGAATCAAGCACCATCATAGCTCCGCCGAAATCCTGGAAAGAGGTATAGGCATCCGGAACCACAATGCAGGCGGCACCGGCAGTGAGAGCCCCCTTGCAGGCAACCTGAGAGGAAACTACGGCCACCAGCGTCACATGCTCCTTGTTGCACTGCTTGAGCATCTTCAGCCAGTCATCGGCACGCGGGAAGGATTCCTTCACCTCTTCCGGCACGACAAGTTCCACACCCAGCTTGTCCAGACCGGTGCGAGCCATCAGCTTTTCAGCCAGATTCTGCGGCAGGGCGGTAAAGGTGATCACCGGAATTCCGCGTTCCATGGTCGCTTTGATGAGCTTTTCAAGCCCCTTGTCCAGTACTGCCTGGTTTTCGCAGTAGTCCGCCACAGACTTATCAACTTCGCCCACAGCCTTTTCAATGGCATCCGCCTTCTTGCCGGCCAGCGTCAGAACATCCGTGATCGCGGCGCGATGGATCGGGGACATGCCGGAACGGGAAAACAGTACCGGAGTCAGCTCAACACCCTTGGTTGAAACAGCGCTCTTGATTGCTTCGTATTCCACCGCACGGGTCTTGGCGGCCACATACTCCAGCTCAAAAATCAACGCATGGGTGGCGCGGGTCTTTTTTTCCGTTTTCTCTACATTACTCATATACTGAATGCTCCTTTAGACAGCTTCTCTCAAAAAAATGAGCGCGTAGTCTATGGGGGTTGCTCGCATTGGTCAAGTACAGGTTTTTTGCACGAACACACTCCCTATCCACCTAAAATCAAAGGTCATACACCCATTCCCCGCCCCGAATGGAATCTACCGGAGGACGGACAACAAAACACGCATATCACTTGCTAAGTTTAATTATATTTTATTCTTACTTTCTTGACCGACTCAGAAGTGGACTCACCCTTTAAACCACTCGGTGGTCAGTTTTAGTTATAGTGCATAACTCCGGTTGTTCTTTGATTCCTCCCTCCT
>JAFGVP010000007.1 GCA_016937945.1 Pontiellaceae bacterium | reverse complement strand
GGACAACCTTTAATAGCATTCAAATCTCCATGGCGGCTTTTATGAGGTTGAAATCTGCCGATCACGCGGACTCCGTAAGATTGCGGGAGCGTCAGACCCTACCGGATTTGCCTTTGTTTAAAACAGAAAAACACTTTACCCTCCCGTGCCTGCATTGACTCCATAAGTCATTTGGCTGATACTGGATCGGTTTAAGAAGAGGGGAGGTCTTGTGGAAGGATTAATTATTCTGCTGGTGGTGCTGTTTATTTTTGCACCCATTACGCTGGCGATTATTGCTTTGGTCAAGGTCGCACAGTCCGGCCGCGAGCTTGAACGCCTGCGCCGGGAAATCCAGCCGCTGCTCAGCCGCGCCGCGATTGAAAAAACGGACTCTCCGGCACCGATTTGTAAGCCCGAGGTTCAAGCGCCGGAACCGGTGGCCGAGTCCAGACCGGTTGCTCCTCCCGTAACCGTTCCGCCGCCGATGCCGTCGGCGCCGATCCCCTCAAAACCCCGGCCCAAACCGCGTGGCGGCGTGGAATTCATGATGGGCGGAAAAGCGGCGGCCTTTGCCGGCATCGCCGTATTGGTCACCGGTATTGTGTTTCTGGTGGGCTATGCCATCCAGCACAGCTGGATCGGACCGGGCATGCGGATTGTGCTCGGTCTGCTGGCCGGCGGGCTGTTGGTGGCGGGCGGACATTTTGTGGAACGCCGGGACGAAAAGCTGCGCCTGTTTGCGCGTGTGCTGACCGGCGGCGGCAGCGCGCTCTTTTACTTTTCGGTATTTGCCGCCTATGGAATCTATCACCTGATTGGAATGATAACGGCCGGCGCCGGGCTGTTTGCCAGTGCGCTGGCGGTTTTCGGCCTGGCGATGGCGTATCGTTCGCAGGCGGTCGGTGTGCTGGGCGTGTTGGGCGCGTTTGTTACGCCGCTGCTGATCGGCTGCGATATGGATGCCGGCGTCTTTCCGCTGGTTTATGTGGCGGTCATCAATATTCCGGTGCTCCTGCTGGGCGTGCACCGGAAATGGCAGTTGCTCTATAATCTGGCATTCGTGTTTACCATCATTCATTTCCTTACGTGGCTCGACTGGTTTAACGATTGCGAGGTCTGGGTGGGACTTGGATTTGCGCTGCTCTATTTTGTCGAATATGCCGCGCTCGGCCTGCTCAAGCTGCGCAGTGAACAAAAGATCAGCGGCCGCAGTGCCGACATGATCCGCCTGATGCTCGCATCAATGCTTTTGCTGGGCGCGGTATACTGGCTGCTCGATGAATCCGGCAAGGGAAGCTGGACCGGTGCCGCCTTTCTGATTCTGGCACTGCTGCATGCGGGGCTGGCCCGTTTTGCCTTCAAGGTGCTGTCCGCCTTCAACGCCGAAATTCTCTGCTTCCTGTCAGGCGGTCTGATCTTTGCAACGCTGGCACTTCCGGCGCAGCTGGACGGTGAATGGGTTTCGCTGGGGTGGGCGGTGGAGGGTGTGGTCCTTGCCTGGTTTGCCGGGCGGGTCCGGTCGCGTGCGCTGCAGGGCGGCGCCTTTCTGCTGGGGCTGATCGGGATTCTCAAGTCAATGACCTTCGACTTTACGTTTTATGAAACAACGCCGAATCTCTTTCTGAACGCCCGCTTTATTGTCGGCATGATTTCCGCCGGTCTGCTGGGTGCCCAAGGCTGGCTGGCCAGCCGCTATCCCGAGGAAAAAACAACGGTTTGGCAGGACCTGCTTTGGTGTGCCGGCGTGATCGGCGCCGTCTTGGTCTTTTACATCGATACCTTCTGGTCACTGGGCGAGGATGAAATATTCAGCTGGCTGATGACTTCTTTGATACTGCTCGGCGCCGGCGCCGCGACGATCCTGCTGGCCCCGAAAAAATCCGGAGTCATCCGGCTGGGCGCGGTCCTGCTGCTGCTTGTTCCGCTGAAGCTGGCGCTTGATGCGGTGGTTGGCAACGAGCTGATCCGCACATCAGAACCGGTTTTCCTGAATATCGTGATCTGGCTGCAGCTCGCCATGCTGGCGGCGATGATTTTCTATCTGCAGCCGCGCCTTCCGTCTTTCAGCTCCTCGGAGGATGTTCCGCCGCCGGCGCTGGGTCTGACGCTGAATCTCATGTCGCTGGCCAGCGGAATCTGGCTGATGACGTGGGAAATCATGCGAAGCCGCAGCGACTGGGCGGCTTCGGCCATTACGATCCTGTGGGCGGTCTGCGCGCTGGCGCTGATTCTGTTCGGCATGAAGAAGCGGATGGCGGCGCATCGATATTTCGGACTGGCGCTTTTCGGGCTGGCCACGCTGAAGGTTTTAATCTTTGATTCGTCGGAGCTCAAGGGGCTGGAACGCATTGCCGCCTTTATCGGAACCGGCGTGTTGCTGCTGGGCCTCTCTTTTGCCTATCAGAAGGCATCGGCCTATTTTCAATCGCTGGGAGAAGAACAATGAAAATCCGGATTACACTGATCACCTGCCTGCTGGCGTTGTCCGCCGGCGCGGAAAATCTGCCGGCCCGGTTTGAGCTGATGCAGCCGCTTTCGGAATATCTGGTTCCGCAAACACAGGCTAAAATCCTGATTCCGGATCATGTGTTCGGGCAGTCGCGCAATTTTCCAAACGATGTCCGGATCTTTGATGAGGATGGAACACAATGGCCTTGTTTTCTTTATGTGCCGAAGGAAACCGTGAAGGCGGAATCCGTCGGCCTTGCGATTCTAAATACCGCGTGGGTCGACGGCGATGCGCCTTATCTGCAGTTTGATATCCTGATTCCGAAAGTGAACGGCGCTGTGCCGGTACATAATCGGATCGAGCTGCGCACGACTGGGTCGGACTTTGTCCGGCGCGTGGAAATCTTCAAGGACACCGCCTCCGGCGGACATATGGCCTCCGGCTATCTGCTGGAATTTCCGAGCCGGAATGATGCGCATAACCGGGTGATCCGTTATCCGGATGCCGATGTGGGCCGGCTGCACGTCCGCATCTATCCGAATGCGCAGGCCGCCGGCGAAACGTTCGATATTTCGGATGCCCACCTTCAGTATTGCTCGGAAGTCACGGTCGATTATGAGCCGGTACTGTTTGAAAGCATTGCCGTTCCTGAACGCGAGCAGACCGAGGGAGCCCAGACGCAGATCCTGGATATCGGTAATGCCCGCCGACCGGTGGAGCGGGTCCGGTTTTCGGTGTCTGATGATTCCTATGCGCGCTGTGTTTCCGTCTATGGCCGCAACGACGAGCATGAACCATGGAACCGGGTCGGCGGAGGTGAGATCCATGCGCTTCCGGATGACCGGAACGACGAAATCAAACTGCATGCCTGTGCCCGGTATATCAAGGTGGTCGTGTATCATCACGATGACCGGCCGTTGAATATTGCCGCCGTGAAGCTTGAGGCCGTGCCGCGCTATCTGGTTTTCGAGGCGCAGTCGGCGCGGCCGGCAACACTCTATTATCGGGCATGGGACATGCCCGCGCCGCGCTTTGATCTCAAAAGCCGAATGGATAATGTCGATATGAAAACCCTGCCGTTGGTTATGCTGGAAACCGCGCGCTCCAATGACCTTGCAAAAACCAATCCGTTCCGGAAGCACGGACGACTCCTGGCCGGCGTTGCCGTCGGCGCGGTCAGCCTGCTGGTGGTCTGGATTATTGTAGGCATGCTGCGGAATCCGCCGCCGGCCGGATCGAAGGAATCATGAATACACAGCCCAATAACCCGTTGCACGGAATCACGCTCGAAAAAATACTCACCCGTCTGGTGAATCATTATGGCTGGGAAGAGCTTGGGCGCCGCATCGACATCCGTTGCTTCAACTGGGAGCCGAGCATTAAATCGAGCTTGAAATTCCTGCGGAAAACCCAGTGGGCCCGCGACAAGGTGGAGGAGCTTTACCTGAAAACCCGTTTTCGGGATCAGTGATTCCGGTGCCATGCGCTAGAACGCGCCGGCCTGCCGCAGGAAGTAGAGTACGAAGAGAACCATGATGGCGATAATGGCGAGCTTCAGCACCCACTTGATGACTTTGGAAAAGATGGCCAGGATGACAATGATGGCGGCCGCAATCAGGACAATCGTTGCCGTCGGCGTCAGGTTATGCAGAAATTCCATGGTCTAATCCCCTTATCAAGTTGGCGGAACAATCCGTTCGCTAAGGACCTTACTGATCTGCATCCGGAATGTCTGTCTGTTTTTTAAGCGGTCCGGCGCCGGACTCAGGCCGCCGGCGATACGTATCGCAGGCGGCTCGCCTGCAAAAAACAAAATCCTAAAACCTAACTGTAAACGGTATCAGACATAGTAAAACTGTTTGAGGAAAGCCGGATTGTTTTCCGCATAGAGTGCATTGCCGACCCGGTCGGCCTCCCGGATGGCGAGCTGTTCGTGAAAGCATACGATGCCGGCCACCTGATTGATCTGCCCGGTGGTTGCATAGTTGATGCATCCGCACCAGTTCATGCAGCGCTCGCGCAGGGTGCAGTCGATGCATTCCTCATTGCGGTTGCCGCGCCGCCCGAGCAGTCCGAAATATTTTCCTTCATCAAAGCCGTCGAACACGCTGCCGATGCAGACCTCCATGTTGCGATCTTCGGCTACGAGCCGTTCGCAGGGATAGATATTGCCTGAAGGGGCCACGGCAATTTCGCGTTCGCCGAATGAACAGCGGTCGCAGGCGGCGTAGCCGTCCTTGAGACGCGTGATGATCTTGGAGTTGATAAAGTTCAGTTCAAACGACTGTCCGGCGCGGAAGCGATCCGTGTAAAAATCGCCCAGTGCGCCGAAGGCATCGGTCCACGCGTTCAGCGCGGATTCCGGCCACTCGGTGTAAAAGTTTGGATTGATGCTGATGCGCGGAACGCCGATTTCATCGGCGAGAAAGCGCACGGAATCGCTAAGATGTCCGATATTGGAAGGATCAATGACAACCACGGTGTCGAGCTTTGGAAAGTGATCCCGTGCGATGGTGAGTCCGCGCAGCGTTGCATCAAACGAAGATGCGCCGGACCCGCAGGGCCGCGTGATATCGTGCATGGCCCGGTTTCCGTCGATGGAAACCGCCACAAAAAATCCGTGTTCGGCAAGCCATTCGGCCCGTTCTTCGGTCAGCAGCGTAGCGTTGGTGGTGACTGTTGGCAACAGCCGGATTCCGGATCGCTTTGTTGCGGCTTCCGCCTGTTCGGTGGCATATTGCAGCAACTCCCACTCCATGAGCGGTTCTCCGCCAAAAAAGCCGAGTTGAAGGGGTTCGGTGGTGCGTTCGATCGCAAATTCAAGCGCGGTGTCGGCCACATGCCGACTCATGGCATCGCGCCGTTTCTTGCCGGCATAGCAGTAAGTGCAGGCCAGGTTACAGTCGTGGGTCAGGCAGAGCGTCAGGTTCATAGGACAGAGTCAGCTTCCGGTGGTGCGGGGGCGATCATCTCTCCTGGTGGGCCCATCAGGGTATTCATGCAACCCGACGGGTTATCGGTTTCTTCGACCAGGTTTGTCGGGGGATGAGCTATTCTGGGTTCACCCAGCATGACGGGAGTGATTTCAGGCTTTTTATTGCACCCTGCGAGAATCAGTGCCGTTCCGGCGGCGATGGCCTTTCGGCTGATATGGAACTTGCGGAAGCTCGGATAGTCGGACGCCGGCGCTTTTTGGGAGGGTTCGGGTTTCATGCTTATTCTGTCTCCGGGAGGTGGGGTGAGGGAAGTTCTCCCATCAGGCGGATGATCCGGTTGGTTTCCATGGGTTCGGGAAGGGATGTCGGCGGAGTGACCGTAGAAATCTCGGGAATTTCGTATTCATCAAAACTGACGTCGGGAGGTGCGGGGCAGGCAACCTTGCCCAGTTTGGGGCGGGGTGTTACCGGTTTATCAAGCAGGGTGTGCTGTTCGGGCGTCAGCGTGGTCTTTTCGGGCAGGGATGATTCGTTCGGGCAGATTTCCGCCGGCGGCTCGGGGGTGGCAATAAAGCCGAGGGTTTCGACGCGGACGGGCGTTGCTTTTTTACACCCGCCGGCCAGCAGCAGGGCGGCGCCGGCGACCACGGCTGGACGATTCAGGTGAAAGCGGCGGAAGGACGGATATCCGACATCGGTGGAATTTATTTCGGGAATGGGATTTTCGTTTTTCATCATGGGATAGACGGCCGGTGGATTAAGTTCCTTTGCTGAAAGAGATAAAACTTATTCTTCGATCTCGTCATCAGCGTTAATCAGTTCGATGCTGTACCGGGGAGATTCGTTGAGGGATTTGAGCAGTTGGTTGACCTCGCGCTTGAGTGCAATAATCCGGTCTTCGCGGTTCATGGTTACGGATTGCCATCGATTCAGTTCGTCGAGTTGGGTGAGAATCTGTTCCTCTTTGGTTCTGCTTTCCGTGACGTCGAGGTTTACGCCGATCATTCGCGATTGCCCAGGTTCGGGATGCGACACCATGCCGACCGTCCGGATATGCCGGATTCTTCCGTCATTCCGGCATATCCGGAAGGTGAAGTCCATCCGGGTTTCATTTTCGATGGCCGCCATGCTCTCTTCGCGAACCCGTTGCTTATCATCCGGGTGAAGAAATCGGATCCAGGCTTCGTGGCTACCATCGAACCGGTCGGGTGATATTCCATACATTCTGAACATCTGACGGTCCCAGATAATGTGCTGTTTAGTGATGTCCCACTCCCAAACGCCGATGCCGGCCGCCGCAACGGCCAGTTCGAAGCGCTCTTCACTGCGAATGAGGGTTTCATTGCCTTTGCGCAAAAGGCTTTCAAGCAGGACGGGGCGGTTGGCCAGGGTGAAGGTTGTTCCGGTTCCGATCAGCGAAAGGATGATGCCGCAGAACATGGCGACGCTGTGATTTCCCAAGGGATGTAATGCATACCATTCATGTTCCGGAGAAATCAACAGTGCATAGGTTTTTCCAAAAGCAAACAGCGGGGATATTGCATGCAGGTTTTCACTCAGCACAGATGGACATTCGTGGGTACACGCTGTGCGGTTACAGGCAAGAATCGCGGCCTTTCCATCGGGATTGACTTCCATGAGGGTGGTGGAGAGGTACGAGGATTGCAGCGAGCTTTGAAGGCCGACCTTTGTTACCAGCCGCAACGGATCAATCATCAGCGTCACCACTCCTTCTTGTGGCTGCTTGTGAATCGGCATGAAGAGGTATAATTCGTGTTTTTCGGCGGAGGGGGCCGCTATGGGAAGCCCCGATTGTTGCGAGGTATAGATGCTGGCTCGCAAATGTTCATCTTCCTGCAGGTTTTGTCCCTTCAGGGCTTCGTTGCCCTCCATCGGCTCGATGTACTGAATGCAGTAGGCTTCCGACCCGGTGGAATCGGCGGTTTTGGGGACCCAGGCGCAACCGGTAATGACGGGTGAACGGACAATTCCGAGGCTGAAGTCCGAGAATTCAGCGGGGCTGATATAATCGCTGGATTCGTAGAATACCACCAGTGATTGGAGTTCATCACGGATTCGCTGAAGTTCGACATTATACGCCTTGGTTTTCAGGTTGGTGGTAAGGGCAAAAAGTTCGTCCCGGTTATTTTTGTCCATCTGGTGGATGAGCATGGATACACCAATGGTCAGGATGATCATGATCGTTGCGCATGCAATGGCTTCGCTGTAGTGGAGTGTATGAGCCCGCTTTTCCGGAAATTGGCGCCGGACTCGTGCAATCAGAATTGTAACAAGCAGGGTGACCAGCGCCGTTACCAGAATAATGACCGGGATCTGGCGGGACTGCTCGATGACGGCTTTCCATTGCTCCGGATTGATATCAATCCCGACGGTCATCATGACGCTGCCGGTATCGGGATGAAGCACGGGGGCCGCGATGGAATAGTAGGGTCCGTATTCATCCTTACAAGGACCGATGATCACCGGTTCTGCAGTTTTAAACGCATCATAATCGGAAGGGTGCGGGTTTTCATAGATCGTTCCCGGAGATGATGCCAGCGGATCATCAGCATCCATGCTTTCCGGTCCGAAGACGAGCTGTCCATCCTTCAGGGCCATAGTGTAGAGGCAACGCAGGTTCTTAAGCTGCGCGTAAGCTTTCAGCTGTTCGGATATCCGTTGAAAAGCCGGAAGCTCCCTGTCAGCCTCTGTAAAGGTCAGCAGGGCGGCTTCTTCAGACGGAATGGCGTCGGCAATGACGATAGTTTCGCGAAGCAGTTTCCGGCGCAGGTGTTGCTCCGCCCGTTTTCCCGATTCGAAGACGCCCCACAGTCCGATAGCGGTGAGCAATAGAACGAGGATAATGCTTCCTGTGGTTTTTATCCAGGACGGCCAGACGTATCCATCCGTGGTTAGGCTTTTCTCTTTACCGCACCATGCTTTCATACGACGAGGCTACAACGGGGTACGATATAGCTCAAGTTGATTGTATAAAATCAGGCAGGATCGGGCTTGATCTATTTCTTTGGGCGGGAGCGGGCAACGAGTTTGATAAAGATCGGAGCCCCTTCCAGTCCGAAGGCATCGCGGAACTGGTTCTGCAGGTAGGCGAGCCAGTTTGAGCGGGCATATTCCGGATTGTTGACGAAGACCTTGAAATAGATCGGGTTCGTACCGGTCTGAGTGGCGTAATAAACCTTCAGGCGCTTGCCGTGCGCCACCGGCGGCGGATATTTCTCGCACGCCTGTTCAATCACGCGGTTGAGCACGCCGGTCGTGATTTCCACGCGGGTCTGCGCCGCAACATAATCGATCGCCTCGATACTGCGCTTAATGTTATAGCCGCTCTTCGCGGAGACAAACAGTACGGGAGCGAAGCCGAGGAACGGCAGTGCTTCACGTAGCGCCGGAAGATATTTGGTCTGTGTAATCTCGTCGTCGGCATCCTGCGCCAGATCCCACTTGTTGATCAGCAGCATGCAGCCTTTCTGGGCGTCGATGATCTTGGCCGCCACTTTCTTGTCGCGGCTGGTCGGGCCGGTTTCGGCATCAAGGACCATCACGACGACGTCGGCGCGCTCGATCGCTTTATCGGTACGGAGATTACTGAACCAGTCGACGGCTCCTTTACTGCGCGTATCCTTCTGGACGCCGGCGGTATCGATCAGCTGATAATGACGGGCGCTTTCGCCTTTACCAATAGTAAAGGGAATCTCCACGCTGTCGCGAGTCGTGCCCGGGACGTCGGAGACAATCACGCGGTCGCTCTTCAGCAGGCGGTTGATGTAAGAGGATTTTCCGGCATTGGGCCGGCCCACGACGGCCACGCGAAGCGGCGTTTTTTCCGTCGGGTTTTCTTCTTTCGGCAACTGTGATACCAGGTTTTCAAGCAGCTCGGAAATGCCGCGGTTCTGGATGGCGGAAACGGGAAATGCCGGAAAGCCGAGGCGGTCGAATTCGTAGATGGTCTCATCGCGGTCGGGATTGTCGGCCTTGTTGGCCGCAAGAATAACGGTCCTGCCGCTCTGATGCAGGATGCGTGCAACCTCTTCATCAAGCGGTGCCACACCGGCGGTGATATCCGTCACGAAAATAATAAACGAGGCATCGGCAATCGCGATCTCCGCCTGCTGCTCGGTTCCGGCCACAATCTGGTCCGGTGCAACCTGCTTGCCGAAATGGCCCAGACCGCCGGTGTCAATCAGTTCAAAGCGCTGATCATTCCACGAGGCTTCGCAGGCTACGCGGTCACGCGTGACGCCGACTTCTTCATGCACGATCGAGACACGCCGACCCACCAGTCGGTTGAACAGTGCCGATTTTCCCACATTCGGGCGACCCACGATCGCCACAACTCTTTTGCTTTTCGTTTCTTCCATAGCGCGCACGGTGATACACGAAACCCATCGGCGTAGCAAAGGGAAAGTAGATCGTATATCTGAGGCCGGTAGGCAGCTTTTAGTCGAAACTGACCTTCGGAACTTCTTTTCGGACGTTGTCCTCGATCTCGAACAGGGCGGCGGGAGCAAAGTTAAACATGCCGGCAATCACGCTGGACGGAAAGGTCTCGCGCTTCGTGTTGTAGGTCATGACGGCACTGTTATAGGTCTGGCGGGCAGAGGAAATCCTGTTTTCGGTGGTGGCCAGCTCTTCGCTCAGTTGCATCATATTCTGCCCGGCTTTCAGGTCCGGATACGCTTCCGAGAGGGCAAAGAGTCGACCGAGTGCGCCGGAGAGAACGTTTTCGGCGCCAAGCAATCCGGCGAGCGCACCGGCATCGCCGGGATTGCCGGCCGCCAGTTTTCCGGCCGCGGCGGCCTGATTCCGCGCTTCGATGACGGCGTCGAGGGTTTCGCGTTCATGTTTCATGTAGCCTTTGACCGTTTCCACCAGGTTGGGAATCAGGTCGTAGCGGCGTTTCAGCTGAACGTCAATCTGGGCGAAGGCATTCTTATAGCCGTTTCGGAGTGCGACAAGGCTGTTGTAGATGCCGATGCCGGCGAAGAGCATGAGTGCAATCGGAATGAGCAGCAGGACAAGCATGGTTTCCTCCGTGGGTTTCGATGCGGCATAGTAGGAAAGCGCGGAATGCTTTTCACTTACAAAAGCTGAAATGATTTGTAACCTTCGTTGTGATCATGCTTCATTTCGACATTCCGTATAAGAGGAGAACGATCAAAATGCGAATCCGGTTTACCATGCTGTTTCTTGTGGGCGCTCTGGGGGCGGCGACATCCCGAGCCGAGCTTGCGGATGGACTGTATGCGGCGCTGGAAACCTCGATGGGCGGCATTACGTGCCTGCTGGATTATGCCGAGGCTCCGTTGACCTGCGCCAACTTTGTCGGGCTGGCCGAAGGAACGCAGCATTGGATTGATTCCAATGGCAGCATCCAGACGAACTCCCTCTACAGCGGTTGTATTTTTCATCGCGTTATTGACGATTTCATGATTCAGGGCGGTGACCCGCTGGGAACCGGGACGGGCGGCCCGGGGTATAAATTCCCCGATGAGTTCAGTACGAATCTGACTCATCACAGCGCCGGCATTCTGTCGATGGCCAATTCCGGAGAGGACAGCAACGGAAGCCAGTTTTTTATCACGCTGGCTCCGACGGCGTGGCTTGACAATGTGCACTCGGTCTTCGGGGAGGTGGTTTCCGGAATGAACGTGGTGTCTAACATCGGCGCCGTCGCCGTTGATGCCAACGATCGTCCGGAAAGCAACGTGGTCATTCAGGCCGTTCTGATTCTGCGGGTCGGTGCCGATGCGCAGTCATTTGATCCGTCGGTGCAGCCTTTGCCGGAGGTCGGGGCCTTGCAGCTGGATATTGAAGCAAACGCAACCGGGATTGTGGCGAAAGCAGAATCCGGAAGTCAGTGTGAAAATCTAATTTATCAGTCGACCAATTTATCCTCCTGGGCAAGTTACGATTCGGATTATCAGTCAATCGCATCCGGCGACTGGCGTGTTTCCTTGCCGAGTGGTGATGTCCTCGGATTCTTTCGGGGGGCTCGAATATTCTACCCGCAAAAGGTGACTTTTTTTAATGACCTTTCTGGTAGGGTGTTCACTTTTACTCAAGGCTCCGATACACTGGTTTTCCGTCCTCTTGAGGGAGCACGCGGGACTTGTTCTATTGTCGGTAATGACGATGTTATCACGTATTGGGAAGATTGGACTTCCGGGCCTTATCCTGGAATCGCCGTTTTCGGGACTACGAAGTATTCATATTTCAAATTTGTCCAGAGAGTTGATGGCAGTTGTGAAGGATACCAGTATCGGCAAAATGCTCTAGGCTATTGGCAATGGGAAGGTCTAGACGAATGGGTTGTCGGCGAACAGGACGCTACCCCGGAATAGGTTTGAGACGGACTCCGAGGTACGGAATGTCTTCGGTTCCCTTGGAGGACGGGAGCGTTTTCGCCGGCTCAGATCCTGCCTTTTCTCAGTATATTGTAAAAACGATCGCTCCGAATTCGCCCTGATTGCCTCTTGACGGAACAGGGCCGGAAGCGTAGTTTGCCCGTTCTGTTGATAAGTTTGGCTCTGGTATGAGAGTGGGCATTGCCCGCTCTTTTGTTCTCTCAGGGTCTGGTTATTTGATTTTTGAAGGTTGCGAAGGAGGGCTTATGAATCCTGCAGAGTTGAAAGCCGTTGTTGAATACATGGAAAGTGAACGGGGCGTTGAGCGCGAGGTAATTATCCGTGCCATCGAAATGGCCCTGCAGAGCGTGACGGAGAAGGGTGGCGTGATTGACGATACCCTGCGCATTGCCATTGATCGCAAAACCTTTGAACGAAAAGCATTCCGGAAGCTTTCCGACGGCAGCGAAATTGAAACCACGCCTCCGCCGCTGGGTCGTATCGCTGCGCAGACCGCCAAGCAGGTGATCATGCAGAAGATCCGCAACGCGGAAAAAGAGATCATTTTTGACGAATACAAGGATCGCATCGGCGAAATCGTTACCGGCGCCGTTACCCGTTTTGATCGCAGCGATGTCGTTGTGGAGCTTGAACATGGCGAAGCGGTTATGCCGTCCAAGGAACGTGTTCCGACCGAGGAATATGAAGTGGGGGAACGCATTCGTGCGCTGATCCTGATGGTTCGTGAACGCGAACGCGGTCCGGAAATCGTTCTTTCGCGCAGCCATCCCGATTTTGTCCGGCGCCTTTTCGAACTCGAAGTATCGGAAATTTCCGACGGCACGATGGAGATCAGGGGAATCTCCCGCGAAGCCGGCTATCGCAGCAAGGTTGCGGTTATTTCGCACGATGAGCGTGTGGACCCCGTTGGTGCCTGCGTCGGCATGCGCGGTATGCGCGTTAAGAATATTGTTCGCGAGCTGTCCGGCGAAAAGATTGATATTGTGCGCTGGAGCGAAGATATCCATACCCTGATCGCCAACGCTTTGGCGCCGGCCCGTCTGAAGAGTGTGGATGCCGATGAAGAGACCCGCACGGTTACCGTTACGGTCGATCCGGACCAACTTTCGCTGGCAATCGGAAAACGCGGACAGAACGCCCGCCTGACCTCCAAGCTGACCGGCTGGCGCGTGGACATCCAGAAGGATGAAGAGAGCATGGACTTCGAAGAGCGCGTGGCGGTTGCCGTTACCAAGCTGGCTGCGATCGAAGGCATTGGAAGTGAATATGCCGAGAAGCTGGTCTTCTCCGGCTTCCTGACCCTCGAGGGAGTTCTGGCCGCCGATATGGGCGACCTTCAGGCAATTGATGATGATATTACCGCCGAGCAGGCCAAGGGAATCTGGTATGCGGCCGAGGCGGCCTACATAAAAGAACACGGTGAGATTACGGAATAATGAATATACAGGATACAGCTAAAGATGTAGGCGTCTCTCCCGAAGAATTGCTTGAGATTCTTCAGGACATCGAGATTGAAGTCGATGGGTTGGACGCAGAACTGAGTGACGCGCAGATTGCCGCCGTATGCGACGAACTGGGCTACGATTCGATTGCCGCAGCCCGGGAAGACAACCAGCCCGCGGAAGAGCCGGAGGAAGAATCCGAAGAGGATCCGACGGCCGTAGCGGAAGAAGTACCGGCGGCCGAGGACGCAATGGATGACGGGGCATCGGATGATGAAGGGGAGTCTTCTCTGGATTCCAATATCATTGAACTCAAGAAGCCCAAGATTGTGGTAAAGGACTTTGCCGACCGTATGGGCATGAAGCCCAACATCGTGATCGCCGAATTGATGAGGATGAACGTCTTTGCCTCAATCAATGCAGAGATCGATCTTAAGGTCGCCAAGGAGATCGGTGAAAAGCACGGCTTCATCGTCCGCAAGGAAGAGAAGAAAAAAGCGGTACCGCAGCCCAAGACCAAGGTCGCTCCCGTTAAGAAAAAAGTGGAAGCGGAAGATACGCCGGATGCGCTGCTGCCGCGTCCGCCGGTCGTAACCTTCATGGGGCACGTTGACCACGGCAAAACATCCCTGCTCGACAAGATCCGTAACACGAAGGTGGTAACGGGCGAGTCCGGCGGCATTACCCAGCATATCGGTGCCTACACCGTGGAGCTGGATGATCACAAGATTACTTTCCTTGATACGCCCGGCCACGCAGCCTTTACCGCCATGCGCGCCCGCGGTGCAAACCTGACCGACATTGTTGTGTTGGTTGTGGCCGCCGATGACGGCGTTATGCCGCAGACCATCGAAGCGATCAAGCATGCTCAGGCCGCCGGCGTCTGCATTATTGTTGCAATGAACAAGATGGACCTGCGTGCCGCAAATCCGGATCGCCTGAAGCAGCAGCTGCAGGAAAAGGATATCATGGTTGAAGACTGGGGCGGATCGATCGGCTGCTGCCCGGTGAGTGCTCATAGCGGCGAAGGGATCGATGGCCTGCTCGAACGCATTATTCTTGAATCGGAAATGCTCGAACTCCGCGCCAATCCCAATAAGTCCGCACGCGGCTTTGTGGTTGAAGCGCAGATGGAACCCGGCATGGGTCCGACGGCCAGCGTGCTTGTGAAGAGCGGTACGCTGAAGGTTGGCGACAGTGTGATCTGCGGAAAATACTGGGGCCGCATCAAGGCGCTGATCAGTGATCAGGGCAAGAAGGTTCGCGCTGCAGGGCCGTCTACTGCGGTGAAGATTCTTGGTCTGACCAATGTGCCGAATGCCGGTGATGAATTTCAGGCCATGACCAGCGACCGCGAAGCAAAGGCGATTTCAGAAGAGATGCAGAGTGCAGATCGTATGCAACAGCTCGAAGGCGGAAACTCGGCCAAGAAAATGTCGCTCGACGATCTGTTCGGTGCGGCTGCTGGTGAAGAGAAGAAAGAGCTCAAGTTGATTATCAAGGCCGACGTACAGGGATCTGTGGAAGCGATTGCGCACTCTCTTAACGGCATCAAGAGCGATAAGGTTGAGATTAACATTCTCTCCAGCGATGTCGGCAACATCACCGTCAATGACGTCATGCTTGCCAGCGCATCCGACGCCATCATCCTCGGTTTCCATACCGGCAAGGAAAACGGCGCTAACGCCGCCGCAAAACGTGAAGGCGTTGAGATTCGTCTCTACAGCATCATCTATGAACTGATTGAAGATGTTGAGAGCGCCATGAAGGGTCTGCTCGAGCCGGAGCTGCGTGAGCAGGTGATCGGCGAAGCTGAAATTCGTGAAGTGTTCGAACTGAGCCGCCGCAACAAGATTGCGGGCTGCATGGTGATGAGTGGCCGCATTACTTCAAAGGCAAGCATTCGCATCAAGCGTGGTCGCGATGTGTTGTTTGATGGATCGATCGGTTCTCTGAAGCGCTTCCAGAACGACGCCGCTGAAGTTCGTCAGGGACAGGAGTGCGGTATTCGTCCGGAAAACTTCACGAACTTTGATGCCGGTGATACCATCGAAGCATACACGGTGGAAAAGATTACTCAGTCACTGTAATCGCACTGATGTGTTAGCGAAAAAGCCGTCCGTTTTGCGGGCGGTTTTTTTTTGTCATCAGCACATTCGAAAGCCCGTTTCTATGTTATAAAAAATCAGTTATAAGTGCCCCTTTGATGCCTGTTTTTATAATGCAAACAAGTTGCATAAAAATAGTGCGCTGTTTATAAATGTTTCACTGAAAGGGGCGTGCAGACAGCTCTTTCATTTTATTTCATCCGTACAGGATAGAAAGCAGAACGAAACAGATTGTTGTCAGGAGCACAAACAAGGAGGCGAAAATGGCAGCGAAAAAAACAGCAACTAAGAAGGCCCCGGCGAAGAAAAAAGCAGTAGCCAGAAAAGCACCGGCCAAGAAGAACGCCGTCGCGAAAAAGGCACCGGCTAAGAAGGCCCCGGCCAAGAAAAAGGCCGTTGCCAAGAAAGCCCCGGCCAAGAAAAAGGCTGTAGCAAAGAAGACCCCGGCGAAGAAAAAGACTGTAGCAAAGAAGGCCCCGGCGAAGAAAAAAGCCGTTGCTAAAAAAGCGCCTGCGAAGAAAAAAGCGCCGGCCAAAAAAACGGCTGTCGCCAAGAAGGCCCCTACGAAGAAAAAAGCTGTCGCAAAAAAAGCGCCGGCAAAAAAGAAGGCCTCTGTAAAAAAAGCTCCGGCTAAAAAAGCACCGGCCAAGAAAAAAGCACCGGCCAAGAAAAAAGCCGCGAAGAAAAAATAAGCGGGGAATCTCCTGCATTTAAAAAACGGCGGATTATGGTTCGCCGTTTTTTTGTTGTTCGGGTTGCTTTGTTCCGTCTATCTTCCATCACTTGATTCCAAAGAGGAGAATGAGATGAGATGTCCTAAATGCGAAGGGCGTGAGAACCGTGTTATCGACAGTCGGGAAGTTCGCAATGGCGATGCGATCCGGCGGCGGCGGGTTTGCGTTGGTTGTGGGCATCGCTTCACAACCTATGAAGAGATTCAGCGTGCGCAGCTTCAGGTAACGAAGCGTGATGGGCGGCATGAAGAACTCAATCGGCAGAAGCTGATCAAGAGCCTGAACATTGCATGCCGCAAGCGGCATATCAGCGTTGAGCAGATTGAGCGAATTTGCGATTCCATTATTATGGAAGCCGAATCTGAATTTGAAAAAGAAATCCCCAGCATGCTGCTGGGCAAGAAGGTTATGACGGCCTTGGAAAAGCTCGACGAGGTTGCCTACATTCGCTATGCCTCCGTTTATCGTCGCTTCCGTGATGCGGGTCAGTTCATGAACGAGGTGGAACGCCTCATTGGGCGCGAATGATTGGTCAGGACTGTCAGCTTCAGACGGAACAGGATATCTGGTCGGATCATTTGCATGGTCTGCTCGATGAACTGAATCTTGCGCGCGGTACCGAGCGCGAACATCTGGTTCACAGCATTGCTATGTACTGCCGCCATTTTCATCCGCATGGCCTGCAGCAGTCGGATCTGATGTTGCTGATTGCGCGTGCGCTCTGTGCAATCAATGACCGTGCCTCTGCCGCGCAGGTGCTACGTTCTGTTAAACCGCACGCGCGTCATGTGGAGCGCTGGCTTGAGATTCTTTCCGAGCTGCATCATTTCCCTTCCTTGCTTCCTTACTTTTCATTAGGGGTCATTCGACCGGCGGACTGGGCCGGCGCAGAACTGGATCGCATGTGGACGCTGGATCTCGGGCGGCTTGTCCTGTCGGAATCCGAAAAGCATGAAATGATGCTCTATCGATCGCTTCGCACAATCGTCGAAAGCATGCTCGTATTCTGGGATGCCACCGGCGGTGAAGGAGTGTTGGGGTTGAAAGGGCTGGCATCGTTTAATGTCGAGTCCGGCGACGGAAAACGACAAACCCTTACCGGAGCCCGCGACCTGCTCGGATATATTGAACGTATTCTGCGGCAGCAGCAGGATGAGCGCGGCTGGACGGCCGTGCCGGAGACCATGAATCTTGATTTGTAATTTCAGGATGGTTGTAGGGAATGATTGGATCGCTAAAAGAATTCGAGCAGCACCGTAAAAAACACGGCTATGAAAAGCCGCAGGTTTTTGCGCATCCGGCCTTTCAGTCGATGGCATTGCGTATCGGCGGCGGCCTGCTTTCCGGTGTGCTGCTTGCGCTGGCGTTTCCGGGATTCGAAAACTTTACCCTGGCATTCATCGGTCTGGTGCCGCTGATGTTTGCGGTGCAGTCTGTTTCCCGCAAGCGGGCCGCGTGGCTGGGCCTTCTGTCCGGAACTGTTTTTTTTCTGCTGTCGCTTTCGTGGCTGCATAACCTGACCGGCACGGTCGATACGCTGGGTATGCAGGCGAGTGCATTGCTCGGATATGTTGTACTGGCGCTTTACTGCGCGCTCTATTTTGTCCCGTTTGCGATGGCGGTTAACGTTGCGGTTGAGAAGCAGTGGGTGGGCGACAACCTACGGCTGAACATCCGTTTCATGCTTGCGGCAGCCATGATCTGGGTTGGATCGGAATACCTTCGCGGAATTCTATTCACCGGTTTCCCCTGGAATCCGCTCGGCGTCAGTCAGTACAGGATTCCTACGCTGATCCAGATTGCATCGTGGGGTGGCGTGGCCAGCATCTCGGCAATGATTGTCTGGATGAACACGGCGCTGTATATAACGTTCCGGCAGTATACGCATGGAACCCGTTCCCGAAAATACCGGGCCCACTTTGAACTCATGATCGGCATTGCGCCGGTCGCGTTGAGCCTGGCGGTTGGAATGAATATTCTGCTGGATCGCCCGACCGCTGGAGAGACGGTCAATCTGGCGCTCATCCAGCCCAATATTCCCCAGAAGGTAAAATGGAATCCGGAGATGGCGGATGAGATTCATGTGCGCCTTGATGAATTGACGGCGGCGGCAACGCGACTGCCCGGCATTGATCTGGTGATCTGGCCGGAGTCGGCGGTGCCGAAGATTCTCTATTCCACGATCGGTTTTTCCTATTCACCGGAAACGGCGGAGCTGGTTGATATCGGCATTCCGCTGCTGAGCGGCGTAAACTATTATGAAGTGGCCAGCTCCAATCTCTACAACAGCTCGGTCCTGCTGGATGAACGCGGGGTCCGGCGCGGCATCTATCATAAACAGCATCTCGTGCCGTTTGGAGAATATGTTCCGATTCCGGGGTTGCGTAAGTTCACCGCGGTTTCCTGGGAAAACGCCGCGGGGCAGGAGAGTTCGATTCTTGAACTTCCGCAGTTGATTCCTTTTTCGGTGCTGATCTGCTTTGAAGACATTGTTGCGCCGCTTGCCCGCCATGCGGCACAGGAAGGCGCCCGCTGGCTGGTCAATCAGTCGAATGACGGCTGGTTTGATCCGTCGGTGCAGTCGGAGCAGCACCTGGCGCATGCGGTATTCCGCTGCGTGGAAACCCGGCTGCCGATGGCGCGCTGCTGCAATACCGGCATAAGCTGCGTGGTCGATGCATACGGAGGGATTGACCAGCGCCTTGAGGTGCGGTCGGAAAGTTTCGGCATTGTGACGCTGTTTCCGCAGCCGGCAGGAAGCCGACCGACTTTCTACACCCGGCACGGAGATCTCTTTGCGCGGATATGCCTGCTCGGCGGCGCTGTTTCGTTTTTTGCCCTGCTTTCCGGCGGTTGGAAAAATAAGAAAAAATCCACTGATTTTTAAACGCAGGGTTTGGCTTGTGCCCCGCATGGGCTATATTCGACGTCTCTAAACCTTGGAAGAATTATGCAGGATGATTTAAAAGCAAAGATCGAGGAATATCGCGGACAGCTCGAAGAAATGAAGGGTTATCTGGATATCGAAACGAAACGGACCGAGCTCGAACGTCTTGAGGCCGAGGCTGGACAGCCGGAATTCTGGAATGACCAGAACAAGGCGCAGTTGAATATTGCCGCAACGAAGGCGCTCAAAATGGTGCTCGATCCGTTCAGTGCCATCGCTGTCGGGCTGGATGATGCGGAAGTAATGCTGGAGCTTGCGGAATCCGGCGAAGCCGAGGCGCTGGCCGAGGCGGAGGCATCACTTGAAAAGGTGGACGGTGCCATTCAGTCATTGGAACTGCAGTCGCTACTTGGCGGTGAGTTTGACGGATCAAACGCCTATCTTACCCTGCATGCCGGCGCCGGCGGTACAGAGAGCTGCGATTGGGCGGATATGCTCTACCGTATGTTCGCGCGGTATGCAGAGCGCAAGGGATTCTCTATTCAGCTTCTGGACTATCAGGCCGGCGATGAAGCCGGGATCAAGTCGGTCACCATGCTCGTCTCCGGCGCGTATGCCTACGGCTTCATGAAGTCCGAACGCGGGGTGCATCGTTTGGTGCGCATCAGCCCGTTTGATTCACAGTCGCGCCGGCATACCTCGTTTGTGGCTGCGGATGTCACCCCGGAAATTGATGACGACATTGATATTGAAATCGTTGAGTCGGACCTTCGCATCGATACCTACCGAGCGCAGGGCGCCGGCGGTCAGCATGTGAACACGACCGATTCCGCGGTACGCATTGTGCATCTTCCGACCGGAACCGTGGTGCAGTGCCAGGCGGAGCGGTCGCAGCATAAGAACCGGGCCGCCGCCATGAAGATGCTGAAAGCCCGTCTGTATGAGTTGGAGCAGGATAAGCAGCGGCAGGCGGTTGATCAGCTTTATGGCGACAAGGGCGAGATTGCCTGGGGGCATCAGATCCGGTCCTATGTCATGCAGCCGTACACCATGGTGAAGGATCATCGGACCGATGAACAGGTCGGTAATGTGCAGGGTGTGCTCGATGGGAATCTGGATCCGTTCATCGAGGCCTATCTCAAAAAAAACCGCTAGCAAATCCAACACGAAGGAGCGTGTGAACATGAAAAAAGCATTGGGGTTGATCGTTGCAGTGGGCATGTTTGCCGGCGCTGTTTTTTCGGAAGAGGCCAAGTCGGCTGAGATCAAGCTGCGTGATGTGGATATCGACGGACTTATGGGTGTCGGATCGCAGCTTTCGCTCATCGCGACATTTGATGTGCGTAAGGGAAATCTCTTCGAAGAATGCAATTTTGATTTTTATGTGCTGTTGGAGTCCCGCGACAAGGAGCAGGGCAACCAGTTTTTCCACTGCCGTTCGACGCACCGTTTCCTTGAGAAGGAATCGGGCTACACAACGGGAGTCACACTCGGTGAGTCGATTATGAAGTGCATCGATGTCCGTGATGCTGAGTATGCAGTTGTTGTCACGTACAAGGGCGAAGAGGTCGGGCTGGAAAATTCGCTCAAGGAGCGTTGGTGGGAAAAGAAGGAACTGGGTAAACCGATTGAGCATGTGCTGTCCCGAACTTCCAGTGCACCGTATGTTCGTGCCTGGGAAGCTGAATAGAGAGGCCGGCATGTCGAATATTCTTGAGCAGATTATCGCCGATAAACGCATTGAAATCGAACAGCGCAAGCTCGAGTGCTCCTTCCGCACGCTGGAGGCCCGCTGTGCCGAGGCGCCGGTGCGTCCGGACTTTGTCCAGTCGCTGCGCAGCGTTCCTATGGGACTGATCGCAGAGGTCAAGCGCCGGTCTCCTTCTGCCGGAATGATTCGCGATCCGTTTGATCCGGCAGAGATTGCCCGGAGTTATCAGGTGAACGGGGCCAGCGCCATTTCCTGCCTGATGGATGAAAAATATTTTGGTGGCGGCGCCGGCGATTTTGCCGAGGTGCGCGAAGCCGTTGAGCTGCCGATGCTCTATAAGGAGTTTGTTGTGGATTCCTGGCAGATTCTGCATGCCAAGGCAACGGGGGCTTCCGCTGTCCTTCTGATTGTCGGTGCATTGACGGATGAAGAACTGACGGCCTTTATTGGTGAAATCGGTCATGTCGGGCTCCAGCCGCTGGTGGAGGTCCATGACGCAGAGGAGATGCGACGGGCCATTGACTGCGGGGCCGATATTATTGGAATCAACAACCGCAACCTGAAAACCTTTGAAACCCGGCTGGAGACTACTTTTGCGCTGGCATCTATGGCGCCGGCAAGCTGCACGCTGGTGAGCGAGAGCGGGATTCGGACTGCCGGTGATGTGGTTCGGTTGCAGGACGCCGGTGCCCATGCCATTCTTGTCGGAGAAAGTCTGCTCCGGGAAGAAGATCCGGGCAGGGCGGCCGCACGGCTGATGGCGGAAGTCCGTTCCCTGTAGCTTAATCAGTGCTGTTGCGGATCTGTCTGAAAAAAACGACGGAGCTCCATAAAAATCATTTGAGATACCCATGGTGGGGGATCCCTCGCCGAGGGGGATGATTCAGTATTGGTTCGCATGTTGTGAGTAGCGGGGTCGGTTTGATCGTTTAAAATGTCTGATTATCAATGGCTTAAGTAAGGCATGTTTTTCAGTTATTCCTGTGTGATTCGGTTGAATCAACATGGGCAAACGAGCCTGCGGAGGAATCAAAGGTTGTGTGATTAATATACTTGATCACAGACCTGAAGTAGGTACTATGTGCGCGTTATTATCTGTGCATAATGACGGGCACACGGATGGTTCTGCTTAGTGGTTCCTCCGATAAAATCGGGCGCTGTCCGGTTGGATTCGATGTTGGCACAGATATAGGCAGTGCCCGGAGCTCTGCCCGATAGAATTGAATAAAAGGGTGATAGAAGTTTGGTGAATGCCGTCCGCGGACCCTGACGAACTCGTGGAAAGTACGGTGTTTGGAAATAGAAGTTGAGGGGAAGGAAAATGAATAAAACCTACATCTCGTCTCTTTTGGTAGTGCTTATGGCTGGAGCACAGGTGCAGGCTCAGGACAGTGACCTGGAACTGATGGGCGCGCCTGTAGCTGCGGCAGAGACAGAAACAGCGGCGGCAGTGCCTGTGGCAACTGCAACGTCGGTCGACGGACTCATAGCTAAAGGTAAGGAACTTTATGGGGAAAAAGATTTCAACCAAGCTCGTGTAAATTTTGAAGCGGCCTTGGCTGTGGACCCGTACGACAAAGAAGCTATGAAAATGCTTCGTAAGACGGCCGAAAAGATTGCGGCGTACGAAAAGGTTAAGCTTGAATCCGTTCGTTCTGCATCCTTGACGGATATCGGAGCTGCCTGGACTCCGGATTTTGCGGATTCCCTGCAGGCGGTCAATGAACGGGATACGAACACCGTGCAACCGGTTCCTGTCGAAGTCATTAAGATGACGGATTACCTGAAGTCTGTTCAGATTCCTTCGCTCGACTTCCGCGATGCAAATATCAAGGACGTTGTACTCTTCCTTACCGAAACCTGCCGGCGCATGGACAGCAAAGGCAAGGGAATCAACATGATTCTTCTCGGTCTGGACGCCAGTGACTCCATGGGAACAGATGAGGGGAACAACATCACCATCTCCATTCGTGATCTGAGCCTCTTTGACTCCCTGCAGGTTATTACTGAAATGGCCTCCCTCAAGTTCACGGTTGAAGCCAACATGATTCTGATCATGCCGGTCAACTATGTTCGTTCCGTAGAACTCGCTACTGAAACCTTCACGGTTGTTCCAGAAGTCGGTGAAGAACTCGCCTCCATGGCCGGCGGCGGTGATTCCGGCGACACCATGGATGACCTCTTCGGCGGCGGCGATTCCTCTTCTATGTCCAGTGACTCCGGTCCGACCGATGTTTCCAGCTACTTCTCCATCGTTTCCTGGCCGAAAAACTCCAAGGCAGTTTACTACCCGAATTTCCGCAAGCTGATTGTTCAGAACACCAAGGAAAACCTTGCAGCAGTTAAAGAGATCGTCAAGGATCTCGAAGAAACCGCAATTGCCCGTCGTTCCTCTCAGGTGCAGATCGAAGCTAAATTCGTTGAATTTGCTGAAGGTAATCTGGCTGAGCTCGGCTTTGACTGGACCGTGAACGGCAGTGGAAATGTTGCCGGCTTCAAACTTGCAGGTGCGTCGGACTTCGAAACCTACGTTCCGGGCTACGGATATGTTGGATCTGTTAAGACCACCTACCTGAAGACGGACGGTACCAGTGCCACCTACACGCAGGATTCCGGTAACATTCTCGCTTCCATGAACAGCGGTACCAGCTACCTGTACAGCAGTCCCACCAGCGGCGCTCGTCTCGTAGAGAAAGGGCAGAGCCTCTTCGGTGGTGTTGCCCGTACTGCAGACTCTGCATTCGACGATGTAACGGCCGGCATTCTTGCCAGCATGGGTGGTAATCCCGCCTCTATGCTCTTCTCCGACGGTACCCTTGATCTTCAGATCAACGCCATGGAACAGAACGGTACTGCTGACATTCTGTCCTGCCCGAAGGTAACCACTCAGAGCGGTTACGAAGCTGTTATCCGCGTAACTGAAATTCACCGTTACCCGCAGGACTGGGATGTTGAAACAGGTCAGCGTACTGCTCCGGTTGTAAAGCCGCAGGACTGGGAAGACTTCGACCTTGGTGTTGTACTTCGTGTAACTCCGGAAGTTGATACCGAAAACAACACCATCAAGCTCGAGCTGAACCCGGAAATCCGGACCTTCAAGGGCTTCGACGGATACCACGTGGCTGATAACGCGTATGACGCCGGTACCACCTACAATGAAGAAGTTCGTGGTGACGGTACCGAACTGTTCGCTGAAATGCCTTTCTTCGAAACCCGTTCCGTGCAAACTCGCGTTACCGTTGCCGATGGCAGCACCGTGATGATGGGCGGTCTGGTTGACGAAACCACAGAAACCTTCCGCGATCAGGTTCCGATTCTGGGTGATATCCCGTACATCGGCCGTCTTTTCCGTACTGAAGGTTCCCGTTCTTCCAAGAAGAACCTCGTGATCTTCGTTAAGGCTACTCAGGTTGACGAAATGGGAATGACCCGCGTTGACCGCGAAATGGCCCGTAAGGCTGCAGCTGGAATGTAATTTCCAATAAGGTCTTTGAAACCCGTCCTTATGGGCGGGTTTTTTTTTGCACATGGTTTATTCTCATCCGTACGAATTAATTCAATAAAAGGTTCGCGCCGGATAATATAATCCTATAATGGTGCTATATTATGAAATTTATCGCATTTGACTTAGAGACGACGGGCACAAAACCGCAGGAAGACATGATCGTAGAGGTGGGGGCGGTCATGTTTGATGGATGCAGGGCTGTCAAAGGATTCGGTACGCTGGTGGATCCCTGTCGCCCCATTCCGCCGGATGCATCGGCCGTAAACGGAATCTCCGATGAGATGGTGCGGGGAAAACCGCACATTGGCGACGTGCTGGCTGATTTTGCGGAATTCTGCGGTGACCTGCCGCTCGTTGCACACAATGCCCCATTTGACTACAAGTTTCTACTGGATGATGTGACTACTCATCGTTCCGCTGCTCCAAAAGGCGTTGTGCTGGATACGTTGCCGCTGGCCCGCAAGGTGTTTCCCGGGTTGCAGAATTATAAGTTATGGACCTTGGTACGCCATTTTAATTTTCCCAGCGGAACCTTCCATCGGGCTGAGGAGGATAGCTCATACTGCGGGCTGCTATTTGCAAAGATTGTTGAAACGCTCGAAATGCGCGGGGAGTCTGTTGCTGTGGATGATCTGTCTAGATTGTGCAGCAGGGATGTCATGACGTTTCCGCAGTATGTAAATCAGCCTAGTCAGCTTGATCTGTTCTAACCCCGCCTAACACACGAATCTTTGAGATGTGGCTGCTGAAGAAGCCTGTCGAACGGATTGAATTTTTAATAGTCCCCATTCATCGACACTATTACAGGAAACAGGAGTACCATGAAGGTCGCATTTTTCAGCACCAAACCATATGACCGACGCTTTTTTGACGAAGCCAACAAAGAGTTCGGTCATGAAATTACCTATTTTGAAACTCGGTTGACCCGTCAGACCCTTAAGCTGGCAGAAGGTTTTGAATGTGCGTGCGCGTTTGTGAATGATCAGCTGGAGGCATCGGTTCTGATTGCGTTGGCCGCTCAGGGAACGCGATTGATTGCTTTGCGATGTGCCGGATTCAATAACGTCGACATTCACAGTGCCAAAGAGTTGGGTATCACCGTTGTGCGGGTTCCTGCTTATTCCCCGTATGCCGTGGCTGAACACACCGTGGGGTTGATGCTTGCGCTGAACCGGAAGATTTACTGGGCCAATTCCCGGGTCAAGGAGGGAAATTTTGCGTTGGATGGGCTGATGGGGTTTGATATCCGCAGCAGCACCGTCGGATTGGTCGGTACGGGAAAAATCGGGGAGTGCGTTGCCAGCATCATGCATGGTTTCGGTTGTCGTTTGCTGGCGCACGACAAATACCGAAATTCTGTTTGTGAAGAAGAGTATGGGGTTGAGTATGTTTCCCTTGATGAGCTGTTTGCCCAGTCCGATATTGTCTCCCTGCATTGTCCGCTGTTTACCGATACGCATCATCTGATCAACCATGACGCGATTGCCAAGATGAAGCGGGGCGTGATGATCATTAACACCAGTCGCGGGGCACTCATCGATTCAAAGGCCGCTGTTGAGGGGCTGAAGTCCGGAAAGATCGGGTATCTCGGGATCGACGTGTACGAGGAAGAAGAAGAACTCTTCTTTGAAGACAAGACCTTTGAGATTCGTACCGACGATGTTTTTGCGCGGTTGACGACCTTCCCGAATGTGGTGATTACCGGCCATCAGGCTTACTTTACGCAGGAGGCCGTTGCCCGGATTGCGCATACAACGCTGGAAAACATTACTTCGTATGAACGCGGTGAAGAGCTGGTCAATGTCGTTCGCGCCGATTAATCGGGGGATGAAGGATGATCCCGTTCAAGCTCCCGCATGATGATCTCTGCGGGAGTGAGATATTTTTTTTCGTTATTGCACTCCTTGCAGCAGGGAACACAGTTGCTCCGGGTGCTCTTCCCACCGCGAACGACAGGCAGAATGTGGTCCATGGTGAGCTCTTCGGCCGGAAAGGACCGGCCGCAGTAATGACAGTTTCCTTTGGAGAGCAGTTGCTTCCACCACTCGCTTTTTCGTAATTCTTTCGCCTTTGCACGTTCCCTGGCCACGTGTTTGGGATCCTTGCGGATATCGATCCAGTCATCTGCCATTGGTGACTCCCTGTTTTGAGTAAAGCTAGGCCTCCATTTTTGAGGAAGCAATCAAAAGAGACTGCAAAAGGTGCAGGATAGTTTCGGCTTCAGTTCGAGCTGACCTGATGCTAGAAACACCCTTTCATATGTAAGGTCACCTAATTTGAAAAGGAGCATCCGATGCCGCATTTACTTAAATTCATGACAGCGTTGTTGCTGATCTCAGCGATCACCTCACCTCTTTCGGCCAAAACACTGCCGCTGCCGCCCCGCCCGAATGCTCCGGGCGAGAAGCAGCCGGTATTTGGTGCGGATGACGGTCAATTTACCTTTGATGGTGAGCCGGCGGTTATCATTTCAGGCTCCATCCATTATCCGCGCGTTCCGCGGGCGTATTGGCGCGACCGCATTCAGAAAGCGAAGGCGATGGGCTTTAACTGTATCGGGACCTATGTGTTCTGGAATGCCCATGAAAAGATGCCCGGTGAGTTTGATTTCACGGGTAATCTGGATGTCGCGGAATTTGTTCGTATCTGTCAGGAAGAAGGGATGTGGGTGATCGTGCGTCCCAGCCCGTATGTCTGCGCAGAGTGGGACTTCGGCGGTATCCCGGCCTGGCTCCTGAAGGAGACGGATCTGCAGGTCCGCACGAACGATCCCCGTTTTCTTGCCGCCACGGCACGCTATCTCAAGGCGGTTGGGGGGCAGCTGAAGGATCTGCAGGTGACGCATGGCGGTCCGATCATACAGATTCAGGTGGAAAATGAATTTGGGCAGTTCGGCATTCCCGGGAACAAGGATGATATGGCGTACAACCGAACGATCTATGAGCAGATGAAAGCCGCCGGATTTGATACGATGTTTATCCGTTGTGACTGGCCGGTCAAAAGCACCATCGGTACAGCACACATCGATGACGTTTACACCACGATGAACTTTGGCGGCAGCGCAAAGGAGGCCTTTGGTTTTTTTGAGAAGGAGTATCCCGGAAAGCCGAAGATGTGCGGTGAATATTGGGTCGGCTGGTTCGATCACTGGGGCGCCAAGCATCATACAAAGGCACTTGCCCCGTTCATTGAGCAGATTGAATGGATGCTCGATAACGCCATCTCATTCAATGTCTATATGCTGCATGGCGGCTCCAATTTCGGATTTACTTCCGGTGCCAACTGGTCTTCGAGCCGCTACAGTGCGGATACCACCAGCTACGACTATGATTCGCCGATTGATGAGACAGGCCGCATCACGGAAAAGTTCTACACCTTCCGGGATACGCTGAAGAAATACCTGCCGTCCGATTATGAACTTCCGGAACCGCCGGCGCAGATCAGGCGCATCGATATTCCGGAGTTCATGCTGACCCAGACCGCCTCCTTCGGAGGGCTGATCCGCAAACCGTCGAAGCTGTTCAAGACGCCGCCGCACATGGAGGCGCTTGACCAGACGCAGGGATTGGCTTTGTATCGATCTACTTTAAATGTTCCGGAAAAGGGCAAATACCAGTTGAGCTTCAGTGCGCTGAAGGACCGCGCAATCGTTATTGTGAACGGTAAACGGGTTGCGACGCTGGATCGGCGTTACAAGCAGGACTCCGCCCGGATCGACCTGCCGGCCGGAAAGGTTACACTGGATATCCTGCTCGAAAACATGGGGCATTTGAACTATTCGCGCGAGCTGATGAAGGATCGCAAGGGGCTGGGGGAGGTCGCCCTTGATGGCAAGCCGGTTGAAGGGTGGCAGGTGTATTCCTTCCCGCTGGAAAACAGCGATATTGCCGGCCTCGATTTTTCGGATGCGCCCGCAGAAAAATCTCCGATGCCGGTTTTCTACCGCGGGGAGTTTACGGTGGATGAAATCGGAGACACCCTGCTGGATATGACGGGCTGGGGCAAAGGCATGGTCTGGGTGAACGGAATCAATCTCGGCCGTTATTGGCGCATCGGACCGCAATATACGCTCTATCTTCCCGGTTGCTGGCTTAAAGATGGAAAGAACGAGGTTGTGGTGATGGATATCGAGTCTACCGGGCATCATGCATTGCGAGGGGTTACGGATTTCATCTATGGACTCGAGCTTGATGCCGGTCTCGGCTACAGCCGAAAACCGGGCGAAATCATCGAGCTTTCCGATGATCAGGTCATTGCGGAAGGTCGTTTTGATGATGGCGAAAAGGCGCAGGAGGTCCGCTTTTCCAAAGCTATTAAGGCCCGCTACATCTGTATTGAGTCACTGAGTTCTCATTCAAACGACAACAATGCCGCGATTGCCGAAATTCATCTGATAGATCCGAGCGGGCGCCGGCTGGATCGAGATGACTGGGAAGTGATCTATGCCGACTCGGAAGAGCTGGTTGCTGAGCCGACCGCCGCCGGAAATATTCTGGATGAGCAGCCGGTTACCTTCTGGCACACACAGTATCAGGGCGAGGGCGCCAACAGGGCGCATCCGCATCAGGTGGTGATCGATCTCGGTAAGGAGGTTTCCTTCCGGACTCTTCGGTATCTGCCGCGCGAAGGAAACAATCCCGGCAAGATCAGGGATTACCGGGTCTACGCCTCTGACACCTTGTTCAAAGGATTGAAGGCGCGATAAAAGGGATTGCAGAGGGCGCTGCGGAAACGTAGCGTTATATATGGTCTCCATCAGGGAGATCTCTATTTGAACGCAGTCTCAGAAACTTGGTCTCCATAAAAAACGGAGGCAACATGAAAACGTTACCGGTTATCGCATTGAGCATGTCGCTGGTCATCACGGCCTGTGCCGGGAAGGAAGCGCAAATGGAAAAGGATCAGACCATGACGAACAAAGTCGTAAAAACGGATACCGAATGGAAAGAGCAGCTGACGGAAATGCAGTATTATGTGACCCGGGAAAAAGGGACGGAGCGCGCCTTTACCGGGACATACTGGGACAGCAAGGAGCCGGGAATCTATTCCTGCGTTTGCTGCGGTCAGGACCTGTTTCTTTCCGATACAAAGTTTGATGCCGGGTGTGGCTGGCCGAGCTATTTCAAGCCGCTGAAAGAAGGGATCATCAAGGAGCAGAAAGATACATCGCTCGGCATGGTGCGTACGGAAGTGCTGTGTGCCCGCTGCGATGCCCACCTTGGACATGTTTTTCCCGACGGCCCGCCGCCGACCGGGTTGCGTTACTGTATCAATTCCGCATCCTTGAAGTTTGCCCCGGTTGAGCTTCCCGAGTAGGACGACGGCAAAGAATAGAGTTGCCTCTGATTCATGACGGACAGCCGATCTGCTGTCCGTCGTTCGTTCGAAATCCGTTAAAACAGTTTCTTGAGGACGTTTTTGGCCTTGTCTTCCACCGACCCGACTTCTTCCCCTTCGAGCAGTGTATTAAGCTGTTTGCCTGCTTCGGATTTAAGCTGATCCTTTGCCTTCTCCATTTCCGCGTCGACCCGCTTTGATAGCTCTTTCTTTCCGGCTGCCACGAGGGCTTCCTTCATGTTGGCGGTCAGTTTTTCCATGTCGACGGATATGCGCGGCGATACCAGCGAGCCCGAGAGAGCGCCGTTTATTTCAAGCTGCTCCATAGAGCTCAGAACCTCCGTCGCCGTGGCGGAATCCATTCCCATCAAACTTTCTCCTTCGGCCACATTTGCCTTGAGGCTGTGAAGCAGCAGGTCAAACGGAAGATCGAGTATGTCTGCAGAAAAACGACCGGTCATGACGAGGTCCGCCTTGCCGCCCTGGATGTCGAGCGGGAAGGAGTCGCCGGTCCGGATGTTTTCTCCCAGCGGGATTTCCTTCAGGTTCAGTTGTACGGTGTGCTGCATGGAGGGATCTTCAAAGTGCAGGACAATGCGAGCCGTCGGCGTTTCCTTTTTTGGTGAAAGAAGCGAAAAGGTCGTTTTTTCGCCGTTGAGTTCCGGGTGACTGCTCACTTCGGTCGCGGTCAGTTTCTGCTCTCCTAATGTGCCGCCCAGCTCAGCGCGATCAATTTCAATCCGTCGAATGATCCAGGCCGGCCGGTCCTTGACAAGGTCGGCCGATGCCGCCAGATAGCCCTTTGCCCGGGCCAGCGCCAAAGCATCTTCTTTACTGGGTTCCGGAGTTTCGCCCTTGGCCTTCTGTTCCGCATTTTCCCGGCTCTTTCTTAGATAGTCATAGGCCTTTTGTCCGTATTCCTTCCAGTTTTCAGCTTGTGCAAAATAATCCTCCAGCGATTTTCCTGCGCCGGCGGAATCCTCTGGCGGGGTTGAGGAGGGCTTGCGTTTTACCTCATAGATCTGTCCCGGCGTTTCGCGCAGGACATCGTGCTGAAGGAGCGATCCCGCCAGCAGGTCGATCGTATATTGACGGCTCAGCAGGTCGCCGACATTGAGGTCGGCCGTGAGCTGCTCAATCTGAACCAAATTGTGCGTCGGTTTGTCGGGGTCCGTCACCTGCAGGCCTTCGATTACGAGTTCTCCGCGCGCCATTGAAAAATGGGCTTTTCCGATGTTCACCTCTGCGCCGGTTTCCGATGAGATCGCCTTCTCAAGTCCCTTGGTGAGGATCATATCAAGCAACAGGAACTCCATGAGCAATGCGATAACAAGGACGCTTCCGGCCAGTATGAGGCCGGATTTTCGCAATAATGGTGCGGCCTTGGTTACCTCATCGTCCAGCGAGAGTTTGCTTTTCCCGAAAGCGAGCCAAAGCAGAAAGCGCGAAATACGGTGTCCGACGGTTTTTCCGATGATCTCATGCTGGCTGGCATCCAGCATCTTCTGGCGGACCCGGACAACCGTCGTTCCGAAAACCAAGCCGAGCATGATGCCGGAAACCAAGGCGAGCGGGAGACTGCCGGCCATGGAATAGACATTCAGGTCCATGAGCGCGGTAACCGGCGCATTGCAGAGGGAGCGGAACATGGATTCCATTCCAATCTGATGAATCAGAAAGAAACCGATATGAAAACTGGCTGGCGCCAGCGGAAAACTCAGCAGTTTTCCCAAAGCGGCTCCAAGCACCAGAAAGCTGAAGTTGGCATTAAAGAGCAATGCTAAAATCAGGGTCAGAAGGAGTGAAAAATTCATTCCGGGATTAAAGCCGATCAGTACCCCGAAGAGGGTCCCCAGAAGGATTTCCTTCCGGCCGGCGCCGCCGCGCAGAATCTTACCGATCTTGCGAATGAGTTTGAATGTAATCATGCTGCACCTCCTATGAAAGTTTTCCGGAAGCATTATGTTTTTTTGCTGCCGGTTGGTCAACGGAATTGGAATGTATGCCGCCCCGTCCTCCGCCGGTAATAGCGTCCGGATCATTGCCCGCCAAAGATTGCTTTTACTACGGCATTCTGGTTTACAGGAAGGGTACAATGCCGAAAGAAAACGATTGCGGTTCGGGGGCTGAGTATGTGCGGTAGAATAGTTCGAGGATGGTTGATGTTGGTCTTTCTTTTGTTGGTATCGGGATATGCCGGATTGTATGAACCAACGCCGTGCGGAATTGTGATTCATCCGGCAGACGGCTCGGATGTCATGATCAGTGCATACGGCGATTCCATCATACGGGTAACCGCACTACCGACCGGGGCACCGCTGAATCATGAGAGCCTGATGGTGGTTTCAGAGCCATCTGATGCGACTGCGTTACAGGTTGCGGAAGGCAACGCCGACGTCACGCTATTCACGGCGCAGGTGCGTGTTTCGATTTCTCGCCAGTCCGGCGCCGTCTCCTTCTTTGATGTCGAGGGAGATCCAATCCTGATCGAACCGGCCGGCGGCGGAAAAACGCTGGCGCCGGCAACGGTCATGGGAGGGGAAACCTATCATATACGGCAGGTTTTTGAGTCACCGACCAATGAAGCTTTCGATGGTCTGAGCCAGCACCAGAACGGTCTGATGAACTGCAGAGGTCACCGAATCGACCTCAGGCAGTACAATCTGGCGGTTGCTGTTCCGTTTCTGGTTGCGAGCCGCAATTACGGGATTCTGTGGGATAATAACTCGCGCACGATCTTCGGCGATCCGCGTGAATGCCAGCCGCTTTCTGCGACCCTGAAACTGTCCGATTCCGCCGAAAAAGCGGCGGATCCGATCCGTCTCTGTGTTTATAGCGGCAGCGATGGCGCGTTCGGTTTGTACGAAGACGGCGCAAGGGCGTTGACGGTCGGAACTCGGGAGGGTTCATTCCCGGGAATGCTCGACAAGCGAACTTTCGAGGTGGTCTGGATTGGTCCGGATCATGCGCCGGATGCCGTTGTGGAATATGACGGCCATGAAGTTTTTGTGACATGGGGAGAAAATGATGAGTAAAATTTCGGGATCCTGTTTAATTATGCTGTCTTCGGCATTTCTGATGAGCGCGTGCACCACTCCTCCGGTCGGTCTTTCGCGCTATGATGCCGACGCCCGGTCCTTGCTGAACCGCATGACCCTCGATGAAAAGATCGGTCAGATGGTGCAGGCCGACAGCTCCGGCATGAAGGATATTACCGATATCCAGACGTATCATCTTGGCTCCGTCCTGAGTGGTGGCGGATCCGATCCCGCGGACGGGAACAGCCTTGCCGCCTGGGCTGCATATTATGAGGCGTGTCAGGAACAGGCTGCCCGGACCCGTCTCGGGATTCCGATTCTCTATGGAATTGATGCCGTCCATGGGCATAACAATGTGCTCGGTGCCGTGATCTTTCCGCATAACATCGGTCTGGGATGTACCCGGAATCCGGCGTTGGTGGAAGAGATCGGGAGGATTGCCGCCATGGAGATGCGTGCGACCGGAATGCATTGGACCTTCGCACCTTGCGTGACTGTTCCACAAGACGAACATTGGGGCCGAACCTATGAAGGCTATTCCGAGGATCCGGAACTGGTTGCCGAGCTCGGTGCCGCCGCCGTCCGCGGTCTGCAGGGAAATGGACTGGATGATCCGAAGTCGGTTCTGGCCTGTGCCAAGCACTTTGCCGGCGATGGCGGAACGCAGCCTGACTCCGGCGATTTTGTAAACGTGGGCGACCGCTATAACACCGGCGGGGCCCGCTCGGGTTGGGATCAGGGCGATACGCAGTGCGACGAAGCAACCTTTCGGCGCATACACCTTGCGCCTTATCCGACCGCGATTACCGCCGGCGCTCTCAGCATCATGCCGTCCTACAGCAGTTGGAACGGTTTGAAATGTTCGGCCAGTAAATATCTGCTCACGGATGTGCTTAAGGGCGAGATGGGATTTGAAGGATTTCTCGTTTCCGACTGGGAGGCCATTCGGCAGATCGATCCCGACTTTAAAACCGCAATCGGTATTTCAATCAATGCCGGAATGGATATGGCGATGGAGCCGACCAAATACCGGACCTTTTACAAATACCTCAAGGAGCTGGTTGAGGAGGGAACGGTCCCGATGTCGCGCATCGACGATGCCGTCTTCCGCATCCTGCGCGTCAAGCTGGCCATGGGGCTGATGGAAGAAGGGTATGTGGCGCAAGGGGATCCGGCACTCCAGAATGAATTCGGATCGGAAGCGCATCGAGCCGTTGCGCGACAGGCCGTTCGTGAATCGCTGGTGCTACTGAAAAACGAAGGACATGTATTTCCCGCATCCAGGACCGCAAAACGTATTCATGTGGCCGGGCAGGCGGCGGACAATATCGGCTATCAGTGCGGCGGCTGGACTATTGCATGGCAGGGTAAGTCGGGCGATGTCACCGCCGGCGGCACCACCGTTCTGGGCGCTGTCCGGAAAACCGTTGCGCCGGGAACAGAAGTCACCTATTCAAAAGACGGAAGCGGAGCTGAAGGCGCTGATCTTTGCATTGTCGTGGTCGGCGAAAAACCGTATGCCGAAGGTGCCGGCGACGATCCGGACCTGCAGCTGGCTGACGAAGAGCTCGCGACCGTCCGGCAGGCCGCCGCATCCGGCGTTCCGGTGATTACTGTTCTGTTCTCCGGCCGTCCGATCATGGTCAACGGGATTCTCGATCAGTCCGATGCCTTCATTGCCGCCTGGTTTCCGGGGACGGAGGGTCTGGGTGTGGCTGATGTGCTCTTCGGCGACTATCAGCCGACCGGAAAGCTTTCGTTCACCTGGCCGCGCTCTCTCGATCAGATTCCGATCAATAAAGGTGATGGAAAAACCAACCCGCTCTTCCCGTATGGGTTCGGGCTGGGCAAATAGCCGGGGCCGGCAGACGGCTACTTGTCCCTCAGAGTATTGAACCATGATTTCGTTGCGAGCATGCAGGGGAGGAAGCCGGCGGTGTGCGATGCCGTCGGTTGCGGATCAATGAGCTGGACAAGGTTTGTAGAGGCTCCGGCATTCAGGAATGCGTTCACGGCGACTACGGAATTGGAGTAGGGGACAATATCGTCTGCGGCGCAATGATAGAACCGGGTGGGGGTTGTTGGCGTCCAATTGCGGTAGGTGTCATTTTTCAGCAGCGCTGCAGAAAAGGGATCGTCGGCATTCTCCGTGAGATTGCTGACAAAGCTATCGGTCAACATGGCGATCGGATCAGCCGGTAGCAGTGCATTGATTTCAGATCCTGTATGGGTGCCGTCAAACAGGTCCTGAAGAAGGGTTGCATAATCCGGCCTGAAGAAGTTGCTGTAGGTGCCATAGCGGTAAATCGTATTCAGGCCGAGAATCACGTATGCGGTATAGGCAGAAGAGCCGTTTGCTGCGCCGGCCCGCGCCCGTGCCTTCATGGTCCCGGACAGATCCTGTGGGCCGGCCATGGGTGCTGAGGCTGTGAGGGGGAATTCCTGAGCATGATTCAATTGCAGTTCGCGCTGAAGAGCCAGTGTGGCATGGCCGCCCTGAGAGTAACCGGCAATAAAAAGCTGTCCGTTTGGTTTACACTGGTCACTGTTTTCCAGAAACGATCGGGTGGCCCGGAGCATATCAACTGATGCGACGGCCTCGGATCGCGCATGCAGGTAGGGGTGCAATCCTTCGGAGCCGGGTCCTATTCCAAGATAATCCGGCATCGAAACCGCGTATCCGTCGGTTGCAAAAATCAGTCCGAACAGGATTTCCCCATCGAGTTGGGATATGTGTGTAAATGCGGAAGGAGCGGCGCTGTCCGCAAAGAGCGTCCCGTGCTGGAATGAAAGCAACGCAACCCTCTCCGGCGGAAGGGGAAATCCGGAGCCCTGAATGGTTGCCGGGAGAATAAGCAACCCGGCCGCCAGAGAGGATTCCCCGCGGAGATCAAACGTTTCATATCTGACGGAATACATGGAGATCGGGTAATTGACCAACGAGGATGAAATGCCGAAGCCCCCAAGGGCGGATGCCACTTCCTCCGGCGTCATGGTCATGATGTGCGACGCATTGACCAGATGGCCGCGATCCACATTCAGGACCCGGAAATACGCTTTGGATATGTTCAGTGAAGTTTCCCAATTGGTGGCCGCGGAAGGCCATAGGTCGATATCTTCGACGGCGATCCAGTTGCTGGCTGACAGATCTGCTTTTGTCTCGAGTTCGAAGCCGTCGCCATAGACTGTATTGGTCGTGTTCCATTCCAGCTTTATCACGTTGTTCACGGGATTGACCCCACAACCAACGGAGTCAGCTCTGGACATTGCAAAAAACAATGCAGCATCCAGAAATATGAGATGGAATAGTCTCAAGTTCATGAAGGCAGTATAATCCGACCATCGTTTTCGGCAATTTCAAAAATAATCTGCCAAGGAGTGGTCGGCACGTTTTGGTCGTTACTGCATGATCCGGCCGCCCGTTCCCTTCTTGCAAGCTTCCGCCTACTTTTCCACAGCTTCGAGTTCGTGTGAGCGGTCGGCGCCGAGTTCCACATCCGCGAGAGCGGCGGTGTCGCGCGGCAGGATCATGGTAAGCCGATTGGCGATATCGATTCGGGCTTCGGCGTTTGCGATCTCGAATGCAAGAATGTGGCCGCCTTTGGTCTTGTCGGCGGATAGAAAATGCAGGTGATATCCCGGGATATTGAGGCCTTCGATATATTGCGGACAGCGGAAGCCGATGATCGTGCCGGAAATATTTTCATATTCAAAAACCGGTTGGTGTTTTGCCACTTCGACGAGAGGTGGGTAGGGTTTGTTCTGTGCCGGTACACTACGGGTTTTCATTTTTCGGAATGAGCCGTCGATGCGAATTGCACAGAAGAGATTTTTCTGCGGCGCTGCCTGATCCACGATTTTTTCGACGGCATCGAAATCGGCGCCGGAGGAAATCGTAATCTGCTGTTCCGGGTCAAAGCAGGTCACGGCGGCAAAGGGCGTGGTGGTTTCCGGAGAAGGCGTATACACCTTTCCATCGGATCGGACCTGATAGACGGTACCGTCGCACACCACCATTTCGCCGTCGAGCCGGTCAAAGGTTCCGATGCCGAAATCGCCCTGTTTCAGCAGCTCATCGCAACGCATCTGTCCGTCGTAGGCCCCGGCCAGCAGAGCATTGATTGTGGAGATCTGCGTGAGCGTTTCGTGAGGTGTTGATGCACATCCTGCGAGGAGTGCTGCAATGCATAGCGATTTCAGTCTAATCATGATTTCCTCTTCGTGTTGCATCAGGCCGGAAATGTTCTCGTCTACCTGATTGGTCGTTAACATAAAAGATGGAGAATATACCCGCCGTTCACTAACTCAAATCATAAAACCCGGGAAGGGGCATTGAAACTGCTTATATAAGTTCATGTAATTTTAATTCTTTGTATTTCAGTCGTCTGTATGTGCCGTCCCGAAACTGCGTTGGTCTTGAAGGATACGTTATGTTTGATGCCGTTATTGTTGTTGTTTACCTGCTGTTGATTCTGGGCGTGGGGCTTTGGTCCGGCCGTAGCATTGAAACCTTGAGTGACTACTCTGTATCCAGGCGGAACTCCAATACCTTTGTGGTATTTGCCACGCTTTCAGCATCGTTCATCGGCGGGGGTTCTCGCTGGGGAATGCAGAGAAAGTCTTTCTGGTCGGAATTATGAATGTGGTCGCGCTCTGGGGCTTCAGCCTGAAAGAAGTGCTGGTGGCTCGGTATGTTGCTCCGCGCATGGTTCGTTTTCCAAAGGCGATTTCCATCGGAGACATAGTTGAACACGCTTATGGAAAACCGAGCCGGTTGATTGTGGGCATCCTTTCGATCATGCTGTGCGCGGGGATTGTCGGAGCACAGGTTGGAGGCATTGGATATATATTCAATGTCTTTCTGGGGGTCCCCGTGACGTGGGGGATCCTGATCGGCTGCAGCATTGTGGTGCTCTATGCGACCGTCGGCGGCATGAATGCCGTAATCAAAACCGATATTATCCAGTTTATTGTGCTCTCTGTCGGACTGCCGTTAACCCTGATCCTAGGGTATCTTTACCTCCGGAAAAACGGAATTTCCACGCCGGTAGCGGATCACTTTACCTGGGCGCATTCGGAGATGACTGCTGCCGGATTTATCTCGCTGTTCCTCACCTTTGTATTGGGCGAAACCATGGTGCCTCCTTATGTGCAGCGCTTGCTCATTTCGCGGGATAACCGGCACGTTATTCGCGGCACGCTGTACAGCGGCCTTTTTTCCATTCCGTTCTTTGCCATTACCGGACTCATCGGCGCCGTGGCCTATGCCCTGAATCCCGATCTGGAGGCCAATCTGGCTTTGCCGTTCGTCGTGAAAGAGGTCCTGCCCATCGGGATTAAAGGAATCGTGATTTCGGGCGTCATTTCCATCGTCATGTCCAGCGCCGACTCCTTTCTGAACAGCGCAAGTATCGCTTTTACCAATGATGTGCTGGGCGTCATGGTTGATCTGCGTGAAAAAACACGGCTGCAGGTGGCGCGGGCCGTGACCTTTCTTACCGGCCTGCTGGCCATTGTTTTCGCCATCAGTATCAAGAGTGTGCTGGATGTCCTGATCATGGCCTATAACTTCTGGTCGCCGCTGGTGCTGGTTCAGATCGTTGCCGCAATCTGGGGCGTTCGAACCAGCATGGGGGTTTTCCTCGCCGGTTCCATGGCCGGGCTGGCCGGCATGCTGTTGTGGAATGCTTTCATGAAGGAGGCCTCCGGGGTGGACGGCCTGGTGATCGGGGTGGCTGCCAATCTGCTGACTTTTATGCTTATGCTGAAATGGTGCGGCATGCCGTCCGGCGAAGAGAGCGCGGCCCGGTGACGGTGTTGATGAATTCGGTTGGCATCATATGTGAGGAACGCGGGGGATGATTGGATGAAAAAGACGATATTCTGTTTGGTATTTTGCGTTGCAGTCGGCATTCAGGCGGCTCCTCCGCCAAGAGGCGTAAGCCAGCCCGATCCGGATAAATTTCGTGAGTTGCGTGCCCGGCGTGATGAAATTGCTCATCCGCAATCATTGGATTCCGCTTCACGCAAGGAAGCGCAAGCATTGAATCTGGATGCCGGCGATGGATCTCGTGTCCTGGTGCTTCTTGTGGAGTTCGGCGGGACGAACACTTTTACCTGGACGCCCGGGGAATCGCTTTGGGATCCGTTTGGTTATGTCGATCTCGGCGAGTGGAACGGAACCAATCTCAACGATGCGGCGGCCTCGCAGTTTTTCGCGGATTATCACGGAATAACGGGGCCTACCAATCTGACCTATACCGGACCACGGCATAATCAGCTCCCGTGCCCTCCGTCGGGAATCGCGGAAGTTCCTCTCTGGAACGAAATTTGGCAGCCCGATTTTTCATTGAACTACTATTCCAATATCTTTTTCGGGAATGGAACCACCTTTGATTTCAGTCGGGGTGACGGGTCTCATTATTACGCCGATTTCACGGGATTAAGTGTCAGTAACTATTATGCGGAAATGTCCGGCGGTGCGTTTGCGCTGAACGGCGACATCCTCGGCTGGATCAGCCTGACTAATTCCATAATGTATTACGGTGCCGATGAAGTCCCCGGTACACTCTCCGTGGATCGCAGTGTATATAATCTGGTGGCTG
>JAFGVP010000067.1 GCA_016937945.1 Pontiellaceae bacterium | reverse complement strand
TCACCCTTGTCCGCCTCCGGCTCCAGTCCCCCTGCAGTATTTCCTAAGAAAGAGGGACTGCATGGTTCTATTTCGTAAGGCTACGGTGACGCTCATCACAATCGATTTCAAAGAGAGGTTTTCACATGGCATGGACTGGAAAAATTATCGGCGGCGTACTGGGTTCGCTGCTCGGACCGTTCGGCGTGGTAGGCGGCGTCCTGCTGGGACATCAGCTCGACAAAGGAACCGACCGCGTCCGCAATACAGGCATGGCGATCCAGGTGGCGTTTTTCGGATGCCTTGCCAAAATGGCGCGGGCGGACGGACGGGTCACGCAGGAAGAGATTGCCATGATTGAACAGATCATGGCCCGGCTCGGCTATGTCGGCGAACGCCGCGAAGTGGCCATCGGCATCTTCCGCAAAGCCAAGGATGATCCCCACACGGCGGAAGACTATCTGAGCCAGCTGGCATCGATTATTCAGCACAATCCGCAGATTGCCATGATATTCCTGAGCTCGCTCCATGCGGTGGCCCTGGCGGATGGAGCGCTGCATGCGAACGAACGGGAAATCCTGCTGCAGGCCGAGCGGGTGTTCCATCTTCGGCCGGGAACCGTCGATGCCATGCTGGGGACGGCCGGCGGCACCAGCAAACTTGACGAGGCATATCAGGTGCTCGATTGCACACCGGACATGAGCGACGAGGAAATCAAGAAAGTCTGGCGGCAGAAATGCCTTGAATACCATCCCGACAAACTGGCTTCGCAGGGACTTCCGGATGAATTCATGAAGTCCGCCCAGAACCAGCTCGCCCGCATTAATGCCGCTTATGACACGATCAAAAAGGCACGCAGCTGATCTGCAAATTTCAGACCGGACCATAATCATAATGACAACCTGTCTACTTGATGCCGCCTTGCCGATACGCTAAAAGGAGAACAGAGGATTTGGTTCCGTACAGCTGTACGACACAAAAATCATGGATACCGGACCTAAACCAATGATGCGCGCTGTGCGGCACCTGCCGCGCTGGGCCTGTATTGCCGGCATCCTGCTGCTGGACGTGCTGAACGTCCGGGCGACCGAACCCGTCCGGGCCGGAGCCGAACCCGATTATCCACCGTTTTCATTTGTCAGCGAAACCGGCGCTCCGCAGGGCTACTCCATCGACTTGCTAAGCAAAGTTCTTGAGGTGATGGGTCAGCGACCCGAATTTCAGCTGGCGCAGTGGGCGGAAATCAAGACGGCGCTGGCGGAGGGAAAGTTGGATGTCCTTCCGATTGTCGCGTTTTCAGAGGATCGAGCCGAACTGTTTGATTTCAGCACCTCTTACATCACCCTACATGGCGCGGTGTTCGTCCGGGATGATGAGACCCGAATTACCGGCATACGGGATCTTAAGGAATACACTGTCGCCGTGATGCGCGGAGATATTACCGAGGAATATGTCCGCAATACGGTGCTCTGCCGGAAGATGATTACAACAGATACCTATCCCGAAGCCTTCCGAATGCTCGAAAACGGCGCAGTGGATGCCGTGCTGGCCCAACATCTGATGGGCGTGACCCTGCTCCAGCAAATGGGAATGGACCATATCCGCACCGTGGGCAATCCGGAAAATGATTTTCATAAACGCTACTGTTTTGCGGTTCAAAAGGGCAATACGGAGCTGTTGAACCTGCTGAATGAAGGGCTTGCGATGGTCGAGTCCCAGGGTATTTTGCGCGGATTGGAACAAAAATGGATGGGCAGGCTCCGACACGACATCACCAAAAGCCGAACCATCGTTTATGGAGGCGACCTCGCATTTCCACCGTATGAATATCTGGATAAGCAGGGCCGTCCGGCCGGATTCAATATTGAGCTCACCAGGGCCCTTGCTCGGGAAACCGGACTGAATATTGTTTTTCAGCTTGATGTGTGGAGTTCTATTCGTACCCGGACAACGGATGGTGAAATTGACATGGCCAGCATGCTCTACTCTCCGAGCCGCGAGATCCTGTTGGACTATTCGCAGCCCCATTCTGTAATTTATCGGGCGGTTTTCGCCCGCAAGAACAGTCCGCCCTATCACGAATTCAATGATCTTAAAGGACACCGCGTTGCCGTTCAGAAAGGCGATATTCTCGAGGAGTTTTCCATTGAGCAGGGATTGTCTGAAGAACTGATCAGCACGCCGGGCTTCAAGGAAGCCATCCAACTCCTGCATGATGGTAAAGTGGATTATGCGCTTTCCTATTATCTTCCCGCCGTTCAGTGCATTCAGGAAGAGGGATGGGATAATGTTGTTCCGGTTGAATCGCGCCTGCTGCCGGCGGAATACTGCTATGTCGTGCAGAAGGGCGACACCGACCTCCTTAACTTGCTGAATAACGGACTGGCAGAACTAAAGGCATCCGGGGAATACCGACGAATCTACAATGAATGGCTTGGCCCCCTGGACAAGAACAGCGGCTGGCAGGTATTCCGCAAATACCTGCTTTGGGGCATTGCCCTGATTCTCAGTCTCATCGCCGGCGGGGCCCTGATTGTGGCCAGCCTGCGCCGGCAGGTCAAAAACCGGACGGTGGAGCTGCACGAGGCCAACAAAATTCTGGAGGAATCCCGCAAGACGGCGCTGCAGATGATGGAGGATGCCATTCGCGCCAAGGAACAGGTTGAACTGACCCAGTTTGCCATCGACCATGCAGCGGATGCGGCGTACTGGATAAGACCGGATTCGACATTTGCATATGCAAACATTACCGCATGCCACACCCTCGGATATACGAAAGAGGAACTGCTTGCGCTTTCCATAGCAGATATTGATCCCTGTTTTGATATGTCGAACTGGAAGAAAAACTGGAACGAACTGCGCACCCGCAAAACCGCCGCGTTTGAATCCTACCACAAAACGAAGGATGGTCGGACGTTCCCGGTTGAAGTTCACATCACGTATTTGAAATACGGTGACGATGAATACCATTTTTCCTTTGTTACCGACATCTCCAAACGTCGCGAGGCAGAGCATGCCATACGGGAACTCAATAATCTGCAGAGCCTGATCCTGAATAACAGTTCCCTCGGCATTGCGCTGGTCCGGGATCGCCGGTTTGTCTGGATCAACCCCCCCGCCTGCGAAATGCTGGGCAGGCCCGTTGAAGAGCTGAACGGGGCCTCTGCCCGACTGATTTATGCAGACGATGAAACTTTTGAGCGAATCGGGCGGGAGGCCTATGGCTGCATCAGCAATGGCGAACGATTTACAACCGAGGTGCAGGCGATGCGAAAGGACGGCTCCCTTTTCTGGTGCCGTCTGTTCGCCAATGCCATCGATCCTAAACAGCCGCAGGCAGGATCGCTGTGGATGATGCAGGATATTTCCGACAAGATCATGTCCGAGCAGCAGTTGAAGCTGCTTTCCACGGTTATTGAGCAGTCGCCGCAGATTGTCGTAATTACCGACATCGAAGGCACCATTCAATATGTGAATCCGGCCTTTGAGCGAATCACGGGATATTCCCGACAGGAAGTCATCGGAGAAAACCCCCGCATCCTGAAAAGCGGGCATCTCACGCCGGCGTTCTATAAAGACCTGTGGAGCACCATCCTATCCGGCAAGGTCTGGAGCGGCCAACTGATAAACTGTCGCAAGAACGGGCTTCTCTATACTGAAGAAGCGGTTATCTCGCCGGTCATGAACCAGACCGGAGAGATCACCAATTTCGTGGGAATCAAGCATGATATCTCGGACCAGATCATCCTTGAAGAAGAACTTCGGCAGAGCCAGAAAATGGAGGCGGTCGGACAGCTGGCCGGCGGCATCGCCCATGACTTCAATAATATTCTGCAGGTCGTCCTCGGTTTCAGCCAGCTGCTGGAGTTTAACTTTGATGACGGAACGGAGGAGATGGACAGTATTCAGGAAATCATCAAGGCCGCAAATCGCGCGTCAACCCTGACCAACCAGCTCCTTACCTTCAGCCGCCGGACCGCTTCGGATCGCACAAACATTATCCTCAACGATTCCATTCATGAGGCGAAGGGACTGGTCCGTATGCTGCTCGGGGAACAGTTCGAGCTGGAGATCTCATTGGAGCCCGACCTTCATCCGGTCCGGGCCGAGCAGGGGCAGATGACACAGGTGATCATGAACCTGGCTGTTAACGCCCGCGATGCCATGGGTGAAAGCGGAAAACTATCCATCACCACGGAAAACCTCAACCTTACGGAAGAGAATATTGTCTCGATGCCCTCCGCCAAGGCCGGCCCCTGCGTCTGTCTCTCGATCCGCGACACCGGATGCGGTATTGATGCAGAGGTGCGTGAACGCCTTTTTGAGCCCTTCTTCACCACCAAGGAAGTTGGAAAGGGATCCGGGCTGGGGCTGGCAGTCGTATATGGAATCATCCAGCAGAATGACGGATGGATCCTTGTGCAGAGTGAAGTCGGAGAAGGAAGTTGCTTTAAGATCTTTTTTCCGGCGATCGACCCTAAACCGCAATCCGGGCAGGATCCCTATAATGAAACAAAGCCGGCGGGGCGTATCCTACTCGTCGAGCCCGATGCCGGCGCGGCCAAACTGTTTGTCGATGCACTCAACGGAGCAAGTTATGCGGTTGAACTCACGGACCGCCCGAACCATGCAATGGAAACACTTCGGCAGGACCCGGAAGAGTTCGACCTGATTATTTCAGACCTGAATCTTTCTGATATGGATGGAAAAGAGATGTATGATCAGGTTCGTGAAATTTCGGCGCGCGCACCGATCCTCTTTTTCGGAAGCTATTCGGATATGAAAAACCGATGGCCGTCGATTCCTGACAATAAATGCTTTTTCACACACAAATCCTTCACGGGTCCCTCGCTTATCGATACCGTAAACCAGATTATTTCATCCACCCTGTAAGAGGCAGCTCATATGGCAAAGATACTCATAATCGATGATGACGATAAAATCAGGATGCTGATGGTGCGCTACCTCGAGCGCCTTCATTACACGGTGGCCGAAGCTGAAAACGGGAAACACGGCATGATCATGCTTGAAACGTTCGGTCCGGACCTGATCATTACGGACATTCTCATGCCGGAAATGGATGGGCTTGAAATCCTGATGGCCCTTCGCCGGCAGTATCCGAATATTCCGGTAATTGCCATGTCGGGCGGCATGCGCGATGTTCCGGTAAATTTCCTGCACCACAGAAGTGGACTCACCCTTTAAACCACTCGGTGGTCAGTTTTAGTTATAGTGCATAACTCCGGTTGTTCTTTGATTCCTCCCTCCT
>JAFGVP010000066.1 GCA_016937945.1 Pontiellaceae bacterium | reverse complement strand
GTCGTAGATGTTGGATAAGTCATAGGTCGAAGCCTACGACGTCTACGATGATTTCAACAAGAGGTGCTATACGGAACGCTTACTTTAAAGGAGCCACGAGCCAACCAACAGCAATGGCAATGCCATCCCGTTCTTTGAAATATGAAGTTAGGTAAAGCGTCTCAGAGTCGCTCGGCCACTCGACGCATAAAAAGATTTTGCAATAGCCATGCACTTGCACACCTTGGCTATTGTCGAAATCAGGTCGCGATTCTATCGGGAGCGATCTGCACCTACATCAGACTGAACATACCAACAGCTTGCCCTCCTCGTACTGATGTCCCGGTTAACCGCCCGTTTCTGGCCGGTACAGGTGTTAGGCCGTATTCAGGGTTCAAATTCGGTGAGGTATGCGACTTTCCTTGCGATGTAAAAGGCAATCTATCCAAAGAGAAAAATTCCTGCGATCCAAAAGCTGGAATTGCTAGCAGGTTTATGGGATTCTGCGGCCAGTTGATGAAGTTGAAAGGTCAAGTAAATGCCAGCCATATCCATGTTTTACGGAATTATCGTGAGAATGTATTGCTCCCCGTCGGAGCATAATCCGCCTCACATCCATGCGTATTATCAGGATTCAAAGGTTGTCGTTGATCTCAGCTGAGATTCACCAAGAGGAATTGATGGCCGATTGGGAGCTTGCTTCCACGGGCAAGTTGCTTTTCAGGATCGATCCGTTGAAATAGTGGAAGGAGGCGATAATGTACTTGAGTGTAACGAACGTGGAGCCTCTGGACGCGTATAAGCTGGAGCTTACCTTCGAGAATAATGAGTATCGAGTATTTGATGTTTCGCCGTATCTTGCCCTCGGCAAGTATTCTGAATTGAAAGACCCTGTGATGTTCCGGACGGTCAGGCCCTCCTTTGATTCTGTGCAGTGGGCTAACGAAATGGATTTTGATCCTGAGTTTCTTTATCAGAAGAGCGAGCCGGTAAATCGGGGTAGCCAATGTGGTTAGCGGTGACGCATTTTCGCTTTCGAATTACCATCCTGATTGATACCTGACTGGATAGAGAGAACGGAGAATCGGTTCGCATTGCCATTCAGCCGGGTGCACCACGGGGCGATTAAAGAATAAGCATACAGTCGCCATAGCTGAAAAATCGGTATCTTTCCGCTACCGCGATCCGGTAGGTTTCCAGCATTTGTTCGTGTCCGGCGAATGCGGACATCATCATCAGGAGTGTCGACTTTGGCAGATGGAAGTTTGTTAGAATGGCATCGACGTTTCTGAATTCGTATGGCGGATAGATGAAAATGTTGGTTGAGCCATCGGCCTCGCGGATCGGGTTTACAGATTCGAGGGTGCGCACAGAGGTTGATCCCACTGCGATAATGCGTCCGCCGGCTTGCCGGGCTGTGTTGATTGTTTCGGCGGCGCCGGACGAAACGGCATAGCGTTCATGATGCATTTCGTGATCCGTAATAATGTCGGCGGAAACCGGCCGGAATGTGCCGAGTCCGACGTGCAGGGTTAATTCGGCTTTGTGGATTCCATTGGCGGCCAGCCGCGCGAGCAACTCCGGCGTGAAATGGAGTCCGGCGGTCGGTGCGGCAGCGGCTCCGGGCTCGGAGGCGTAGACCGTCTGATACCGCTGTTTATCGATTTCAATCTGTCCGCGCGTCTGTTCCTTACGCGTGATGTATGGAGGCAGCGGCGGAACACCTTCTTCATCGAGCACTTCCATCAATGGCCGATCCGATGAAATGCGGAGAAATGCTTCGCCCTGTTCGCCATCCTGAAGCATCGTTGCTGTGGCTTTTCCGGAGCACAGGATCAGCTCGTCGCCGGTTTTCGGGCGGCGCGACGTTTTCATCAGCACCTTCCATTCGCCGGGGGCGGATTCATCGAGCAGAAGCAGTTCCACCTTGCCGCCGGATGCGGCTTTGTGGCCGAAAACACGGGCGGGGATGACCTTGGTATTGTTGAGCACCAGCACATCGGGGGCTCGAAGATATTCGGCGATGTCGGTAATCGTCCGGTGTTCAATGGTGCTGGAGGCGCGATGAAGTACCATCATTCTGGCGAGTTCGCGTTTTTTCGGTGGATGCTGGGCAATCAGTTCCGGCGGTAGGGCATAGTTGAATAGATCGGTTTTCATGGCTTTTCCAAAGGTTAGGTAGAATACGAACCTCAGCGCGGAAATAAAGGGGAAACTTTCAGCTTTGGTGCGGCGCCGGACCGATTGATTTTCAAGCAAGGGCATTGACAGCGGCCGCAGAAATCCTCTTTTATCCGCATATTCGGATATATGAATAATGAGTGGAGTTCTCGACATATTCAAAGCGTTGGCCGACGAAGGTCGGTTGCGGATTCTGAGGGCGATTGATCAGTGCGAGCTTTCTGTTGCGGAGCTAGTACAAGCCTTGGAAATGCCGCAGTCGACGGTAAGTCGCCATCTTAAGCCAATGCGCGATGCCGGACTGGTGGCTTCGCGACGTGACGGTACATCCGTCTATTACAACCGGGGCTCCCTTTTTCGTGACAGTGCATTTGCGCAGATCCTGACCGAGCGGCTGCAGGAAATTCCAGTGGCCCATCGGGATGCGGCAGCGGTAGAGCGCGTGGTTGAATCGCGCCGGCGCAAGAGTCGGGAATTTTTCGATGGAATTGCCGGCTGCTATGGAACCCTGACGGAGCCGGGTGGTGGCTGGCAGGCGCTGGCATCCGGACTGGCCGCCGGTTTCGCCGGTAAAGTCGTTGGTGATCTGGGATGCGGAGAGGGCGCGTTGTCACTGCTTCTGGCCCGGTTTGCACGAAAGGTTGTCGCTTTTGATCAGTCCGAGCGGATGCTGTCTCTGGTTGCAGAAAAGGCGCGGGAGCAGCATCTTTCTAAGCGGCTGGAGCTGAAGCTGGGTAATCTTGAGGATCTTCGGCTTCCTTCGGAATCGTTTGATGCCTTGTTTCTGAGTCAGTCGCTGCATCACACCTCCAGTCCGGAGTCGGTTGTGCGGCTGGCTGCCGCGGGGCTGAAAGTCGGCGGGCAGATTGTTATTCTTGACCTCGTGCGTCATGAGCATGAATGGGTTCGTGAGCAGTGGGCGGATCAGTGGTTGGGGTTTGATCCTCTCGAAACACGGGAATGGCTGGTCCGATCCGGCCTGAATATTATCGTCCTGGATTCGCTTCCCGGCGCGACGCCGGATTTGTCGGTACTTATCGTGGTTGGAGAAAAGACCGCATCATTTTAACAAGGAACGGAGTAAGACATATGGCTAAGAAAAAAACAACGGCACGTAAAAAGACAGTTGATTGTGAAATTGCGGATATCTCGCTTGCGGATTTCGGACGCAGGGAGATGGAGCTGGCTGAATATGAAATGCCGGGCCTGATGGCGCTACGCGAAAAATACGGCAAGGAAAAGCCTCTGACTGGAGCCCGGATTACCGGTTCCCTGCATATGACGATCCAGACGGCCATGCTGATCGAGACGCTTCAGGAGCTCGGTGCCAAGGTACGCTGGGCCAGTTGCAATATTTTTTCGACTCAGGATCATGCTGCGGCCGCCGTTGCCAAGACCGGCACGCCGGTGTTTGCAAAGAAGGGTGAGACGCTGGAGGAATATTGGGAATACACAGACCGTATTCTCGACTGGGGAGACGGTGCCGGTCCGAATGTGATTCTCGACGATGGTGGCGATGCAACTCTTTTCGTTCAGCTGGGTTACAAGGCGGAAAGGGATCCGTCCATTCTCGACAAGAAGCCCGGCAGTGTTGAAGAGGGTATTCTGTTTGCCCAGCTCAAGAAGGCTTTAAAAAATGATCCGACGCGGTTTTCGCGGATCTCCAAGGATATTCTCGGCGTTTCGGAAGAGACGACAACCGGCGTGCACCGCCTCTATCAGCTGGCAGCCAAGGGGGAACTTCTTTTTCCTGCATTCAACGTGAACGATTCGGTGACAAAATCCAAGTTCGACAATCTGTACGGATGCCGCCATTCGCTGGTCGACAGCATTATGCGGGCAACCGATGTCATGCTTTCCGGCAAGATTGCCGTGGTGGCCGGTTACGGCGATGTCGGCAAGGGTTGCGCCCAGTCACTCAAGGGGCAGGGTGCCCGGGTGGTGATTACGGAAATCGATCCCATTTGTGCCCTTCAGGCGGCGATGGAAGGGTATGAAGTTATGACCATGGATTCCGCCTGCGAAATCGGCGATGTTTTTGTGACGACAACCGGCTGCTGCGATGTGATTACAGAGCGCCATATGCGTAAAATGAAGGACATGGCGATTGTCTGTAATATCGGTCACTTTGATTCCGAGATTCAGGTCGAAAAGATGAAGAAGTACAAGTGGACCAATATCAAGCCTCAGGTGGATAAGATCACCATGCCAAAGGGAAACAGTATTCTTCTGTTGGCAGAAGGCCGTCTGGTTAACCTCGGCTGTGCCACCGGTCATCCCAGCTTCGTCATGAGCAACAGCTTTACCAATCAGGTGCTGGCTCAAATGGAGCTGTATTGTAATTCAGGAAAATATCCGGTCGGCGTTTATACGCTTCCTAAGTTGCTGGATGAAGAAGTTGCCCGCCTGCATCTCGAAAAAATCGGGGTCAAATTGGACCATCTGAGCCGAAAGCAGGCCCGCTATCTGGGAATTCCTGAAGAAGGACCTTTTAAGCCGGAGCATTATCGTTATTAGGCTTCAGAATTCTTTCATGTGAAGATTGCTTTAATGCACGACCTGTTTGGTCGTGCATTATGGTGTTATAAGGTTGTGTTGGTCCGGTTTGTTCAGTATATTTTGAACACTATGGAGAGTGCGCCGGACAAAATTCAGAATCTCAGCGAGCTTGAGCGCGAGGTTATTGCGTTGTTTGTGCGCATGGCTGATGTACTGAACCTTCCGCGTTCGGTGGGCGAAATTTATGGAATTCTATTCATTTCCATGGAGCCGCTCTGTCTTGATGATTGTCGTCTGCGTTTGAATATCAGCAAGGGCTCTACCAGTCAGGGGCTTAAGATACTTCGTTCATTCGGAGCGATCCGTACGGTTTATGTCCCAGGGGATCGCAAAGATTACTATGTTGCTGAGACGTCTCTGCGTAAAATCGCTTCAGGATTTGCGAGCGAGCAGATTCAGCCGCATGTGGCAAGCGGCAAGGAGCGCATCCACCGGATTCGGGAATTGCTGGATCAGCAGGATATTGAAGAAAAAGAGGCTTTACTTGATAAGGTGGATCTCTTGGAAAACTGGCAGAAACGGGCGGGGCAGACGCTTCCGCTGGTTCTGAAATTAATCGGAGGTTGAGCCCGTGGTTTCTCAGTTGTCATTTGAACCCGGACTCCTTTGGTATTGTGTGCGCACAAAGCCAAAGAAAGAGCGCGTGGCTGCGGTGAATGTCGAATCCATTTTATCGTTTCAGGTTTTCTGCCCGCTAATCCGGTTCCGTCGCAAAACGGCGCGAGGACCGGTTTGGTTTCAGGAGGCAATGTTTCCCGGATATATCTTTGTCCGGTTTGACATGTCGGACGGGAAACGGGCCGTGGAGCATTCTCCGGGGATAATGGGGCTTCCCATGTTTGGGGATCGTTATGTGGCGGTTCCTGAATCGGTTATTGATTCTCTGAAAGCGGATCTGGATGATCAGGGCAGTGTAAACGCGGCACTTCCGTTGGCGGTGGGTGATGAAACCACGATTCTTGAAGGATCCATGCGCGGATTGAGGGTCAAGGTCATTAAGGTCATGCCCGCCGAGGATCGGGTAAGTGTTTTACTTGAACTGCTTGGAACGCTGGTTGAGGCGGAGTTTCCGTCGGATGTACTGGAGCATCGGAACAGGCATCGTATTTCGGTAGATTAGCTTTATTTAAGATGAGGTAAACCATGTGCGGAATTGTAGGATATTTTGGAAAACGGAAGGCCTCGGATATTCTGGTTGATGGATTGCGCCGGCTGGAATATCGGGGATATGACTCTGCAGGCATTGCCTGCGTGTATGACGGTTCTATCGATGTCGTTAAAAATCCCGGAAAAATACGCGCTCTGCGCGAACGGGTGCAGCAGTCTCCTCTGAAATCGATTAAGAACGCGACTGTTGGAATCGGCCATACGCGCTGGGCGACTCATGGTCAGCCTAATGAGGTGAATGCCCATCCGCATCAGGATGTCTCCGGCCATTTTGCCATGGTGCACAATGGAATTATCGAAAACTATAAAGCGATTCGGTCCGGGCTTGCCAAGCATGGCATAGAGTGTGTTTCGGAGACCGATTCCGAGGTGCTCGTTCAGCTCATCGCGTTCTGCTACAAGGGTAATCTGGAAGAGGCTGTAAGCGAGGCGCTGAAGCAGGTTAAAGGAACCTACGGCATTGTGGTCATGAGCGATCACGAGCCGGATAAACTGGTGGCGGCACGATGCGGCAGTCCGATTGTTCTGGGGCTCGGGCGTAATGAGACGCTGGTGGCTAGTGATGCTTCGGCCATTATGCCCCACACGCGCGATGCCGTGTATCTTGAAGATTTTGACATGGCGGTCATTACGGCTGACGGCATGGAAATGTTTGACCTCCAGCGGGCTCCGGTAAACCGAGAGGTTATGGCCATGGACTGGGATGCCGGCGCAGCGGAAAAGGGTGAGTATGCCCATTTTATGCTGAAGGAAATTTATGAGCAGCCGAGCGCAATCCGGAATGCGATTCGCGGACGGCTTGATTTTGAGATGGGTACGGCAGTGCTTTCCGGTCTTGATTTCTCTCCACGCGACGCCGCGATGATCAATCGCGTGTTGGTCGTCGGCTGCGGCACCTCGATGCATGCCGGTATGGTTGGCGAATACGCCATTGAGGAGATGGCCGGAATTCTTGCCGAGGTCGAGCAGGCGGCCGAGTTCCGCTATCGAAATCCGATTATTACGCCCTCCGATCTCGTTGTTGCCATCAGCCAGTCGGGCGAGACGGCAGACACGCTGGCGGCCGTACGCGAGGCCAAGAACAAGGGGGCGGTTGTCGCCGGAATCTGTAATGTGGTCGGTTCGACCATTGCGCGCGAAACAGGGCGTGGCGTGTATCTGCATGCCGGCCCGGAAATCGGCGTGGCATCAACCAAGGCATTTACCTGTCAGGTCTCTGTAATGCTGATGATGGCGCTGAAGATAGCCCGGACGCGGCGCATGCCGCTGAATGACGGAGAAGTGCTGGGGCGCTGGATCGAGCGGATGCCTGAACTGGTTGAAAAGGTGCTGGAGCAGAATGATGCGATCAAGGCCGTGGCGCAGAAATATGCGAAGTGCGACAATGCGTTTTTTATCGGTCGCGGTTATCTGTTCCCGGTTGCACTCGAAGGCGCACTGAAGCTGAAAGAGATCAGTTATATACATGCAGAAGGTTATCATGCCGCTGAGCTGAAACATGGCCCGATTGCACTGCTTCAGAAGAACACTCCGGTTATTGCGTTGCTGAACGATGTTCCGGGCAAAGACAAAACCCTTGGAAATGCTGAGGAGTGCAAGGCCCGAAATGCACCGGTTATTGCTGTGGTCAGTGAAGGTGATGAAAAGATTGCGGATGAATTTTCAGATGTAATCGTTGTGCCGGACTGTCCTCCCTGCATAACACCGGTTCCGACCGCGGTTGCCCTTCAGTTGCTGGCCTATCACATTGCGGCGGCCCGTGGATGTGAAATTGACCAGCCGAGAAATCTGGCCAAGTCGGTTACCGTTGAATAGCGGAGATGGGTCGGGGCAGGGGATATGACATTTGCTGAGTTGGGTTGGGATGCCTGGATAACGATCGGTGTGGTCGTCGCGGTTTTGGGATTACTGGTCTTTACCCGGTACTCAGCGGATGTGGTATTTGTCGGCGGACTTTCAATTCTTCTGATAAGCGGCGTTCTTGATGCGGATGCGGCGTTGGCCGGATTCAGTTCGCCGGGGATGATCACGGTCGGTGTTCTTTACGTGGTTGTGGCCGGCCTGCAGGAGACTGGAGGTCTTGCCTGGATTTCGCATCATGTACTCGGTTTTCCGAAAGGATCGCGGCGCGCATTGCTGCGCATGTTGCTTCCGGTTATTCCGTTGAGTGCCTTCCTGAACAACACGCCGGTTGTTGCCATGTTTATTCCCGTGGTCGGCGAATGGTGTCGGCGCCTGCGCATTTCCCCATCCAAGTTGCTGATTCCGCTGAGCTATGCTTCTATTTTCGGAGGAACCTGTACGCTGATCGGAACGAGTACCAACCTCGTGGTCAACACACTGTATCAGGGGCGCTTTGACGATATCGGGCTGAGTATGTTCGAGATCACTAAAATCGGAATCCCCTGTGCGTTGGCCGGCGTAGGTTACCTGCTCCTTTTCAGTCATCGGCTACTTCCTGAGCGTAGGACGATTGATGAGTTTTTTGAAAATCCGCGTGAGTATACGTTGGAGCTTGTGGTGAGCGATAAAAGTCCGTTGGCCGGCAGTTCAATCGAAAAATCGGGGCTCCGTCAACTTCCCGGCGGATTTCTTGCGGAACTTATTCGCAGTGATGGTCAGATTATATCGGCGGTTTCTCCATCTGAAATTCTCGAAGTCGGCGATCGGCTGGTTTTCGTCGGCAATATCGAATCCATGCGATCCCTTTACAGTCAGCAGGGATTGCAACCGGCGCCGGAGCAGTTATTTAAGCTGGATACGCCGCGACATCAACGCTGTCTGGTGGAGGCCGTGGTTTCTCACACCTGTCCGCTGGTCGGGAAGACAATCCGGCAGGGGCGTTTTAGAAATGTTTATAATGCGGTCGTAATTGCCGTTGCACGCAACGGGGAGCGTCTTCATGGAAAAATCGGGGATATCCGCATCCGGGCCGGAGATCTGCTTCTTATTGAATCGCATGCAGGCTTTATTCCCCGCCAGAAGGATTCGCACGACTTTTATCTGATCAGTGGCGTCGAAAACTCAACACCGCGCCGTTTTGAGCGGGCGCCGTGGGCTTTCTTCATACTTGCCGGAATGGTTGTCGCTGTGGCCGGAGGTTGGCTCTCAATGTTACAATCGGCCCTGCTTGCTGCCGGCGCAATGGTCCTGTTTCGTTGTTGTTCCACGGCTCAGGCGCGGCGAAGTATCGAGTGGAATGTGTTGATCGTGATCGGTGCGGCGCTGGGGCTCGGGTGTGCACTGGAGCAGACCGGTGCGGCAGGAGCCATTGCCGGCTCTTTGCTGGGATTGGTGAAAGATGAACCCCATATGGCCCTTGCGATGGTTTATCTGGCTACAACATTTTTTACAGAGATCATCACGAATAATGCTGCAGCGGTTCTTGTATTTCCAATTGCCATGAGTACTGCGCAGGGACTTGATGTGAATCCCATGCCGTTTGTGATCAGTATCATGATTGCTGCTTCTGCCAGTTTTGCCACGCCGATCGGCTATCAGACCAATCTGATGGTGTATGGTCCCGGTGGTTACCGATTTTCAGATTATCTGCGGATCGGGATCCCGCTGAACCTGATTTTCGGGATTGTGACGGTAATGTTTGCTCCGTTGATTTGGCCGTTTTAGTGTGTCCAACCTTATTTAAAGCTTATGAATACAAATGAACTAATGAAAATAGCGGCTGAGTGTGCCATTCAGGCGGGCGAAGCCATGTTGGAAATCTATGCTCAGGATTTCGAGGTAGAGTTTAAGTCTGATGATTCTCCGCTGACCGCGGCCGACAAGGCGGCGCATCGGATCATTGTGGCGGCGCTTGAGCAAACCCCGTATCCCGTTCTTTCCGAAGAGAGTGCCGCGGTTTCTTATGAAGAGCGAAGCTCCTGGACGACCTATTGGTTGGTGGATCCTTTGGATGGAACGAAGGAATTCATCAAGAAGAACGGCGAATTTACAGTTAATATCGCCTTGATTGATCAAGGCATCCCTGTTGCGGGGGTGGTTTACGTACCGGTGGAAGCCACATTGTATCTCGGATTGGAAAACGGTGCGTTTAAGGTTGCTCAATGTGTTGGTAAATCCATCGACGAGTTGATCGGATCCGCAACGTCTTGCCGGATCTCGCAATCGCCGTCAACACCTCTTCGCATTGTTGCCTCAAAGTCGCATTGCAATGATGAAACCAGAAGCTTTATTGCAGATTTAGAAGCTCGTTATGGAGCTGTTGAGCTGGTTTCTCGTGGCAGCTCGTTAAAGCTGTGTATGGTTGCCGAGGGATCCGCTGATATTTATCCGAGAATTGCTCCCACCATGGAGTGGGATACGGCGGCGGCGCATGCCGTTGTCCGGGCGGCGGGAGGCGCCGTGTTTGAATTCAATCCTTCCGTATCTGCGGCAGACTATCTGTGCACACCGGACGCGCAGGAGTCATTCAGCGCAATGTTGCGCTATAACAAGGAGAATCTGTTAAATCCTTATTTTGTTGTCAGTGGATTGTGTAAATGATTTCTGGATAGGGCTGGACAAGATATCTAATATATAACAGGAATAGTCATGATTAGTTGATCGATGACGAATCTGGAGAAAAAAATGAGTGGATACAATTTATCGCATCTAAAACAACTGGAGGCCGAGAGCATCCATATTATCCGAGAGGTGGCCGCAGAGTTTGATAATCCGGTGATGCTCTATTCCATCGGGAAGGATTCCTCCGTAATGCTTCATCTGGCGCATAAGGCGTTTGCGCCGGGTAAGATTCCATTTCCTTTGATGCATGTTGATACCCAATGGAAATTTCGGGAGATGTATAAGTTCCGCTCTCTTATGGCTGAAAAGTATGATGTGGACATTAAGGTCTGGATTAACCCGGACGGAAAAGATCAGGTCAGTCCCTTTTCACACGGATCGGAAAAGCATACGCAAATCATGAAAACCGATGCGCTGAAACAAGCCCTCAATCACTATAAGTTTGATGCTGCATTCGGTGGTGCCCGGCGCGACGAGGAAAAGAGCCGGGCCAAGGAGCGCGTGTACAGCTTCCGTAATGAATACCATCAGTGGGATCCGAAGAATCAGCGTCCCGAACTGTGGAATCTTTATAATGCCAAGATTAACAAGGGCGAATCCATCCGTGTTTTCCCGTTGTCAAACTGGACGGAACTCGATATCTGGCTCTACCTGTTGCGCGAGGATATTCCGATTGTTCCGCTTTACTATGCCGGTGAACGTCCGGTGGTAGAGCGGGATGGTGTTTTGATTATGGTGGATGATGACCGCATGCCGCTGAAAGAGGGTGAGAGCCCCATGATGAAAAAGGTGCGGTTCCGTACGCTCGGCTGTTATCCACTTACCGGTGCCGTAGAATCCAATGCCGAAACCGTGGAGGAAATCGTGCAGGAAATGCTGCTCACCACGACCTCAGAACGACAGGGTCGCGTCATCGATAGCGACACCTCCTCCATGGAAGAAAAGAAGAAGGATGGGTATTTCTAATGAAAGACTCCAGTTACAAGATTCAGGAAGAAGAGCTGATTCGAAGCGACATCAGCGAATACCTTAGCCGGCATGAAACAAAGGATCTGCTGCGTCTGCTGACCTGTGGATCTGTTGATGACGGGAAATCCACGCTGATCGGTCGCCTGCTTTATGACACGCACATGATCTATGAGGATCAGCTTGAAAAAGTGGCCAAGGATTCCAAGGTGTACGGTACCACGGGAGAAGATTTTGATCCGGCGCTTTTAACAGATGGTCTCAAGGCTGAACGGGAGCAGGGGATTACCATTGACGTGGCCTACCGCTATTTTTCTACGGATAAACGTAAATTCATCATCGCCGACTGCCCTGGTCATGAACAGTACACGAGAAATATGGCGACGGGCGCTTCGACCTGTAATCTGGCGGTTATTCTTATTGATGCGCGATATGGCGTGATTACCCAGACCAAGCGGCACAGTTTTATCTGTTCTCTGCTGGGTATTAAGCACGTGGTCGTTGCGGTGAATAAGATGGACCTCGTGGATTGGTCACAGAATACCTATGAAAAGATTGTTGCGGATTATAACGCATTTGTATCCCGTCTTAATTTTTCTGACATTCACTTTATTCCGATCTCCGCGTTGAAGGGAGATAATGTGGTTTCCCATAGTGAAAACCTCGCATGGTATGATGGCCCCACGTTCCTTCATCATATGGAAAGCGTAAATATCTCGACGGATCGCAACCTGATCGATATGCGTTTACCCGTACAGTATGTGCTGCGTCCCAATCTCGATTTTCGCGGTTTCAGTGGTACCTTGGCCTCTGGTGTTGTGCGAAAAGGCGATGCCGTTGCCAGTCTTCCTTCCCGGCAGCAGTCTACTGTGAAGGCGATTTATGGACCGGATGGGGAAATCGAGGAGGCGTTTGCTCCGCAGGCAATCACGGTGACCCTGAATGACGAGATTGATGTGTCCCGTGGAAACATGCTGGTTCCTGTAAATAATCTTCCTCATATCGGGAATGAGTTTGAGGCTATGGTTGTCTGGATGCATGAAGACGCCGCCCGATCGGGGAAGAGCTATCTCATCAAGCACACGTCCAGTATGGTGCCGGGCGTCCTGACAAATATCCGCTACAAGGTCGATGTTAATACCATGAAGCGCGATAAGAATGAAGAGGACGATAATTCAACGGATCTGCAGTTGAATGAAATCGGTCGTTGTCATCTTACGCTGCATCGTCCTATTGCCTTTGATTCATATGAACGAAACCGGGCGACCGGCGCATTCATTATTGTTGATCGGCTAAGTAATGTGACGGTTGGTGCCGGCATGATCGTAGATCGAATTGTCTCCAAGCCGGGGCATAAGGCGTCTCCGGTGAGTCAGAACATCGTACGCAGTGACAGTCTTGTCAGTGCAGAGGATCGGCGGAAGCTCCTGAATCAGAAGGGTGCAACCGTCTGGTTAACCGGTCTTAGCGGGTCCGGCAAATCGACCATTGCCAAGGAGCTGGAAAAGAGCCTGATGGAAAAGGGGCATCTTTGCTACATTCTGGATGGTGATAATGTCCGACACGGCCTGAATCGTGACCTCGGGTTCTCCATGGACGATCGAAAGGAAAATATACGCCGCATTTCAGAAGTGGCTTCATTGATGAATGATGCCGGCGTGATTGTGATTACTTCCTTCATTTCCCCCTATATATCCGACCGAGCATCCGCCCGGGAGGTGATCGGTGATGAAACCTTTGTTGAGGTTTTTGTCGATACGCCGCTTGAGATCTGCGAAGAGCGAGATCCAAAGGGGTTGTATAAAAAGGCACGCGCCGGAGAGATTCAGCAGTTTACAGGAATCAGTGATCCTTATGAAGCGCCTCAGGATGCGGAGCTGACGTTGGCGACTCAGGATATGAGTCCGGATAAGGCCGCCGAGATCATTATAGATGATTTGCGAGGGCGGGGTATCATCGGATAGTTGAGTGAATGAATATCCAAATGGTGAAGGGTGCCGATTAAATTCGGCACCCTTGATTTTGTTTTTTGACTGCAAATACAAATGGGATAAGCGGGCATGAATGAATCTTCCATCAGAGTTGATCATTCGGATTGAAAATGAGAAATTCACGCGATTTTTGACATTTGATTATGTAAGGAGCAAGAAATGAAGAAAGCATTGATTACAGGGATTACCGGACAGGACGGGTCGTATCTGACTGAACTTTTGCTGTCAAAGGGATATGAAGTGCATGGGATCATTCGTCGTGCCAGTACGTTTAATACGCACCGTATCGACCATCTTTATCAGGATCAGCTCGCCGGACAGCCGAATATGATTCTTCATTACGGCGACCTGACGGACTCGAGCAACCTGAATCGGCTCATTGAGAAAATTGAGCCGGCGGAAATTTATAATCTGGCGGCACAGTCGCACGTACAGGTTTCTTTCGAGGTTCCGGAATACACGGCAGAGGTGGATGCGACCGGTACGTTACGTCTGCTTGATGCCATTCGCGAAACCGGTGTTCCCTCCCGTTTTTATCAGGCTTCTACGTCCGAGCTGTACGGAAAGGTAATGGAAGTTCCCCAGACGGAAACAACTCCGTTTTATCCCCGTTCACCGTATGCCGTTGCCAAGCAATATGGATTCTGGATCGTGAAAAATTACCGTGAGTCCTATGGCCTGCATGCCAGCAACGGAATTCTTTTTAACCATGAATCTCCGCGGCGAGGGGAAACCTTTGTTACCCGTAAGATTACGATGGCGGTCGCCCGTATTTCCCGTGGTCTTCAGAAGTGTCTCTACATGGGGAATATCAATGCCCTGCGTGACTGGGGCTATGCGCCGGACTACGTTGAAATGATGTGGATGATGCTACAGCAGGATACGCCGGACGACTATGTTGTGGCGACCAACGAGATGCACACGGTTCGTGAATTTATCGAAAAGTCGTTTGCGAGGGTCGGCATCACGGTTTTGTGGGAAGGCGAAGATGTTGATGAAATTGGTCTGAACAAGGATACCGGTGAGGTCATCGTTCGTATGGATAAGCGTTACTATCGTCCATGCGAGGTGGATCAGCTTCTTGGTAATCCCGCAAAGGCAAAGGCTCAGCTGGGCTGGGAACCGAAAGTGAAATTTGAACAGCTGGTTCAGATCATGACCGATGGTGACCTGCGTTTGCTCGATAACCCGAAATATGAAATCGGATTTTGATTATGGAAAAAGATTCCAAAATCTACGTGGCGGGCCATCTGGGGCTTGTTGGGAGCGGTATATGGCGAGCGCTTGAACGTCATGGGTATACGAACCTGATGGGACGCTCGATTGATCAGTTGGATCTGATCAATCAGCAGGAGGTGGACGATTTTTTTGCGGCCGAGAAACCGGAGTATGTGGTGCTTGTGGCGGCAAAGGTCGGCGGCATTGTTGCCAATAATACGTATCGCGGACAGTTCATCTATGAAAACATGATGATTGAGATGAATGTGATTCACTCAGCATATAAACATGGAGTGAAGAAGCTGCTTTTCCTTGGATCAAGCTGCATTTATCCCAAACTTGCGCCGCAACCGCTGAAGGAAGAGCATCTGCTTACCGGTCCGCTTGAGTCGACAAATGAACCTTACGCCATTGCAAAAATTGCAGGGATTCGTCTGTGCGATGCATATAACCGTCAGTATGAAACCAACTTTATCTCGGCGATGCCGACCAATATGTATGGCCCCGGCGATAACTATCATCCGCAGAACTCTCATGTGCTTCCGGCATTCATCCGGCGCTTTCATGAGGCCAAGAAACAGGGACTGGATAAAGTTACATGCTGGGGAAGCGGATCGCCGCTTCGGGAGTTCCTGTACAGCGATGACCTGGCGGAAGCCTGCGTTTTCCTTCTGGAGAACGTAGATTACAAGGATATGGCCTTCGAAGATGAGTCCGGCACGATTCAGGCCCATGTAAATGTGGGCTCCGGTGCCGAAGTCACTATCAAGGAACTGGCAGAGGCGGTCCGCGAGGTTGTCGGCTATGAAGGCGAAATAGAATGGGATACTTCCAAGCCTGATGGCACTCCGCGCAAGCTGATGGATTCCTCCCGCCTGATGGGAATGGGATGGAAGCCGGAGATCTCGATGATAGAGGGTATTAAGCGTGCCTATGCTGATTTTAAGGAGCGCTATACGGACTGATTTCTTTTTTGATGTGTTCTAGAAGAGGCTTCCTTGTTGTTTAACTGCGAGGAGGCTTTTTTTGTGCCCTGCCTGATGAAAATATACTTTAAAAGTATAGTATATATTACTAAAAATAATTAAAAATAAGAATAAAAGATAGGTGCAGTATTCGTTATGCTTTCCATTGTTTTAGGTTACGAGAAATAAAGGGAGGTAAAATGTTAAATACGATACGGATTACGGTGCTTATTCTTCTTGTCGGAGCAGTGCGAGTGGGGGCGACTCTGCTTGCCGGGTGGGATGTGGCTGGCGTCGATCTGGATGACGGAGTCGGCATCGTATCTGGCGATCCTCCGTATGCGCTGCTCAATACAACAACGGATGTTCAGCATGTTGTCGGCTCTCTTTCACTCGGCCCCGGTATAAATCCAACCACTACCTCCGGTCAGTACGGGTTCAAGATCAGTAGTTCTGATGAGACCAATTCGCTAGTCGGTGCGATTTCACTTGGTCACTACATTGAAATAATGTTGGCCGTCGATGCCGGATATTTTCTCAACCTCGATTCCATAGAGCTGTTCGGGGAGGGCAGTGCAAATGCCTGCTCTAATATTGCGATTCTTTGCAGTGTCGATGGGTTTCTGCCGGATCATGTCATTGCATCGGCATATCCGGCAAACATGACCGGGGGGTTTGATACTGATGCCAGTGGATTCGGTGGGGCGATCGATCTGTCTGATGAGCGTTTTCAGGGGCTCTCTGGAAATCATGCATTCCGTCTTTATGGATGGAACAGTTCATCGGGGAACAGTCCCTCATATATTCGTGATTTGAAAGGATTGGATTTGAAGGTTCTGGGAACGATAGCGACTGCATCGGGCGGAGGTGGACGACTGTCCTTGATCAGGACGAATATGACAGCCCGTCTGGAGTTTGAGTTCGGGAGCGACGAAGGGAGGACCTATCTGTTACAGAGCACAACTAATCTGTTTGGTTCGAATGTGTGGAAGGATGTGTCCGGAGGTATATCATCCAATGCCGGGTGGTCATTGGAATTCACAAATTCCAGTCGGTTTTATCGAATTATTCCCGAATAGGAGGCGCATCATGAAGTATTGTTTTTACGTTTGTTTAAGTGTGTTCTTTTCCTTTGCCCCCGGGGTGGGCCGGGCAGACTATATGGTACTCGAGGGGGTTGATTCTGCAACCATTACAACCGGAGACCTGCTTGATGGTGCCGGCCCGCTTGGGTTGACCGTGAATGTTGTAGAGATCTCGGATTTAATGATCTCGGTCCGTTCCGGTAGTGATTCAATGGAGGTCAACGTGACGACCACCAGTTTCGGGATTAATGCCGACGGCGCCGGTGATGAAACGGATGCATTTGATGCTGGGGAGTTGCTGATATTTACATTCAACCGGGATATCCGCATCAACGAAGTGGATTTTAATACGTTCGATGATATTGACGAAGGCTTTGTTATTGCGGTCGCCGGACAGGAGCCGGTCGTCGTTGATTATGCGGACCTTTCAAATCTCAAGAGTGATCTCTTCAGCACAAGCATTATTGTTCCGGCTAATACCGATGTTCAGTTTTCAACTGGAAGTCAGACTGCGATCGGACTCGATGGCATTGAGCTCGAAATAATACCCGAGCCTGCAACCTGTTCTCTCATTGTTCTGTGCGGATGTTCCTTTATACTTATCCGCCGCATTTTTCGCTGATTCTTCGGCAATCGTCCGGGTTTCCGGTGATGCTGCTTATTTTGGGGCGTTTTTTGTATCTCTGAGAGCTTCCTGCTTGGATATTTTGTGTATCCCTGATTAATGTTCAACATTGTGAGCGGACTTATATCATGGAGGGACTTTTGAAATACGCAGGGCTTTGGGAGCCGATAAAGGTTGATCGTGGTGAGACCATTATCATTCAGTTCGGGAGTCTGGATCTTTGGATTCATCGAGGAGAGCAAGAGTGGCATCTTGCATCAGATCATCGCGCTAACGAAATGGAGCGGTTGTCAATCTCCCGGGATCGGGAGATGGGCGATTTAAAGTGGATGCGCTGGGTCATCAGTGAGCAGGTCGATGAAATCAGGTTGCATCCATGTATGCCGGACCGTCCGGTCATTGTGCGGCCGGAAATGCCGGTTTCGCTGCTTCCGAATCAGTCGGTTCAGTTCTACATCGGGGTGCCGGCATGGGTTGTTGTTTCACTTGGCGGGCGATACAAACGCATAGCCGAGGTGCCTTCCATGGTGCTTTCAAACTCGTGGTTCGGTCCCACCACGGAAGGTGAACTGTGTTACGCAATGCGTACAACAGCCAAGTTGCGACAGGAGGATCTGCTCCCTCATCCTCACCGGGTCGTTGTGCCTTTTCAGATTCGCAATGCATCGGATGCCCCGCTTGAGTTCACCCGATTATGCCTGCATGCGCACAATCTGAGGATCTATCAGGGTCGGGAGCGAATGTGGGCGAATCAGGGGCGGGCGACCTATCGTGGTTCAAACAAGTGGAGCCGGGTAGTTTATGCTCGTGGTATTCCTCCATATGATGGCGCGGATCGGCTGTTAGGGAGTGCCCGAGAGCCGGTTGATCGTGGCGATATTCTTCGTACGTTCGATAGTTGGAAGCATCTGGCTGATTTTTAGGAAATGGATATGGAAAAGTTTCTTATATGGATGGATGTGAACCGTGCTTCAATAATTCTTTGCGCGCTATTGCTGGTGGTTGGACTTCCGCTTGTTCAATTGCTGGGTTTTCTCATTCGAAGAGGGCTGAAAAACAAGGTCACGGATCAGGCTGTGATGCTTCTGAGCAAGGGGATTGTTTACATCGGTTCCCTTATTATTTTTCTGACCGTGCTGAATCAGGCGGGAGTTAAGCTGGGGACTCTGTTGGGAGCAGCCGGAATTGCCGGCGTGGCGATCGGTTTTGCGGCGCAGACGAGTCTTTCGAACCTGATCAGTGGAATCTTTCTGGTATGGGAACGGCCGTTTCAGGTCGGCGATGCCTTACAGTCCGGCAGCGATATGGGAATCGTTTTTTCGATTGATCTGCTTTCGATCCAGCTCCGCACCTACGACAATAAGCTGATTCGTATACCGAATGAATCGTTGATCAAGAACTCTTTCGTTAACATTACCCGATTTCCGATCCGGCGCATGGATATCGATATCGGCGTGGCTTACAAGGAGGATGTGGAACGAGTGATGAATATTCTCAAGGAGGTGGCGGACCAGAATCCTTTCTGCCTCGATGAGCCGGAGCCGGTGATTATTTTCAAGGGATTCGGCGATTCTTCTCTGGAGATTCTGTTTGCGCCCTGGTTTGCGAAAGCGGATTATGTAGCTTTACGCAACAGCCTTCTGATTGAGGTCAAACGCCGGTTTGATCTGGAGGGGATTGAAATTCCCTTTCCGCATCGAACACTGTACACCGGCGCTGTCACGGATCCGTTTCCTATCCGGCTGGTTAATTCCGATGTTGCAATCGGTGATTCCGATGCCGGGGTGTAGGCATTTTTACGCGAAAAATGCGCTTGAGAAAATCCCCCTTCTGGCTTGGTTCGAATTATGCGGGTGCGGTATGTTTCCTCCCTTTGCATAGAAAACAGGTGGATCACCATGAGTGTCGAAAATAAAGTCTTTATCTATGATACAACGCTGCGCGACGGAGCTCAGGCGGAGGGAGTTACCTTTTCGCCGGTGGCGAAGATTAATGTAGCTAAAATGCTCGATTCATTCGGGGTTGATTATATCGAGGGCGGTTATGCGGCTTCGAATCCGAAGGATATGGCGTTTTTCCGCGATATTAAGAAGGCCAACCTGAAGCATGCAAAAGTCGCTGCTTTCGGGAGTACGCGTCGCGCCAATGTCAATGTGGCCGAGGACAAGGGTACGAGGGCGCTCATTGAGGCGGATACCGATGTCTGCACTATTTTCGGGAAAACCTGGCTCCTGCATGTGACTGAAGTGTTGAAAACGACGCCGGAGGAAAATCTGGCGATGATTGAAGACACCTGCCGATTCCTGAAGGAAAACGGAAAAGAGGTGATCTACGATGCCGAGCACTTCTTCGACGGCTATCGCGACAGTCCGGAATATGCCCTTCAGACGCTTGAGGCCGCCGCAAAAGGCGGTGCCGACATTCTTGTTTTGTGTGATACCAACGGCGGCCGAATGCCGAACGAGGTGTTTGAAATCACCACGCTTGTTCGTGAGCGGTTTGTGGTGCCGGTCGGTATTCATACACACAATGATTCTGAAATGGGCGTAGCTAACGCCATGGAAGCCGTCCGCGCCGGTGCCATACAGGTGCAGGGGACCATTAATGGATTCGGTGAACGCTGCGGCAACTGCAATCTGGTTTCCGTGGTCGCCAATATTATTTCCAAGACAGATAAAACCTGTCTGGCCGATCCGGCTCAGCTGAAAAATCTCAAGGCGGTTTCCCAGTTCGTGAATGAGCAGGCCAACCTGCGGGATAACCGTCGGGCTGCCTTTGTCGGCGACAGTGCATTTGCGCACAAAGCCGGTATGCACGTCGACGGCGTGCGCAAGGTTTCGCACAGCTTCGAGCACGTATCGCCGGAGTCGGTCGGCAACTCGCGCCGCATCCTGATCTCGGAACTTTCCGGGGCAAGCAACGTGATGGAAAAGCTGATCGAGATGGGCCTCGACAATATCGACCGTAAATCGCCGGAAGTCCGTGAAATCCTTCAGACCATGGAAACCATGGAAAAGAGCGGCTATGTGTATGAAGCGGCCGACGCCTCATTCAAGATGCTGATTAAGAAGGTGCTGAACGAACACAAGAGTTTCTTTGAGCTTGATGGATTCCGCGTGATTGTTGAAAAGCGGAGCAAGGATGATCCGTGTCTTTCTGAAGCGACCCTCAAGCTGACGGTGAATGGAGATCAGCGGGCTTTCACGGTCGGAGAAGGCGATGGTCCGGTGGATGCGCTCAACATGGCGCTTCGCAACGCGCTTTCAGAATTTTATCCGAGTATTGCGGATGTACAGCTTGCGGATTACCGCGTGAATATCCTCGATCCCGAAGAGGCGACGGCGGCCAAGACGCGCGTGCATATCCAGTCGACCGACGGCGAGCAGTCGTGGGGCACGGTCGGGGTTTCTGAAAACATTATAGAAGCCTCCTGGGAGGCTCTCGTGGACGGGGTGGAATACAAGCTGTTTCTGAACGAGGAGAAGTAGGCGGATTTTCCGCAAAGATGCTTTTAATCTGAATTCACCGCAAAGGTTCGAAGTACGCGAGGAACTGATTTGTTGCCCGTCGTGTCTTTGTGGTGCCAGTTTTTATGGAGTATAGATGTTATGAGTAAACTATCAAAAACCTATGAAGCCAAGGATGTTGAGGAAAAGTGGTACCAGAAGTGGATGGCTGACGGCCGTTTCCATAATGAGAGTGCCAACGGAGGCGATCCGTACTGCATCGTGATTCCGCCGCCGAATGTGACCGGCATTCTTCACATGGGCCATGCGCTCAATAACAGTATTCAGGACGTTCTCACGCGTGTTGCCCGCATGAAGGGCAAAAACACGGTTTGGGTTCCGGGAACCGATCACGCCGGTATTGCCACGCAGAACGTCGTGGAACGCCAGCTGGCCAGAGAAGGTATTTCCCGCGATGACCTCGGCCGCGACAAGTTCATCGAGCGCGTCTGGGAATGGAAAGAGGAATACGGCAGCACCATTTCAAACCAGCTGAAAAAACTCGGCGCTTCGTGTGACTGGGATCGCGAACGTTTCACGATGGACGAAGGGCTTAGCGAAGCGGTTCTCGAAATATTCTGCCGGCTGTACGACAAAAAGCTCATTTATCGAGGAAACCGCATCATTAACTGGTGTCCGCGCTGTCAAACGGCGCTTTCGGATGAAGAGAGCGAGCACATTGATGTCGAAGGCGCGCTGTATCATCTGCGCTATGCGGTTAAGGGAAAGAAGCAGAAAATCGTGGTCGCCACCACGCGTCCGGAAACGATGCTGGGTGATACAGCCGTAGCGGTCAATCCCCGTGACGAACGGTACACCGACCTGATCGGCCAGATGATTGTTCTGCCGATCACCAATCGGGAAATCCCTATTATTGCCGATGATTATGTTGATCCGGAATTCGGTACCGGTCTCGTGAAGGTGACTCCGGCGCACGATCCGAACGACTTTGAAATGGGCCTGCGTCATGAGCTTCCGCAGATCAATGTGATGACCGATACCGGCATCATGAACGAGAATGCCGGCCCGTATGAAGGGCTCGATCGCTTTGAATGCCGCAAGCAACTGATTGAAGATCTCAAGTCCGGCGGTTTGGTTGAAAAGATTGATGTGCATCAGCATGCGGTCGGGCACTGCTATCGCTGTGACACCGTTGTCGAACCACGTCTTTCGCCGCAGTGGTTTGTTAAAATGAAACCGTTGGCGCGTCCGGCGATCGAAGCGGTAAACGACGGACGCATCAAGTTTGTTCCGGAACGCTGGAACAATACCTACATGAACTGGATGGAAAACATTCGCGACTGGTGCATTTCCCGGCAGATCTGGTGGGGGCACCGCATTCCGATTTTCTACTGCGATGATTGCAATCATGAGTGGGCGTCCAAGGTCGGCGAAACATCGTGTCCGAAATGTTCTTCTGCCAATGTTCGTCAGGACGAAGACGTGCTCGACACGTGGTTTTCCTCCTGGCTGTGGCCGTTCAGTGTTTTCAACTGGCCGGCAGACAATAATGACCTGAATTTTTACTATCCGTCGAAGACGCTGGTAACCGGCAACGAAATTATCTTTTTCTGGGTTGCCCGCATGATTATGTCCGGCATGGAGATCATGGGGGATATCCCGTTCGATACCGTCTATATTCACGGTACCGTTCGCGACGACCAGGGGCGAAAGATGTCGAAGAGTCTCGGCAACTCCATTGACCCGCTTGATATCATCGAAAAATACAGTTCCGATGCGCTTCGCTTCTCGCTGCTGATGATTACGGCGACCGGACAGGACGTTTATATCAATGACGAAAAGTTTGAAATCGGCCGCAACTTCGGTACGAAGATCTGGAATGCCGCGCGTTTCATGGAGATGCACTCGGAAGAGTTCGATGTAAGCAACCTTCAGTTCAGCGAAGATAACCTGACGCCGGATGACCAGCATCTGCTTGCCAAGCTCAATGACGCGATTGCCTCGGTGAACGACAACCTGCAGCGCTATCGTTTCAATGATGCCACGCTGGCATTGTATGACTTCTTCTGGCACAGCTACTGCGACTGGTATCTCGAATATGCCAAGCCGCTGCTGTACAAGGGATCTCCCGATCAGAAGATGCATACGCTGCAGGTCATGCATTTCACCTTCTCCACGGCGATGCGCCTGCTGCATCCGTTCATGCCGTTCCTTACCGAAGAGCTCTGGCTCGGAATGGGGTACAATCATACCGACGAAAGCATCATGAACGCTCCCTGGCCTGAAAAGGCGGTTGCGAAGGGTATCGATCAGGCAATTGTTAAATATGTCGACGGCAAGCACGACCTGATTCGCGTCGGTCGTATTCTTCGCGCGGAATACAACCTGCCGAACAAGCAGGATGCAAAATTCTGCGTCCGACCGGTCAACGCGGCGTATGCACAGCAGATCGAGGACGACAAGGAATCAATCATGGCCGCGCTCAAAGCCGAATCCATCGAAGTGGATGTGGCTTTTGCTCCGAAGGGGGCCATGCCGAGCGGTATCAGCACGCTGGGGGCGGTTTATATGTCGATCGAAGGCTTGGTCGATGTCGATGCCGAGCTTGAAAAGCTCTCCAAGGAGCTGGACGAAGTCAACGGTCACCTGTCCAACGTGAAGAAAAAGCTATCTAATCCGAACTTCGTGAACAAGGCTCCGCGCGATGTTGTGGCCGTTCAGGAAAAACGACAGGACGAGCTGATCGAAAAAAGCGAAAAAATCAAGAAGATGATCGAGATGCTGCGGGGCTAGCCCACTTATCTCCCAGTATCATTTCCGTACTCACGGGTCTGGCCTGATTACATCGGCACTCAGAATTAAACTCTGTGTGCCGGTTTTTTTTGTATGGGTGTCTATCGGATGCTGGGTGCTCAGCACCATCGCAGGCCGCTTGATCCGGGGGGGGAGTAAATGCCTCGGGGCTGAAGAAATATGATTTCATACAGTTTTCACTGTTATGTAAAAAAGGGATTCGCGGTAAAGCAATAAACGGTTCAATTGCTTCAGTGCCGTTTTTGGGGATGGGGTGCTTTTTTCATTGATTCGGTCGAAGTGTTGCCGAGAATGCGCAGTTGGACAGCGGAGGCGTTTAATGCGTATGACATGCTCATTCAGGCGAGTCGGAATCCTGTTGTTTCTTGTGTCTTGGGGAGCGACGGAAACCCTTGGTTCCTTCAGCATTTCAGGTCGTGAAATCCGGTTGGATGGTTCGGTATTTCAGGTGCGCGGGGTATGTTATCAGCCGGCGCCGATCGGTGAAGATGTCTCGGCTGCGCCGCCGTATGGCGATTATTATACGGCCGGATATGAAGCGCTGTGGGATCGCGATTTTGCAAACCTCCGATTGATGGGCGCCAACGTGATCCGGATCTATGGCTGGGCGACCGGGGCGGATCATCAGGCCTTTCTCGATGCGGCCTACAATGACGGCGATCAAAGCCTCTATGTGCTGATTAATAAATGGATCAACCCGGCAACGGATTGGGGCAATACCAATGCGGTGAATGCGCTGGTGGAGGAGTGGGTGGCGATTGCCGACTCGTTGAAGGATCATCCGGCGGTGATGGGATTTCTGATAGGAAATGAAACGAACGGCCAGAACGGCAACGGATATAAAACAGACTTCTGGGCGGCGATGAACCGGATTGCCGGCGCCATGAAAGCGGTTGCGCCGGATAAGCTTGTTTCGGTGGCAATCACTGATGCGCTGGATCAGGTTCAGAGTCGCGATGCATTGATGACCAACCTCGATTTATGGTCCCTTCAGATTTATCGCGGTGCCGGATTTGGATCTTTCTTTTCAGATTATGCCGCCCGTAGTTCAAAGCCGCTCGTGGTAACCGAATTCGGCTATGATGCATACGATGCAGCGTTGGGCGGAGAGTTTGCCGATGGCGCCGTGCTTCCGGCCGACGCCATGGAATATCTCTGGAGCGAGTTGCGGAATAATCGATCGGTCGCATCGGGAGGGTGTGTTTTTGAATATGCCGATGAATGGTGGAAAGCCGGCAGTCCGTATACACACGATGCGCCCACCGGTTGGACGGCGCCGTTTGTCGATGGCGAGGGCAATGAGGAGTGGTGGGGCCTGTTCCGGGTACTGGACAACGGCAGTGCGCCGGACCGGCTGGAGCCTCGTGCCATGTTTTATCGTCTGGCCGCCATGTGGTGCGATCCCTTTATTCCTGCCTTTGATCAGGTCGGCCAGACAAACGCTCTTTTTAATGCCGGCTTTTCGGTGCCGTATCATCTACGCGACCAGCGGGTGGAGCTGGAGATTTCCGGCGATCTGTCGGCGTGGACGCCGATCGCCGGAAATTTGAATTCGTATTCGCCGACGGTGATCATGAGTACGTCGGAATCCAATGAGAATGTACTGGTTTCAGCGACTCATGAGCCGGCTGCATCCGGAGTGCCTGTGCCGCCGAATCTTTTGGCGTACGGGGATTTTGAGCCGGGATGCACCATGGGGTGGATCACCTCCGGCTCGGCATCTCCCGTCGTTTCCCGGGATGGATCCCATTCCCTTCGTTTAAATTCATCCGGGGGCTTTTCGCTACCCATGGCGTTTCAGGCGCATCCGGCGGCGGCAGGCGAAGAATATAATCTATCCGGCTTCATGTATACCCCGGTTGTTTTGCCGGCTGATGCGACGTATGCCCTGTTGAAAATCATTTTCGAAGATGCGGATGGAACCGATCTGCCGCCGGCATCGATCGCGATCGGGCAGTCTTCGGCGGATCCCGTGTATCCGGGGGCCGAATCGGTTTCCCGACTGAATGCTTCCAGTCCGGTCGGAAGCTGGATCTTTTCCGAGGTTCAGGCGGTTGCTCCTTCCAATACAACACGGGTTTCCTTTTTCATTATCGATGTCGACCAATCGGCCAATACGATGTACTTCGATTCCATGCAGGCCGTCGAAGTAACCAAACTTCCGGATGTCGGCTCCGGCGCATTTTTCCGGTTGATTAATTCCGGTCGCTGAACGCTGTTTTTCTTCTTTCGTCCAAACCGGAAAATTTCAAAACAAGACACGGGCTTGATGTTCTTTCTTTTTTTCGATATTGCTACACGGTATTAAATCTAAAACCTGTGAGGTATAAATTATGCGTCTGTTATCGTGTGCGTTGAAAGTCGGCTTTGTCATCACCCTGCTATTGTCCGGAAGTGCTGTTTTTGCGGAAAACAAAACCGATGTGAGTCTGAAGTGGAAGGACAGTGATCGGCAGGAATCGGAAATCCGTTCCGAAACCGGCGACCTGTATACCAAAGTCGCCCACCATGGTCCGGCGGTGGAAAACGAGTGGCTGGGTATTCGGATCTACTACGACAAGAAATGTGTGTTTGATGCCTACAACAAGACGCGGCCCGGGCTGGAGCTTGCGGAGGCGTCGTGGTATCCGACCGAAGAGCAGCAGAAGGGTGGCTGGGGCGCGGATCAATACAAGGTCGGGCCGACCGTGGGACTCGGCGGCGTGCGCCTGTGGGATGGTCAAAAAGTGGTTTGGCTGGATCCGGTTAACATGCGAATCGCACGGGTTCGGAAAGAAGCCTGTTTCTCCTATGCTGAAATGCTTTCCGAAGGGGTTCCATACAAGGGCGGTACCGTGGATGTGCTTGTGCGGGTCACGGCCTTCAGCGGCATGCGGGAAATGAAGGTGGAAGCTTTTGCGTTGTGCGATGAGCCGGTTCAGTTTGTGACCGGCATCAACTATTGGCCGAAGGCTCCGGCGTTTGAAGGCGAAGGATGCATGGGCAGCTGGGGTATTCATCCGGAAGACGTGGCGGCAATCCAGCTCAATATCGGCGGGGGCCTCGTTTATGATCCGACGGATTTTGCCGAAAAGAAAAAGACCGATGGAGAAATCCTGTTGATATCCAGACCGACCAAGTATCTGTCGACCTGGATCACCGGCGCCTGCGAAAAGGAAGACGGCTTCAGCAGCGGAGATGCGTTTGAAGCGTATGTTAAGCACCTGACGCTGTGAGGGTGTTGATGCCTTCCGTGTGCCGGAATTGGACCGGGTATTCTCATGGTTCAGTAGGTCAGCAGTATGGGGCATCGTTCCTTGGTCTGTTTATGAACTGGAGCGACCTTCGCAATTATGGCGAATATGTTGAAGAGGATTGATTGCGGGGGGAGTAGACAGGATGTTTGAGGCTGAACTGGGGTTATTTTTGGCCGGGTTGCTTTTGTTCGCAATTATTGATGCTCTTTCCTTTTATCATGCGCTGGAAAAGCTCTATATGTGTCTCTGCTTAATGCGGCAAACAAACATGGAGGCTCCGAATGAAAAGAAAGATGCTGTTTAGCGCGGGTGTGGTTTTGATGTCCATGGTGACGACTCTTTTGGCGGTGGAATCCGATATTGATGGCGCGGTTCCTGGAAAGTGGACGATGGATCTGGATGCGGCGAAGAAGGTTGCTGCAGAGAAAAAACTTCCAATCCTGCTCGATTTTTCCGGATCAGACTGGTGCGGGTGGTGCAAGTTGATGGAAACCGATGTGTTCTCCAAGCCTGAGTGGTCGGCGTGGGCAACCAATAACATCATGATGGTTCTCATTGATTTTCCGACCGATAAGAGCCTCGTGCCGGAAAAATATACCGAACGTAATAATGCGTTGAGTGAACAGTACGGTATCGAAGGTTTCCCGACGTTTATTTTGATCGATTGCGACGGTCATACAGATGTCGGCCGACTGGGTGCCGGACGGGATAAAACGCCGGATAGCTTTATTGCGGAGATCAATCTGGCCCTGAAGAACGGTCCTGCCGCAATGGAAAAATTCGTTGCATCGCTTTCTCCGGAGGCAAAAACGGCATACGAAGAGCTGGCTGCCAAAATGAACGCGGCCGAGGCTTCTCTGAAAGAGCAGATGAAGATCATGGAGGAGGTCCAGAAAAAAGCGGAGGCTCTTCAGCAGTCCGTGGCCGAGATGGAGGAGCAGATGAATCTGTTCCGTCTCGAGCATTCACTCAGTGCATCCGAATTTGCGGCCTATAAGGAGACCAAGGCGAAGTATGATGCGGCCATTGCAAAGATTCAGGCATGGTTGGCCACGCAGCCAGAGGAAAACGAGGAAAACATGAAGATCTTTACCGAGATGCGCGACGAAATTCTCGGGATCGAAGCGGAGCTTTCCAAATACTAGAACGCCCTGATAATTCGTTTTCTGCGAGAGGCCGCCGATGCATAACTGTTCGGTGGTTTCTCTTTTTTAAGGCAACGGCGTCCATCCTTCGGCTTTTATCTGCCAGGTGCCGTCCTTCGGGAATCCGGGAAATTCGGTTTCGCATTCATCCCATCCGCCCAGCATGAGCGATACGGCGGAAAGGAAAGATCCATTAGCCGGCAGGTAGACGGCAACATCGTAGCATGATTTTTCAGGGTCGTTGAGTGGTCGCACCGGGCAATGACCGTTGGCCAGATAGCGGTTGTTCGGTCCATCGCGCAGAAGAACGTCGATGGCGTCATCCGGACGTCCAAGCCGGGTTGCCGTCATCGCAATCATCGGATAGTCCCATCCCCATATTTTGGTTTCCCAATCCCAGTATGCAAGTACGGCATCGAGCGTGCGGTTCATGGTTGGAAGATCAACGGACGCTGTCAGCGGGATCATGCCCAGCGCCATCAACATGCCGGGATGGTCGTGACGACTGTCAATGTTGTCCCATGTGTCGGGAATGGATTCAAGGGCGACATACTTTCCGTCTTTCTGCGGAATCGGGGCAATGCGCCGGATGATATCATCCCAGAGCGTTTCACGTTCAAGTCCGCGTCGCTCGCGCCACTGCTGGGCAAGCTGGAGCGTCCATCGCCAGTAGGCGAGTTCGAAGGCCGGATTCTGGCTGGCGGCGCGGTCATGAATTTCCTGTACAATCCAGAGCGGCGGCCCGAGCACATACTCGTTGCGTTCGGGGGCAAGCCATAGCATGGACGCGAGGCATTCGGCGGTTGCCTGGACCAGATCTCCATATTGTTCGATGGTCGCTTCAGTTGGAGATGAGCGGTAGAGCAACTCGCTCAGATAGATGGGGTGGGGCTGGTTCCAGGCGATCAACGGGTTCCCGCCGGGGCTTTCCCGCATGTCCGGTCCGACCATCTTGGCCCAGCGGGCGCCGTTTAGGTTGCGGCTCGCAGCGAGCGTACGTGCTTCGGGAAGACGAGATACATACCAGTTCAGATTGCGTTCCAGCAGTTCCGGATGTCCCCATAGCGGGAAATGCGCCGCATGCCACCAGATCATTTCGGTGTGGTGTTTTCCGTACCACGTGTTACAGGTCAGCCCACTCTCCTGCGGCGGTACGTCGCCGGCCATCTGAATCGCAGTCAGGTATTGGGATAGGATAATGCGGTTTTCGAGTTTGTCGGCTAACGGATTACTGCTCCCTGCGAAATCGGCGGCAGCGCTTTTTTTCCAGAATTCACTCCAGTGGGATTCGGGCAGGTCAAAGTCGGCGCAGATAATTTGTGGGTCCGGCGCAAAATTGACGGCCAGTTCAAGGACGCGTTCGCCGGGATTGGCGTGGATTGTGAAGGTGTGCGGAGTATCTGTTGTCTCCGCCGGGAGGTTCAGGCTGACATAGTATTCCAGCCCATTGACAAACCGGAGGATCTGTTTCTGCCCGATCCGCTTCGATAGATGCAGTTCGGGATGCGTCCAATCGAAGCCCGGCGTGTTCTTAACGGTAATGTCGTGTCCACGCGGGAACGCCAGTCTGATGCCTAGCGCGCCGGACGCAATCAGGTCCGATTCAATGCGGATAAGCACCGTATCTTCGCCGGGCATGCAGGCGGTTTTGACATCGACCGGTGTTCCATTGAGTTTGTAATGACTATTGATCACGCCGTGCCATAGGTCCAGCGTCTGGTCGATATCCTTGATGTCTGCGATTGTCAGCGGACGATTCCAGTCCAATGCAATCTGTCCGAGAGGATGGGGGCGTGGATTGCGTCGCATCCATTGCCCGGCCGGCGTGCTGCTGCGCGTCGGATAGCCTAGAACAGAGCCGTCTGGATGAATGAAGTCCTCGTTGGCATCGGAAAGTTTATAGCCTTCCGGATTGTCTTCGCTGACCCATGCCCAGCGCGAGAGCGTTTCAATCGGAATGCCGTTTTTTCGATAGGGCTCGGGAAAGGTCTGCAAGCCGGTCGCGTCCACAGTAAATGCAAACCCGCCGTTTCCGACGGACAGCGGCGTGTAGCCATCGATCGAATTGATGTGCACGTTGTGACGCTGAACCAGCGACTGTCGATCAATCGACTGCTCCGCGCTGACGACGGCTGCAGTGAGGCCCAGTATGAAAAATGAAAATCTAAAATTCATGGGTCCGTATTCCTGTGTCATGCCAGAACGAGTTTCGGCAACCTGTTCATGTTTAAACGGAGCCGGAGTGATATTCAGTGAAGCTCCCACGGGGCAAGCCCCGGGGCATCTTAGCTCAGCTCTAAGTCGAGCTGCGCAGTTCCTTGCTCCTCATCCCTATGATGTTGGATATATTTCTTAATCACTTCACTCGTCATTCGATCTCCAACCGTTCGAGCGAAATAGCCACTCTCCCAAAGCTCCCCGGCCCAAAGCTGTTCCTTGATCCAAGGGAACTCGCGAAACAGCTCCCGTGCAACGATACTCTTAAAAATCCGAACCACTTCCCCAATCGACCTTTTCGGCGGAAAACTCAACATGATATGAACGTGATCTGTGGATATTTCGTATTCGATCAGATCAAAGCCATATTCCTCTGCTATCCGCCGAAATAGCTGATCCGCTCGCTCCCTTAAAATCTCATGCTCGAACAACCGTTTTCGATACTTTGGACACCAAACAAGATGGTAGCTGGTGTCATAGACCGAATGACTCGTTCGTTTTATGCTCATCCATTAGTTATAGAGCATTCAACGACAGATGCAAGGAACACATTGGAAAGGGGGACTCGCCAATCCCCCTTACATCCCCCTCGGGGCGGGACGCATTCATCCCTCGGGGCAAGCCCCGGGGTATTCTGCGACAATTTCGATAAAACATCTCAAGCGTGTGAGTGTTTGTGTTCGACCTTTCAGGAGTGTTTTCATAAATTGCGGTGTTCAGCGAAAGGGAGCATCATGATCAAAGTTATCCGTCTGTGTTTTGTCGTATTGCTGTTGGGGCTTCAGTCCCGTGGCGACGGGCCAGAACAGGAGCCTCGCCGTACTGGGGCCATTTCCCATGATCCCATGGTCATCGGTTGCGAGGTGGTGGACAACCTGCTGCAGCGGGAACCGCGCCTTTATATCGGGAAGCATGCGCCCGGTCTGCATTATGCCGAAATCTGCAGCGCAGTCGGTGCGTTGCGCCTTGCTGAAAACATGAATGACAAGGCGCTGATTGATCGGATTGTTGATCATTACAGCGGCCTGCTGGATCCGGAAGAGGGGAATCCGATGATTACGCGCAGAAGGCACGTGGATCACAGCGTCATGGGGAGCCTTCCTTTGGAAATTTATCTGGCGACCGGAGATGAGCGTTACTTTAAGCTGGGGCTGACATTTGCGGATTCCCAGTGGGAGAATCCCCGTGAGAATGGGCTGACCGCTGAAACGCGTTGGTGGGTCGACGATATGTATATGGTCGGTATGGTGCAGATGCAGGCATTCCGTGCCAGTGGAGATCGTAAATATGCCGATCGGGCCGCTCTTCAGATCGATGCGTACAATAAGAAACTGCAACAGCCGAATGGACTGTTTTATCACGGCCCGGAGCATCCGTTCAGCTGGGGGCGCGGAAACGGCTGGGTGGCCGCATCAATGGCCGAACTGCTGCGTTCCATGCCGGAAGATCAGCCGCTTCGTCCGGTCATTATGGACAGTTACCGGAAAATGATGGCCGCCCTGCTGAAATATCAGAGCGATAACGGCATGTGGCGTCAGGTGGTTGATTATGAATATGCGTGGGCCGAAAGCTCCTGTACCGCAATGTTTGCCTATGCAATGACTGTTGGCGTGGATCATGGATGGCTGGATCAGGAGAGCTACGGGCCGGCTGTTGACAAGGCATGGAAGGCGCTTTGCGCCCACGTTGACCCGCTTGGAAATGTCCGGGAAATCTGTATCGGAACGAGCCGACGCGATTATCTGGAATATTACCTCAAACGCCCCCGTGAACTGGGCGATCTTCATGGGCAGGCACCTTTTTTGTGGCTGGCGGCCGAACGCCTTGAGATGAAAAAATAGTCCGGCGCTTCAATTTGGTTGTTTTTTGTTTTGCCCCTGCCGAGTTCTGTTATGTTCGCCTCTGTTTTGCCAATGAAAAGCCGGGGAAGTTTTTCGGGGTAAACCGGAGAATTGAGAGATGAGTATTGATGCCGATGTGAGACCTGCCCGTATTCCCGACTGGATGCGCCGCCCGATTCAGACCGATAAGGAATATGCGGAAGTGCATGATCTACTTAAGAAAAACGGCCTTCATACGGTTTGCGAGGATGCCAAATGCCCGAACCGGCATGAGTGTTGGAATCACGGAACGGCGACCATCATGATTCTCGGAAACATCTGTACCCGCGACTGTCGTTTCTGTTCCATTGCCACCGGTAAGCCGATCGGGCTGGATACCGATGAACCACGACGTGTCGCCGAAGCCGTGAAGACCATGAACCTTCGTCACGTGGTGATCACCAGTGTCACGCGCGACGACCTGCTCGATGGCGGTGCCGAAATCTTTGCTCAAACAATAACCTTCATTAAGGAGGCGCTGCCGGAAATCACGGTCGAGGTTCTGACTCCTGATTTCTGGGGCCGCAAGGAAAGCCTCTATAAAGTTCTGGATGCCGGACCGGTTGTGTTCAACCACAACATTGAAACGGTAAAGCGGTTGCAGCGTTCTGTTCGCTCTGCGGCGACTTATGAGCGTTCGATGTCGATTCTTCGCTATGCATCCGAATACGGCGATGGTTCAATCAAGGTAAAATCCGGAATCATGGTTGGCCTCGGAGAAACCAATGAAGAGGTGCTCGAGACGATGCAGGATCTTTACGATAACGGCGTTCGTCTGCTTACGGTCGGCCAGTATATGGCACCCACGCGGGACCACGCGCATACGAAGCGGTTTGTTACTCCGAAGGAATTTGTTGAGTTTGAAGACGAGGCCTACCGCATCGGTTTTGATGCCGTGGCATCGGGACCTCTGGTGCGTTCGTCGTATCGCGCCGATAATATGGTAACTGTTTAATCGGCGTTGAGCTTTCCTGCCATCGACTCGGTCAGGGCGATCACCGCGATGCCCGCAAAAATAAGTCCGATGGCGATCCATGTTTCCATGCTGGCCATGTCTGGCAGGGAGTACGTGTAGCCGATAACCTTTTCCTTCAGCTCATCGCCTTTTTCGAAGGTCTGGATAATCGTGTCTTTCCATGGCCACAGAATGCTGAGCGATCCGAAAATAAAGCCGGTAAGCAGGGCAATGGTCTGGTCGTGGAATTTTGCGAAGATCCATGACAGCAGTCGGGCAAAGGCGGCGAGTCCGGCGGCGGCTCCAATACCGACCGGGATCAGGATGGACAGCTTAAGGCCGGACACCGCATGAATCATGACGAGCTGATAGTTGCCCATCAGAAGCAGTACATAGGATCCGGAGAGGCCTGGAAGAATCATGGAGCACATGGCAATGGCTCCGCAAAGGATCAGATAGAGAATCGATGCATTTTCTTCGGCCGGTTTCATGAATGCAAGGCCGGCCGCAACCGCGGTTCCCAGGATGAAGAGCAGAATAACAGACGGGGTGCGTTTCCCGATTTTTTTTCCTACAAAGTAGACTGATGCGAGAATCAGTCCGAAAAAGAAGGACCAGACATGCAGGGCATGGGTTTCAAACAGGATTTCAAGAACTCGGGCCAGCGTCAGGATGCTTCCCAGAACACCGATTCCCACTGCGGCAAGAAATGCGGCATCAATATGTTGTAGAAATTCGCGAATGCGAAACTTGCCAATGAGACGAAGGGCCTCTAGATCGAACGACTTGATGGCATTGATGAGACGCTCAAAAATACCGGTCAGAAGAGCCATGGTTCCGCCTGAAACTCCGGGAATGACATTGGCAGCCCCCATGAGGGCTCCTTTGAGAATGTTGATAATGAATCCAGTCATGAAATGGGCGTCCTATGCTTGTGAAAGTCCGATAAAAGTAGTAGTCATTGAGGCAAACAAAGTCAATTTTGACGCCAAACAAAAGGAACATACCATGACAGATCAGGAAATTCTGGAAGCAGTTAACGTGATTATGGCGGAGGAGATCGTGCCGGCTCTTGCATCGCATGGCGGCGGCGGAGCTGTTACCAAGGTCGAAAACGGTGTTGTGTTTGTTGAGCTGGAAGGCGGGTGCCGTGGATGTCCGGGAGCGCGCATGACCATGAAAAACGGTATTGAGACTCTTCTGAAAGAGCGTGTTCCTGCCGTTAAGGAAGTGGTTGACGATACCGACCATATGTATGGCTAGCGTTCTGCTTTCGGCAACGTAAAAGAATCCGGACTGCGGACGGTTCCGAGGTCCGTACTTGTTTTGTGCAAGAGGATTTGTAAGCTGTAGGACACCAATTTCGAGCATGCGTTGCGCCGGAGCATCCGGAACACATGCGAGCTGTCTGCCAGGGAGGCCCGTAAATGAAAATTCTGATCGCCGAAGATAACGCGTTTTCAAGAACGCTACTGAAAAAGACACTCGTGAAGGCTGGGTATGACGTTGTCGTTGCCGAAAACGGCGATGTTGCGTGGGATCTGCTGACCCTGCAGGATGATCTGCCGAAGTTGGCGCTGATTGACTGGATGATGCCGGGGCTCAGCGGGGTGGAGCTCTGCCGCCGCATTCGTGGAATTGAAAGTGCGATTCCGGTTTATGTGATTCTATTGACCGCCAAAAGTGATAAGGAAGATGTACTTGAAGGTTTTGCCGCCGGCGCGGATGATTTTATCAAGAAGCCGTTTGATAGCGGCGAGCTGCTCGCCCGTTTGCAGGTTGGGCGCCGTCTGGTTGAGCAACAAGCGTTGATGCACTGTCTGATCGATTCGATTCCTGATCCTATTTATGTGAAAGATAATCGCGGGCTGTATATCGGTTGCAACAAGGCCTATGCCGCTTTTGTCGGTTCGGATCCTGATGCAATTTACGGGCGCACCGCTTCAGAGGTTTTAAGTGGAAGCAATGCCCAGCAGTCGCACATGGAGGATCTGAGGGTTCTTGCAAACGGTGTGACGCTTGAAACTGAAGGATGGGTTGATGATTCGGAGGGGCGCAAGCTTTATCACAATACTGTCAAGATTCCTTATCTCGAATCGTCTGCCGGCTCCTCCGGAATGATCGGAATCAGCCGGGATCTCACCAAGCGCATCGAGATGGAACAGGAAATGCGCAGGCTCGCTGTGGCCGTCGAGCAGTCGACGGAATCGATTATGATCATGGATGTCGATGGTGAGATTATCTATGTCAATGCGGCCTTTGAAGCCATTACCGGCTACTCCGCGTCGGAAATTGTCGGTCAGGGGGCCGATGTGCTGCGCAGTGGTAAGCATGATGATGCCTTCTACAAAAAGCTCTGGGATACCATTTCCGAGGGCCGGACGTGGGAAGGCCGTTTTACCAATCGCAAAAAGGATGGAAATCTCTACGAAGAAGAGTCAGTCATCTATCCCATTCGCTCAATCAACGGCGACATGCTTAACTTTGTCGCCATCAGCAGGGATATTACACAGGAAGCCGCCATTGAGAAGCATCTGCGTCAACAACAGAAAATGAATGCGGTGGGTGAGCTGGCCGGCGGTGTATCACACGACTTTAATAACATTCTTACTGCTATTCTCGGTTATGTCGCCCTGTGCCTGAACACGGTGGACGAGGATAGCAAAACCTACAAATACCTTCAGGAAATCCTAAAGGCCGGCGATCGTGCCGCAAAACTGGTCCGGCAGATCCTGACTTTTAGCCGGCAGGAAGAGCAGCAGTTCCATTCGCTCGAACTGCAACCGATTATTGAGGATTCATTGAGTCTGGTTCAGACGACGCTCAAGAAGAATATCAAGCTTGTCCGCGAAATCGATTCCGATTGCGGTGCCATTCTTGGCGATACGACACAATTACAGCAGGTGATGGTGAATCTCTGCACCAATGCGGCACATGCGTTGGGTCAGCAGGAGCCGGGCACGCTTTCTGTCTCGTTGACGGCGGTTGAGATCAATGCCGACAGCGCCAGAGAGCAGACTCTGGAACTGGATCCGGGATACTACGCATGTGTCAAGGTCTCGGACTCGGGATGCGGAATGCCCCTGGAGGTGCAGGAACGGATCTTTGAGCCGTATTTCACGACAAAAAAGCAGGGCGAAGGAACCGGATTCGGGCTTTCCATTGTTCATGGCATTGTGCGCAAACATCGCGGTGCTATTACCGTTGAAAGTGAAGTTGGAAAGGGCTCGACGTTTACCATTTATTTCCCGCTGCTCAAGGAGGCTGTTCTGCAGAAGTCCAAAGAACAGGCTTCAGCGCAGGAGCGGGTCTCCGGCAATGGTCGTATTCTGTATGTTGATGATGATCAGACCATTCTATCCATGGGGCGCGAGATTCTGGAATCTTACGGATACAATGTTGTGACCGCTACCAACGGACGCCGGGCCATGGACATCTTCTCCCGGAATCCGGACGGATTTGACGCGCTGGTGACGGATTACAGTATGCCGGAAATGAACGGGCATGAGCTGATTAAGCAGGCGATGTCTCTGCGTCCGAATATTCCGGCTATTCTGTGCAGCGGATACATGGAGAAGGTCGAAGGCGAGGATCTTTCAAGGCTGGGGCATACCGCCTATATCGCCAAGCCGATGGACTGGCGGATGTTGAATAAGACAATTCAGGAAGGCATCAAAAAGTCTGTCTGATCCGGGCCGGATGGTATCAGGGTAAAAGCTGGCACTCATATTGCTTTGGTCTAAGTGAATTTAAAGGACCATTGCGAATGAAAAAAATTGATCATCTTCTCGAAGAGATGCTCTCGTTGGGGGCCAGTGACCTCCATCTGTGTACAAGTCATCAGCCCTGTTTTCGCGTAGACGGCGAAATGCAGTTCCAGCGCGGAACGGAAAAGTTTACAGAGGAAGAACTTCGGGAGCTGATCTATGAATTTGCGCCGGAACGAAATATACAGGAACTTGAAGAAACCTGGGACACAGACTTTGCCTACGAACTTCCCGGGGCTGCCCGTTTCCGTGTGAATGTTTTTCTCGATCATGAAGGAATCGGATGCGTAATGCGTCAGATTCCATCGAGAATTCCCACATTTGAGGAGCTGAACATTCCAGAGGGAATCCGCTCGTTCTGTTTTATGAAAAAAGGACTGGTAATTGTAACCGGCCCGACCGGAAGCGGTAAATCGACAACGCTGGCAGCCATGATTGACCTGATCAACCGGACGCGCCGGCAGCATCTGATTACGATTGAAGATCCGGTAGAATTCAAGCACCGCTCAATTGGCTGTCTGGTCAACCAGCGTGAAGTTCACGTCCATACCAAGAGTTTTGCGAGTGCGCTTCGTGCCGCTTTGCGTGAAGACCCCGATATTGTTCTAGTGGGGGAAATGCGTGACCTTGAAACCATGGAAATTGCCATCGAAACCGCCGAAACCGGCCATCTGGTTTTTGGAACGCTCCATACGAATACCGCGGCGACCACCGTTGATCGTATCATCGATAAATTTCCGGCAGATCGGCAGAATCAGATTCGAACCATGCTGGCGGATTCTCTGAAAGGTGTAATAGCCCAGACTCTTTGTAAGCGGATCGGTGGCGGGCGAGTTGCTTCGGCCGAAATTCTGGTGGTGACTCCCGCCGTGGCGGCCAATATTCGGGAGGGCAAGACGCATCAGATTCCTTCGTTGATGCAGACGGGCCGCAAGGTGGGTATGTGTACCTTTGCCGATGACCTGCTGAGTCTGGTGAAGCGCGGTATCATTTCGCCGGAAGAGGCCTATGCCAATGCTATCGATAAGACCTTCCTGCAGAAGAAATTTGAGGAAGAGGATATTGAGCTCGATCTGAACTTTTCTGCGCTGTCGGATGTTGACGGGGAACTGGATGAACTGGACGATTCTTCCGCGAGTGACCGGATTCGCAAGCGGTTGCATGTCAATCCTCGTGACACAAGTGCGTTGCGTGAGTTGATCCTGATTCTTGCCACCGATGAAAATCCGGAAGAACGGAATGGGCATGAGGCGCTAGAATATGCTCAGAAGCTACTGGATATCACCGGCCAGAACGACGGTCTTACCCTTGTGCTGATCAGTGCGGCCTATGCCGAGCTTCAGCATTTTACGGAAGCATCGGAGTGGGCAAAAAAAGCCTTCAAGGTGGCTAAGGTCAATCGTCAGAAGGATCTGTCCAACCGCATCCAGCGTTACATCAACCTGTACAAGCGCAATATTCCGCTTCGCGGTGAGGCGGCATAGCTTTTTTCGCTAAAGCGGAGAAAAGAATGGGGATTTAGCGAAAAGGTCCCTCGGTTAAGGTTGCAAAGCCCCAACAAGCGTGTAGCATTCCCCCTTCACAATTTTGAAGGAGAATATATGGCGAAAGAAGATGTAATTGAAGTTGATGGTGTGGTTAAGCAGGTTTTGCCCGCCACCATGTATCGCGTTGAGCTGGAAAATGGTCACGAAATTCTTGCGCACATTTCCGGAAAAATGCGTAAGCACTTCATTCGTATTGCTGTGGGCGACCGCGTTACGGTCGAAATCTCCCCCTACGATTTGACCAAGGGACGTATTTCTTTCCGTCACCGGAACTAAACGGCACACTGTCTGTTTTTGAAAATGCCGCATGTCTGTGCGGCATTTTTTTATTCCTGATCGTGCGGGTCGATATCGGACTGGGAGTGCAGATGTTCGGCTGCTTCGGGAATCGTCAGCACCTTGCGGATGCACCATGCAAAAAGTCCGGTCATTCCGAATACGCTGACGATCATGATAATCCATCCGGCGGGTGTCATGCTTCAACCTCCTTCCCGTTTCGTTCAATTTTCTTCCATCGTTGCACGGCAATGTGAACGAGAATGGCGAAAAACAGGTAATTTGCCAGAATGAATGCCAGCGTGAGTTGGACGATCGAATTTTCTTTGAGCGCTTTAATATACGGGCCGTTCGAGAAAACCTCCCGGCTCAGCCAGCTACCGAAAATAATCAGAAGAAACGCCGGGGTGATGTATTTCAGGACAAACGGAAGGGCTTTGGGAAGCCGGATTTCTGCTCCATGTGCAAGCTCCTTCAGACCTCGATCCAGTCCCATGATCCATGAAAAGAAGATCACTTCAATGGTTGCCAGCAGGAAGATGCAGAAGTTTGCTGTCCAGAAGTCGAGATGATCGAGGACGACGAGTCCGTCGCTGACCAGTGAGACAAACAGGGCGCCGGTTGCTGTAATGAAACCGAGAAGAGTTACCGAAGCATGCCGGCCGAGGCCGAGTCCTTCCTCGAGAAAGGCGATGGCCGGCTGCAGCATGGAGAGGGATGACGTTACTGCAGCGATAAACAGCAGGAAGAAAAAGAGTCCTCCGAAAAAGTGTCCGGCCGGCATATTTTCAAAAACTCCGGGGAGAGCAAAAAAGCCCAGCGACAGCGAGCTGGCTTTTTCTCCCGCGGAAATAATGGACGTTGGTCCGAGAAAGACAAAAGCGGCCGGGATTACAATCATACCCCCGAGGGCTACTTCAAAAAAACCGTTTCCTGAAGCAGCCGAAAGCGAACTCAAGGCAATGTCATCATTCTCTTTGGTATAAGAGGCATAGGTCAGAATAACTCCGAAACCTACCGAGAGCGAAAAGAAAATCTGTCCGGCGGCGGCCAGCCAGGTCTGCGGATTGGAAAGGGCTTCCCAGAAGCCGACCTCGACAAGATCTCCGTTCACCAGATTGTGGCCGACCGGATTCCACATAAAGCCCAGTCCGTTGGATATCGAGGCTTCCGGCATAAGCGAATTCGGAGTTCCCAGTGTAAGTACCCTCACCAGAATAATAAGGGCGCATACCACGAGTGCCGGCATGGCCCATCGGCAGAACCACTCAATTCCCCGGTTGATGCCTCGATAGATCAGAAAAAAATTGACGGCAAAGCAGATCAGGAGAAACGGCATGCTGCCTTGTCCGAATTCCCTCAGGATTCGCAGGTTTCCGCTCTTCTGGTGGTCATTTTCGGCAACAATGCCGGCGAAGTGAAGCAGATAGGATTTTGTGGCATTGATGCCGGCTTCCTTCTGTTCCAGCAGTTGCAGTTGTTCCGTCTCGGGAGTTGTCGCCGGCGGCTGTTCCGCCGCCGTATGCAGTTGGGCCTCCGCTACGACGGTATCCATGCCGCCGGTCCAGTATTTCCATGCATAACCAAGACACCATCCCTCGATGGAGACATAGTACATATAAATGATGACCGGGATAATAACGGCGAGCGTGCCGATCTGGGCGGTCCGGTTCTTTCCGGTAATCGCTCGGAAGATGCCGGGGGCGGATGAAAATCCGTTTCGGCCGCCGTACCGCCCCATGGCCCATTCCACCCAGGCGATCGGAAGTCCCAACAGGATGAAGGCGATGATGTATGGAATCATGAACGCGCCACCGCCGTTGGCGCAAGCCACGCCCGGAAAGCGCAGGAAGTTGCCGAGTCCGACCGCGCTGCCGGTTACGGCCAGAATAACTCCAAGCTTGGATCCCCACTTTTCTTTTGCCATTCGCTTATGCTCCTTCATTCCGGTAAACTGTCCGGAAACTAAAAGAACCCCGTCTCAATGCCAAGAAAGAAGCAAACCGGGGCCTTTTAAGGGTTAGACGAGCGGCGGCTCTTCGCTGTCTGAGGTGCCGGATACAGGATCGAAAGCGTCCTGGAAGATGCCGATGCTTTCGGCTGCCTCGGCTGTTTCGGCAAACTTAGCGATATGAAAGACTGCTTCGCCTTCGTGGACGAGCGGCTGGCGAATCCGCCCAATCACGATGCCGGCCACCGGACTCTTGATCACTTCCTCGTGTTCGCCGAACGGATCACTGATATAGGCCAGAATTTCGTCCTCCACGACACGGGCTCCAAGGGCAACCAGAGATCGGGTAACGCCGCTTTGCGGCGCGCGGACCCATTGGGTACTTTTCGCGATGAGCGGGTGGTGATCTTTCTGGGATGCGCGTTTTCGGATCATACCCAGATGGGTCATGACATTCAGCGTTCCCGATACACCGGCACGAATGGAGATCTCATCAAACCGAAGCGCTTCACCGGCTTCGTAGACCAGGCTTGGAATGCCCATCTTGTGCGCGGTTTCCCGGAAGGTTCCGACTCGCAGGCCAAGATCGAGAAGAACCGGCGCATTGAAGGCTTTGGCCATGTCGGACAGAATGCCTTGCATGTTGAAACATCCGCGGATCTGCGGAAGGTTTTCTCGCCCGATGGCACCGGTATGCAAATCGAGCAGGTGTGTACAATGGGGCAGGATTTCCGTTACCAGCAGGTTGGCCAGCCGCGCCGCCATCGATCCTTTTGCAGAACCGGGGAAGGAGCGGTTGAGGTCGCGCCGGTCCGGCAGGTAGCGGGACTGTGCGATAAAGCCGAATACATTGACAACGGAGATGCAGATCAGGGTTCCCTTGATGCGGTTCAGGGATTTGTTGAGCAACAGCCGCCGGATAATCTCGATGCCGTTCAGTTCGTCGCCATGCAGGGCGGAGGTCACCAGCAGACAGGGGCCGGCCTGCTTTCCTCGGATGACATGAACCGGCATGGTGGAGGGAGAATGCGTATAAAAATAGGGCAGCGGCAGGTGAATGGTTTCCCGTGTGCCGCTCCTGATTTCTTGCCCGCCGATGGAGAGCAATTTTTGCATTATCCCTGTCCCTTGGTTTTTGTGTTGCCAGCCCGGGCATCCTTTTCGATGTATTCAATAATCATTCCGGCAATATCCTTGCCCGTGGCGGTTTCGATGCCCTCGAGTCCAGGGCTGGAGTTGACCTCCATCACGACCGGTCCATGGTTTGAACGAAGCAGGTCGACGCCGGCTACGTTCAGACCCATGATCCGGGCCGCGCGAACGGCGGTTGACCGTTCTTCCGGAGTGATCCGGATCAGGGAAGAGGTGCCGCCGCGATGCAGGTTGGATCGGAATTCTCCCGGGGCGGCCTTGCGCTGCATGGATGCAACCACCTTTCCGCCGATGACAAAGCAACGGATATCGGCTCCTTTGGCTTCCTTGATATATTCCTGAACGAGAATGTTTGCTTTGACGCCCATGAAGCCCTCGATCACGCTTTCCGCCGCCTTCTGGGTTTCGGCCAGAACGACGCCGATTCCCTGAGTGCCTTCAAGCAGTTTAACAACCAACGGAGCGCCGCCGACCATGCGGATCATGTCCTTGATGTCGTCCGGCTTGCTGGCAAACCCGGTCACCGGAAGTCCGATGCCGCGGCGCGCCAATAATTGCAGTGAGCGGAGCTTGTCGCGCGAGCGGGTGATGGCGACGGATTCATTCAACGGATAAACCCCCATCATTTCAAACTGCCGCAATACGGCGGCGCCGTAAAACGTCACCGACGCGCCGATTCGGGGAATTACGGCATCGACGCCCAGTACGGGTTCTCCCTTGTAGTGAATCGTCGGATGGTGCGATGCAATATTCATATAGGCGCGCAACACATCAATGACCACGACTTCATGGCCGCGATCCTCCGCCGCCTGCCTGAGCCGGCGCGTTGAATACAGTTTAGCATTCCGCGATAAAATTGCGATTTTCATTAGTTCTCTCCAAATTAGATCAAGCCGTAAAGCCGCTTCGGCTTCAGGCGCCCATTCAGGTAGGAGGCTGAGGGATCAATAACGGCATGGCCTTCCATGGCGCGCCGGCCAAGCAGCATGCGGAAGAGCATGGTGTCCCGGTTGGTAAGCGACATTTCAATCGGCCAGCACTTATCTCCAATTCGGACCACGGTTTCAATGATATAGCGCATTTCTTTATGGCCGCCGGAGTCGCTTACCAGCCGTTCATCCTTAACCGGGGCAACGCACTCCACAACCAGTTCGTCGATACGCTGGATGGGATGCACCTGAAAGCGCACGAAACGCTTTCCTTTCTCAGTGAACGGATCGATATGAAACGCATGAAGGGCAGACGTTTTTGCCCCGGTATCAATCTTGGCTTTAATGGCGGGAAGATCCAAATCCGGCAGGGCGCACCATTCGCGCCAGCCAAGTTTTAATTGATTGTCCATGTTGTGTTATTCGATTGTGATGCGCCGTCCGTTACGGCGAATCCGATTTTCTGCAATCCAGCGCAAGGCTTCGGGATAGGCAATGTGCTCCTGAGCATGGAGCTTTTCCATCATGCTATCCAGCGTATCGTCATCATCAATCGCAATCATTTTCTGGTTAATGATGGCGCCGGTATCAACGCCGGCATCGACAAAGTGAACGGTGCAACCCGTATATTTAACGCCGTAATCGAATGCCTGTTTTCCGCCGTTCAGTCCGGGGAAGCTGGGCAGCAGGGAGGGGTGAATGTTGATCATGCGACCTTCGTAGGCCTTCAGCAAGCCGTCCTTAACGATCCGCATAAATCCGGCCAGCGCGATAAAATTGACATCGTGGTCCGCCAGAATCTCCAGAACCTTTGCCTCGGCATCACCATCAAGTTTGGATTTAAAGGGCGCGCAATCAAACCAGATGGCCGGAATGCCGTGTTTGCGGGCCCGTTCGAGAATATATGCATCCTCCACATCGGACAGAATGCACTGAATCCGCGCATCAAGTGTTCCTGCTTCAATTGCATCGATAATGGCCTGGCAATTGGTGCCCGAGCCTGATCCGAATATGGCCAACTTCAACATCCATCTACTCCTTGTCGTTTAAGGACCCGGAAGCTACAATGATTCGGAATTTTAAACAACCAAAGACAGGAATTATGCCATGCATCTGAAAATCAAGCCCCTCAATGAAACCGCTCGCGAAGTTTACGCTGATCACGGTCATTTTCATGAAGGCGATGCCGGACTCGACCTCTACGTTCTGGAAGATATCACTATCCATCCCGGTCAAACGCTGCCGATTCATTTGGGCATTTCATGCGAGCCTCAGGATGGAAAGGCCTATTTTCTCATGCCGCGTTCGAGTATCTCAAAAACACCGCTGCGCATGGCCAATTCCATAGGTCTGATTGATGGTGGCTATCGCGGAGAGCTGATCGCCATGTGCGATAATATTAAGGATTTTGCCTACACTGCAGAAAAGGGGCAGCGTCTGTTCCAGGTGGTGGCCTGCGACTGTTCCCCGATCTATTATGAAATGGTTGACGAACTTTCCGAGACGACCCGCGGTGCCGGAGGATTCGGTTCAACCGGGAAATGATGCCACTATTAACGTGACCTTTTTGTTTTGCAAGGTTACTTGTAAAGAATGTCTTGCAATAATCAAGAGGTGGCGGGCGGTTACGATGTAAAGTCGCAGGCGCTGCGCGTGTGCGATATGCCCGCGCAGCTTCGTCCGCGGGAAGAGTTTGATCGCGTTGGGCCCGAAAATGTTTCCGATGCGGTGCTGTTGGCCCTGATTCTAAGGACCGGCTCGACCGGAATGAATGTGATTGAAGTTTCTCAGCGGCTACTTTCCACCTTCGGATCACTTACGGCGCTGGCGCGGGCTTCGGCCAAAGAACTTCAGGCGATAGAGAGCATCGGACCGGTCAAGGCACAGATGATCAAGGCGGCCATGGAGCTGGCCCAGCGCCTGACGCGCGAGAGCGTCGGGCAGAATCCGCTGATCTCCACGCCGGAGCAGGCGGCGGCCGTTCTGCGTGAGCGCGCCCGCATCCTGCAGCACGAGGTGTTCTGGGCGCTGCTGCTTGATACCAAAAACCGGTTGATCGGCGAGCCTCAGGTAATCAGCGAAGGTACGTTGAACAGCAGTCTGGTGCATCCGCGCGAACTCTTTAAACGGGCATTGCAACACTCCTGCGCCGCCGTCATCCTTGCGCACAACCATCCTTCCGGCGATCCAACGCCTTCGGCCGAAGATATCAAGGTGACGAAGCAGCTCATCGGTGCCGGAGAGGTGATGGGCATCAAGGTGCTGGATCATATCGTGCTCGGCCATCGCCGTCTCCTCGCCGGAAGCGATTTTCTCAGCCTGCGCGAGGCGGGACTCGTCCACTTTGGCTGAGTCTTCGCTGTGTGTCCGTAGCCTTACGAAATAGAACCATGCAGTCCCTCTTTCTTAGGAAATACTGCAGGGGGACTGGAGCCGGAGGCGGACAAGGGTG